>JANYCC010000322.1 GCA_025360495.1 Verrucomicrobiota bacterium | reverse complement strand
ATTGGAGGCCGCCCCGTGGGTTACCTCGCGTGGGAAATGGTGGCGGATGGACGGACCCTGAAGTTGCACAAGCTCTATCTGTTGCCCGAGGAACAGGGCCGCGGACTTGGCCAGGCGATGCTCCGGCATGTCTTCACGGCGGCCAGCACGCGCGGAGCCGACGCGGTGGAATTGGGGGTCAACCGTCGCAATGAACGGGCGCTGCGGGCTTATCGTCGCGCCGGATTTGAGATCGTGGATTCCGTGTGCACCGACATCGGCGGAGGATTCGTCATGGACGATCACATTCTCCGGCGGAAATTGGATCGGGATTGAGCTTCAAGCGGCAGTTCCGATTCACCCTGGACGCTTTTCCATCGGGTCGCGTGGAGGACGAATCCCAATCCCAAGCCCACCGCCAACAGGACCCATTCGCCGGGTTCGGGGACCAGGATCAGACCGGTGAAATTATATAGGATTGCGGGAAGGGTCGGCGGGGAACCGGCGCCGCCCAGGTTCTGCACCAGGAACGTCGAGGCCCCCCGGATGGAGGCCGATTCATAAGTGTCGCCCGTCCTCGTGTCCCAGGCGATGATCCGGACGGTCGCATCCGAACTGGGCGCGAGAAACCCGACCTTGATGGACCCGCCGCGGAAGAGTCCGGCATTGGGTGCCGGGAAAGGGTTGACGGGTGTGGTCGGGACCTCGCCCTGGCTCGTGACGCGCAGCAAGCCGGCACGGGTGAACTCGTCCGTGATGGGGTTCTTCACGAGGAGGTCGATCAGGTATTGGTCACCTTCGATCGGTGTTCCATCGGCCAGGGTGATCTTGGGGCGTCCGGGAATGGTGAGATTGGAAAAATCGAGGGTGCCTTGGGCCGTAACCACGTGCCCGATCAGCAGCCCGACGAGGAAGGGGAGCATGCGGTACGTGATCATGATCGGGATGGGTTGGTGTCGAACGGTTCAGGCATCCAAAGTCTCGCCTTCATCGGCGCACGAGGGGCGCTTCCTGTCAACGCGGTCGTTGGGTCGCCGGACAACAGGCCACTGTCCTTGACACAGGGATGCACCCTTCGAATGTCTGCTTATGATCTCGTGTTGCGCCCGCCGTGGGGTCGGTGCCTCCGCGGAGGGCTTGCAAACCATGGCGGCGGGGAGGGTGAATCGGGCAGTTGTCTTGTTGGGCATGGCGCTCTGGCTCGCG
The DNA here is from genome assembly GCA_025360495.1 of Verrucomicrobiota bacterium. Lineage (GTDB taxonomy): Bacteria > Verrucomicrobiota > Verrucomicrobiia > Limisphaerales > UBA9464 > UBA6176. The sequence goes on along the minus strand of JANYCC010000322.1, from coordinate 32,062 downwards.
GTCGGGTGGCGTTGCGTTGCACAGGAGGTTCTCGACATTGATCCGGGGTTGGCGGTGGTGATTCGCAGGACGGTCGGTCGGACGAATGGGCCGCTGGTTCCAGGGGACTTTGCCGGGCTCACTTCCCTGGATGCATCCGGTTCGGGCGTCAAATCTCTCAAAGGGCTGGAATGGGCGACCCATCTTCGCAGCCTCCGCCTCTCCTATGACCCCGGGTTGATCGCGGAAATCCCGCCGGTTCTCGGAGGGTTGGAGACATTGGAAGTCAGTTCCTGCGGGCTGGCATCGCTCCGGTTGCCCTTGGAATTGACCAACCTCGTCACGCTGGATCTCTCCGGAAACCGGCTTTCTGACACTTCGTTCCTAATGGGCCGCACCCGTCTGGAGTCGCTGGATCTCTCCGGAAACTTCTATGAAACCTGCCTCCTGCCAGCCGGCCTGCGGGTCCTTCGGAAATTGGACCTCCGTGACAACCAGCTCTTGGAACTGAATCTTCCTCCGGACCTGTTGGCGCTCGAGGAATTGCGGTTGGGATTCAACCGGCTGTCGCGCTTCACGGTTCCCGAAGGACTCGGCAACCTTTCGATACTGGGCCTGAATCACAATCAACTCACCTCCTTGGATTTGCCGGCCGGGCTCGTCGATCTTTCGAGCCTGGATCTGGAGGGCAACCGTATCGGCCGTCTGTCGGTGGGCGGCCCGCTTCCCCGGCTGACTACTCTGAACCTGTTTGGGAACCGGATCACGGACATCGGTTTTTTGGAAGACATGCGCGGACTGGTGGACCTCAACCTGGCCGGGAATGCCCTGGTGAAGGCGCCTTTGCCCGCCGATTTGCGGAGTCTGCAACGCCTGGATCTGAGCCAGAACCAGCTGACCGACGTGGACATCCCCATCTCTCTCAGTTCACTCCGGAGCCTGGGCCTTCGCTATAACCCGCTGGTGACGCTGCGGCTGTCAGCAGGGATTTCTTATGTCGACCCGTACCCTTACGACCTGGCCGGATATTATCATGTGCAGGTGAGAATGTGGCCTTATCTCCATTATTGGACCGGAGCCCCGCAAACCGGACTGAACCTGGAGGTGTATGGCGGCACCAACACTTATGTGTTGGAGCGGTCCACGGACCTTTTGAATTGGTCCCGGGTGACCGTCCTGAAGGCGCCGCCCACCGGGGGATACCCCTCTTATATCGTGGACTTCAACCAAGGCCCGCCTTCCGCATTCTATCGGGTGAGGGAGCCGTGATCCATGCTCCCGGAGGTTTCGGCTGCGGGGGTGTCACCGGACCCAGTGCGGCGGGAAGACGGTGCGATCGTCGAGGGATCGCAACCGTTCGGCAAAACGATCCAAGCCGGATCGCGCGGCGGCATCGACATCGAATTGGATGCAACCGCCCAGATACTCTCGGCGGAAGGCCGGATCATATTCGGGTCGGGAGGCGATGAGATCGGGAAGGGCGGCGAGGCCGGCGTGGGCGGCGGCGAGCAGGGTGGCCTTGAGGGGATCCAAGCCGGGGATCCGGCGCAGCACCCATACGGCATAAACGAAGGGCAAGCCCTCCGCGCGCTGCCAGGCGTCACCGAAATCCCACCAGTCATGCCCGTGACCCGCCCGCCGGAAATCGATGGCAGCGTTGCCGATCAGCAGCACGGCGGGCACTGCGGGTGCGCTCGCATAATCGGTGAGCGGAACCAGTCGGGGTTGAAGGCCCCGTGCGGCGAGGAACACCCGGAGGAGGTTGACGCTGGTGCCGGACGCGGTGTCGACGTGGATTTCGGTCACTTTCTCCAAAGGGACCCGATGGGCGACGCCGACGCTGAAGACCGGGCCGCGCGACACGATTCCGGGGCCGGAAAGCAGGTCATAACCGTCGTGGAACAAGGCTTCCGTCACGGAGAGCAAGGCGGCGTCGAGACGGCCGGCGCGGAGTTCGAGGGCGAGTCGGGAGGGGGGGAGGAAAACGATCTCCCGTTCCAGGCCATGGGTCAGGGGTGCGGCATTGAGATAGGGCACCGACCCGATGCGGACGGGGGCATCCGTGGAGGAGTGTTGGTTCGTGGGCATCAGGTGGGTCGGCGGCCAAAGATTCGTGGAATGATACCCGCCCGGTGCGGGGAAGCCGAGCGCTTCCAACGGGCGAAGCTTGGCCGGGCGCACCTACGGGGCTTCCCGTGACGCCCCGGACCGGGTATCTCCACACCGTTCCATGAGCGAGCCATCGCAAACCGAACCGGACGCGGACGAGGAGCACTATCGGGCCCTGTCGCCGAAAGAGATCATCGCGACGGCGGAATTGTTGCGGCGACGGATCGAGGAGCGGTTTCCGGGTTCCGGACTGGGCCGGGTGAGCGGGGAATTGACCGAGGTCTGCCGGGAGGCGGAGAAGATGTCGGTGTGGCTGGCGCGACCGAACCACTGGCTGCGGGCGGGGATCGGGGTGGGAGCGCTGCTGTTGCTGGGGGGGATCGCCGGGGTGGTGCGGCGGTTGCATCTGCGGACGGAGGTTCCCGGGGTCGCGGAATTCCTGCAGGGATTGGAGGCGGCGATCAACAACCTTGTGTTCCTGAGCGTGGGGGCCTGGTTTCTGGCGGGCTTGGAAGCGAGGTGGAAACGGCGTCGGGCACAATCGTCTCTGCACACCCTCCGGTCGCTGGCGCACATCGTCGACATGCACCAACTCACCAAGGACCCGGAGCGGGTCACCGGCAGCGGGCGTCCCGACACGGAGTCGTCGCCGCGCCACACGATGACCCCGTTCGAATTGGTGCGTTATCTGGATTATTGCACGGAAATGCTGGCCTTGATCAGTAAGGCGGCGGCGCTTCACGTGCAGCATTTCGACGATGCGGAGACCCGGTCCACGGTGGAGGACATCGAGGACCTGACGCTGGGACTGTCGCAACAGGTCTGGCAGAAGATCATGATCCTGGACCGGGTGTTGAATCCTTGGGGAGGGAAGGCGGGAACGGTGCAGGAACCAGGCTCTAAGTAACCTTGGGTCATCCGTGTCAGTCTCTGTGCGTATGCAAGTCCAGGAGAATCCACCGGGGACGGTCGGGTCGTTGGGGCGGGGTTTCACCCTGATTGAGTTGCTCGTGGTGATTGCGATCATCGCCATCCTGGCGGGGATGCTGTTGCCCGCCGTGGCGAAGGCGAAGGGGGCGGCGTGGAGGATCAGTTGCGTGAACAACCAGAAGCAACTGGGCCTGGGGGTGCGGATGTACACCGATGACAACCGGGAGCGATTCCCGGCCCGGGTTTCGACCAACCGCTGGCCGCAGTCCACCCTGAGCTACTATAAGGAACTGCGCCTCCTGCGGTGTCCGGCCGATCCGCCGAAGCAGACGGGAACCCCCACCGGGACGTTGCCCGGGGTCAGCACCAACACCGATCCGGCCGATTACGCGCCGAGATCCTATCTGATCAATGGTTGGAACGACTATTACCAGCAGGCCTTCACCGCGGCGGAATGGAAGGTCTTCCGGGTCCAGGGGGCCGGGGATAAATCGATCCGGGAAAATGACATCCCGGAACCGAGCGACACGGTTTTGTTTGGGGAGAAAGAGGAGACTTCGCTGCACTTCCACATGGATTTCGACCAGTACGACGACATCCTGCAATTGAACCAAAACCACCATGCCAACTCGGTGAAGAGCGGTCGCGGCGGCGGCTCGAATTACGCGATGGTGGATGGCAGCGTCCGGTTCCTGCGGTTTGGCCGTTCCCTGGCCCCGGTGAATCTGTGGGCCGTGACACCGGCGGCCCGAAAACTGGGACTGAACACGCCATGAAAACCCGGATTTGGGTGTTGATCGGACTGATGGGGATCCTCGGGATCTGGTACGCCCTGTCGTTCACCGAATGGATCCGGCCGGAACCGATCCAGATCCAGGCCGAGATCCGGGAACTGCCCAAGGGTGTCCGCATCCGACGGCCTCCACCCCAGCGCCCGGCCGGAACCGCCAAGGGCCCGGGGGAGGTGGTCCGCTTGGGCGACGTCATCCGGATGGCGAACGCCGGGACGAATGGAGCTCCAAACCGGGGTCCCGGGCCGGGTCCCAATGGAGGGCCGGGTCCGGACGGAAAACCGCGGCCTTTGGTCGCGGCCCGCCCTGTGGATCCGAACATGGAAGCCGGGGGCGATGTGATCGGGGCGGGGACGGCGGGGCAGTTCGAGGGCCTGTTTCCGGTCGTGTTCGCACTCGATGGCAATTACAAGCTGACGTCGATCCGGGTGATTGAGGCGGAGGCGGCGCCCAACCACAAGGCGCCCCAGATCGTCTGGCAGGTGAACAGCGTGAGCAATTCCGCGCCCACCAAAGCCTTGGTTTATGGTCGGATTCCACGGGGCATGAAGTTGAAGGATCCCCGGGACCAGGTGAAGCAGCTCGAACCCGGGGTCACGTACCGGCTCGAATTGAAGGCGGGACGTTTCGCGGGTTCGACCACGTTCCAAGCCAAGGAACACCCGGCACCCGAGGCCGCGGCGCAGTGAGATTCCGACGGGTCGCTCCGGTGCGTCGCTGACTTTGGGGGTGCTCCGGTCCAGAGTGCCGGCATGCGCTTGCTGATCGCGGTCACCGGGGCGAGCGGGTCGATCTACGCCCAACGGCTCTTGGACAACCTCGACCCGGCGGTCCACGAGGTGCACGTCATCCTCAGCCAATACGCCCCGCAAGTGTTGGCCGAGGAATTGCCCGATGGACTGCGCCTTGCCCCGGGGGTCACCTCCCATGGCCCGCGCTCGATGAACCTGCCGTTCGCCAGCGGATCCAACCCACCGGACGCCATGGTGGTCATCCCCTGCAGCATGGGGACGTTGGGTCGGATTGCGCACGGGCTGAGCTCCGATGCCCTGTTGCGGTGCGCGGATGTGATGCTCAAGGAACGGCGCCGGCTGATCCTCGTTCCGCGCGAGACGCCCTGGTCATTGGTGCACGTGAAAAATGTGGAATTGCTGCTCCTGGCGGGGGCGACGGTCCTGCCGGCCAATCCGGTCTTCTATACGCGGCCCCAGACGATCGGGGAACTCGCGGACACCGTGGTCGCCCGGGTCTTGGATCACGTCGGGGTGGCCCACCGGTTGGTCCATCGTTGGCAGGACGAACCGGAATAGGTGGGGGGCTTGGTAGCCGACGAGGTACGAGGCGGATCCGATCGGAGGGGGCAGGGAATTGATGATTAGAGATTGTTGATTGGGGATTGTTGATTGCCGATTGGGGCGGACTGGCCGGGTGCGGCGGGCTGCCAATGATCAATCATCAATCTCCAATCCAAAATCATCAATTTCCCCAACCGCCCGACCGGATTCGCCTCGTACCTCGTCGGCTCCGCGCTTTCCCTTGGGGCACCGACCCGGCATGGTGATACGCCCGGTTGGTTCGGGTCCAAAGATGGTCAAGACTCTCAAGAAATGGGGCGATTTTGTTAAGATCAGCCACACGCTGTTCGCCCTGCCCTTTGCACTGGCGGCCATGTTGCTCGCCGCGCGCGAGACCCGGGGTTGGCCGGGGTGGAAGACCTTCGCGTTGATCGTGGTGGCCATGGCGTCGGCACGGACGTGTGCGATGGCGTTCAATCGGATCGTGGACCGCCGGTTGGATGCGTTGAACCCCCGGACAGCCCGGCGGCATCTGCCCGCGGGGTCCATTTCCCTGGCATCGGCATGGACGGTCTGCGCCCTGGGAGCGGCGGGCCTGGTGCTGGCCGCGTGGGGCCTCAATCCGTGGTGTTTCCGACTTTCGCCCGTCGCCCTGCTCATCGTCTGTTTCTATTCGCTCACCAAACGATTCACCGACTTCACGCACGTGTGGCTCGGCGTCGCCCTGGCCCTGGCACCGTTGGGAGCGTGGCTGGCGGTGCAGGGTCGCCTGGAACTGTTGCCCCGCATCGATGGCGTCCCGGATTATCGCCACAGCCTTCTGGTCCCGGCGGTGCTGGCCATCGCGGTCGTCCTGTGGCTGGTGGGTTTCGACATCATCTATGCGACCCAGGACTATGAATTTGACCGGCGTCAGGGGTTGCATTCCCTGGTGGTGCGATGGGGACCGGCCAATGCGCTGGCGGTGGCGTTCCTGGCGCATCTGTTCATGTGGGCGGTCCTGGTGGTGTTCGGCCTGATGAACCACTTCCGCCTCGCCTACTGGATCGGCCTCGTCCTCATTCTCAGCCTGCTGTTGATGGAGCATCTGCTGGCCCGCCGCCGCCGTCCGGAGGTCATCAACCTTGCGTTTTTCAAACTCAACGCCACGGTCAGCGTGACCTTTCTGATCGTCACCGCCGTGGAAATCGTTTTTCCATGGTTCCGATTGCAGTGGACCAGTGGATTGCCTTTTTGACCCCGGATGCGCCGCCGGGGAAATGCGATTGGGACTTGGTCACCGGACCCGGTTCGGGCATGAGTCGCGGCGCACGTCCCCATGGAAAACCCGTACTTGATCGCCCCCGCCCTGGCCCCGGTCCTGGACCCCGGCTTCCGACCCGCTGTCCTCGCCCGTCGCGCCTTCGCCCGCGACGCCTCGGTGCCGGTCCATCTGGCCTTGGAACAGGCGGACGGATCGGTGTTTCACGCCCGGATGGACGTCCTCCCCGAGGCGCATCCCAACCGGGAATTCAACGATTTCTTTGTCGAGCGGTGGGTGAAATACCTGCTTTGGACCTGGGGTGGATGGCGGATCTGGATCGATGGCCCGGCCGGGGTGGCGACGGCATTGGAACGACATTTCCGGGAAGATCCGACCGGCCGATTTGATTCCGAGATCATCGGAGGCCGGATTTACGATCACCCGATCACGGTGGTGGCGACCTCCGATCTGCCCCCGGCCCGGGCGACGACCACCCCGTTGGGCCGCCATCTGGAGGGATGCCGGATTGGTTTCGATTTGGGGGGGTCCGACCGGAAGGTGGCGGCGTTGCGGGAGGGTGAAGTGGTGTTCAGCGAGGAAATCGTCTGGGATCCCTATTTCCAGAAGGACCCGGCTTACCATTTCGACGGGGTGATGGATTCCTTGAAAAAGGCGGCGGAACATCTGCCCCGGGTGGACGCGATCGGCGGGAGTGCGGCGGGGGTGTATGTGAACAACCGGGTCAAGGTGGCCTCCCTGTTCCGGGGCGTTTCCACGACGGATTTTGAGCGCCGGGTGAAAAACCTGTTTCTCGATCTGCGGCAGGCTTGGGGCGGGATCCCGTTCGAGGTGGTCAACGATGGGGAAGTCACGGCCCTGGCGGCCTCGATGTCCCTGGGGGTCAATTCGGTCCTCGGCATCTCGATGGGAACGAGCACCGCGGCGGGCTTCGTGACGGCCGAGGGGAACATCACGACGTGGCTCAATGAGTTGGCGTTCGCCCCCGTGGATTACCGCGTGGGGGCACCGCGGGATGAGTGGAGCGGCGACTTGGGATGCGGGGTGCAGTTCTTCAGCCAGCAGGCGGTCGGCCGGTTGCTGGGGCCGGCCGGCATCGGGGTCGAAGCCGACCTGCCGCTCCCGGAAAAACTCCGGCGGGTCCAGGACCTGATGTCGGCCGGCGATGAACGGGCCCGGAGGATTTATCAGACCATCGGTACCTGCCTGGGGTATTCGGTGGCCCATTACGCGGACTTTTACGCGTTCGGGCACGTGCTGATCCTGGGCCGGGTGACGAGCGGGAGTGGCGGTGATGTGATCTTGGGCGCGGCGGGCGACGTGTTGGGGGCCGAGTTCCCGGAATTGGCCGGACGCATCCGTTTCCACATGCCCGATGAGAAGGACAAGCGGCACGGGCAGGCCATTGCCGCAGCGAGTCTTCCAGCGCTGGGTTGAGGTTCACCCCAAGCCCAAACGGGTCACGATCTCTGCAGCCAGGGCTTCGGGTGGGCGTCCGATGTCGATGACCAGGGCATCGGCGGGGGGTTCGAGGGTGGCGAATTGATTGTCCAGAAGCGTGGCCGGCATGAAATGACCGGTGCGGGCGGCCAACCGGGCGGCGATCGTTTCGCGGCTGCCCTGAAGATGGACAAAACGGACCCACGGTTCACGGCGCAACAGGATGTCGCGGTATCTTTCCCGCAGGGCCGAACAGGGGAGCACCGCATTCCGGCCGGCGGCATGGACGGACCGCATCCAATCGCGCATCGCCTCCAGCCAGGGCTGCCGATCGGTGTCATTCAGGGGGATTCCGGCCTTTTGTTTGGCCACATTGGCGGGTGGATGGAAGTCATCGCCATCCCGGAATTCCCAACCCAGCCGTTCGGCGACGGCGCGTCCGACGGTGGATTTTCCGCAGCCGGAGACGCCCATGACGACGATGATCACGGAGGGAGCCTACGGTTTTTGAAGAGCGGCGGAAAGTCCCGGGGCGGACGGGGGTTGGAGGTGCGGAAGGCGTTGGCACGGATCGATGGATGGCATCTCGGATGGCTGGGGGGACCCGGGGATCCGGGAGCGGATGGCATTCAGGCGCACGGGTGATACTGGCGGGCAATCTGCTAGGGATGGGTGGGGATTGGGGGGTATACCCCGGGGGTGAGGATGGGGCAGTCGCACCGGTTGGTGAAAGTCGTTTACAGGGACTGGCTGCTTCTTCCAAGATTAGGTTGCATGACGCAAACTGGATGGAATCCCTCATTCGCCGGGCCGTCTCTCCCTCGGATTGGGACTGAACGTCCGGGGCGGGAAACGGTCCACATACGCTTGATGAAGTCCTTGGTGGCGAACGGTCCCACGGTGTGCCTGGGGGCGGTCTTGGTGGCCGGGTTGGCCGAGGTGCCGCTCCGGGCCAAGGACGTGGGCGACTACCTGAGCTACTCGTGGGGGCATCTGGCGTTGCAGCCGCAGTTGAGCGTCTCGGAGGTTTTCACCGACAACCTGTTCCTGGGGCCTTCCACCAACCAGGTCAGCGACCTGACCTCGATCATCAGTCCGGGTCTCAAGCTCCAGTATGGGCTCGACGGTGAGAACCAGATCAACATTGACGCCGGGCACGACGAGATCCTTCTGCTCGAGAACTCGGACAAGAACACCCACCAGGACCGGGTGGGGATGCACCTGCACCTGGCGAAAAGCCGCCTGCATTTGGAAGGGCAGGACTCGATCGCGTTTCTGTCGGGCTTCATTGGCAGCGTCTACAACCAGAGCCGGACCCTGGTCGATCGACGCCTCTGGCTGGATCACTACGTGATGACGTACGACATGACGGCGAAGACGGACGTGTACGTGATCGGCGACCATTCGGATGTCGACTACCAGGAAGGGCTGCAGTTGTACGACCAGAACGATCTCCGGGGCACCTTGGGGACAAGTTACAAATATGACCCGATGTGGCGGTTCCTGGTGGAGGGCTTTTACGGGCAGACGGCCTTGAGTCCCAACGCCCCCACCCAACCCACGGCCCCGTACTCGGTGGTTTACGGCGGATACGTCGGTGCACGCGGCGATTTCACGGCCAAGCTTTCGGGATTCCTGCGGGTGGGTTACGAGCAGCGCAACTACAACAGCGGTCAGACGGTGGCGGCCCAGACCCCGGCGATCAACCTGGACATCACCTACGCGTTTCGTCCCACGACGGTGCTCAACCTGACCTATTCCCGGTCGAGTGCGCCGTCGCCGCAGTTTCACACCCAATTCCAAGTGGTGGATGCCGTGGGGCTCTCGGTCAGCCAGAATGTCGGCAAGAGCGGCCGGTGGTTGGTCCGGGGGCACGTCCGCTACCTGTTGAGCGAGTTCGACGCAGGCGGCCAGCCGGGTGTGGACCTGAGCCGGACGGATGATTATTGGCTGGCGGGCATTGCGCTTCTCTACCAACCGCGGGCCTGGATCACCTGCAGCCTGGCCTATGACTACGAGAATTACTCGTACAAGTTCGCCGACCCGCAGGCGGCCAGCACCTTTTTCCTCCCCCAATACCAAGTCAATCGCGTCACCCTCTCGGTCGCGATCGGCTATTGAGCCATTGAGTTATGAAATCGAACCGCATCCAATCATTCCTGCTGTTCCTGACCCTCCTGCTGGCCGGCCTGTGCCGCGCGGAGGAACCCGGCGCCAATGCCGCTGCCAACGGCAACCGCCGGATCATGCCAAACGACACCATCCTCATCCGGGTCGTCAACGAGGCGGAACTCACGATGGACCGTCACGTGAATGGTGAAGGCAAGATCACCTACCTCTGGCTGGGTGAACTCGACCTTCGCGACAAAAGCACCACCGAGGTCGAGAAGATGATCCGGGACGGTCTTCATCCGGATTATATCATCAACCCGCAAGTGGCGGTGGAGATCAAGGAATACGTGAAGCAGTTCGTCACCGTCAACGGGCAGGTCAACAATCCCGGCCGGATCGAGCTCCCCACCGATCGCCGGCTGACGCTGATCGAGGTGCTGTCCCTGGCCCGGGATTTCACCCAGAAAGCCAACAAGGACAAGATCGAGGTGAGCGCGAAGCGCTTCGACAAGCCCAAGCGTTACAAGTATGACGAACTGCGGAGGGAGACCGATCCGGCCAAGCAGGTTTACGTGGAACCGAACGACGTGATCGACGTGGCGCAAAGTGTAATATAGGAACCAACATGGACAATCCACAACGACCCGCCAAGCAGGTGTCCGCCGAGAGCGATGCCCATCGCCTGCGACAGTACTGGCACGTGATGCTGGAGCGGCGCTGGCTCATCATCACGGTCTTCACGATCTTCGTCTCGCTCGGTTTCCTCTATGCCTTCCAGGCGACCCCGATCTATGAGGCCACCGCCCGGCTCATGATCGATCCGGAAAGTTCCGGGGTGTTGAGCTTCCGCGAGGTCATCGGGTTCGGGGCCAAGGACCAGGAATATCTCCAGACCCAGTACCGCAATCTCCAGGCCCGCAGCCTCATCGAAAAAGTCGTCGTAAAACTCAAACTGGACGAGGACGCACGGTACAAGGAGGCGCTCGACCGGATCAAGGCGGTCAATGACGACATCCACATCGAGCCCATCCGCCTCACCCGCCTGGTGGAGGTGAAGGCCCGTCATCCGGTCCAGGCCCGGGCGCGGGACATCGCCAACACAGTCCTGGACATCTTCCTCGCGGAAAACCAGGACCGGAAGACGTTCAAGGCCATGTCCGGCTGGCGTTCCCTGAAGACCGAGGCCGCGGCCCAGGAGATCGAACTCACCGGGATCGTCAAGTCCCTCCAGGAATACCGGATCAAGCAGGGGGCCATCTCCCTCGATCAGGATGTCAACGTGGTCTACATGGGGTATCGCCAGAGCAAGGAGGCGTATGAAGTGCAGCGGGTGAAGGCCGACAACGCCGTCAAACTGGCGGAGGAAGCCCAACTCTGGCGCAAAGAGGGCCGCGATCTGGTCGATTTCCCGGAGGTGACCAAGGACTCGGTGGTCAGCCAGTTGAAGATCACCCTGGCGCAGCTCCAATCCAACTTCGCCGGTATCACCAACCGGTACGGACCCAAGCATCCCACCTATATCGGTCTCGCCAGCTCGGTGGCCAATGGGCGGGAACAATTGCAGAACCAGGTGCAGCGCGTGCTGAGTTCCCTGGTCGCCACGGCCAACATTGAGAAGGGCAGCGAGGCCCAGGCCAAGGCCAAGTTCGCAGACTCGGAAAAGGAGGTCACCCGCCTCAGCGATCTCAAGGTCAATTATGATGTCCTCAGCCGCAAGAAGGAGCGGGCCGAGGCCATGTACCAACTCATCCTCGGCAAGACCAAGGAGTACGATCTGAGTTCCAAGGATCTCCTCCAGAACATGACGATCATCGACCACGCCGACATCCCTCCGCGTCCGGTCCGGCCCAACAAGCCGCTTGTCATCCTGGCCAGCACGGTCGCCGGTTTCCTCGTGGCGTTCGGCCTCGCGTTCTTCGTCAATTTCCTGGATGACTCGGTCAAGAGCCAGGATGACGTTGAGAATTATCTCCGGCTCCAGTTCCTGGGTTATATCCCGAACATCAAGTCCAGTTCCGTCGTGGAGCGCGACCTGCAGGCGCACCTCCATCCGACCTCCAGCGCGGCCGAAGGTTTCCGCACGCTGCGGGCCGCGATCTCACTCGCCCGGAATGCCGAGAAACTGCGCAACATCGCGGTATCCAGCACGATCCCCTCCGAGGGCAAATCGCTCGTCGCCTCCAACTTCGCGATCGTCACCGCGCAGACCGGTCTCCGGACCCTGCTGGTGGACGCCGATCTCCGGCGTCCGTCGATCCACAAGGCCTTCCAGCTCCAGAGCCCGGTCGGGTTGGCCGCCTACCTCGCCGACCGCGTCAAGAGCGTCGATGAGATCGTCCACACTTCGGATGTGCCCAACCTCGACGTGGTCTGCTGCGGGGCCACGCCGAGCAACCCATCCGAACTCATCTCCTCCAAGCGCATGTTGCAGTTCCTGGAGGAGGTCTCGACCCGTTATGACCGGGTGATCCTCGACTGTCCCCCGGTGTCCGCGGTGGCGGATCCGCTGGTGGTCGGCGCCATGTGCGACGGCGTGATCTTCGTTACCAAGTTCAACAAGATCCGCCGCGAACACGCCTTGCGTTCGATCCAACGCATCCAGGATTCGGGGATTCATCTGGTCGGCCTGGTCCTCAACGACATCGATTTCGAGGGCAAGGACTCGTACTACTACAGCTATCACTATTATCAGAACCGGTATTACACGTCCCATTACCGGACCAAGCCGGTTGCGACCGATGGCGACAAGAAGTCGGCGCCCAAGGCGAAGTCCTGATCGGTGAAGCAAGCGGGTGTCCCCAAAAACCGCGGATGACGCGGATGACACGGATGGAAAGGAAGCTGCAGGGGCTTTTCCTTCTTATCCGCGGAATCCGTGAAATCCGCGGTTTCAGTTTTCTTTGCCCAGCCAGCCAGTGGAAGGGGAGAACCACGGATTACGCGGATGACACGGATGGGAAGAAAGATCGCACCGATCTCACTTTCGTGTCCGTGCAATCCGCGGTTTGATTTCCTGGATCTGGCACGCCCTCAAAGATACTTGGCGAGGATCGGGCGCAAGGCTCGCACCGTGGCGGCCGGCCAGAGCTTGCGGTCGGTCATGATCGAATTGCGCAATGCATCGTGGCAGGGCCAGTTCGGTTCCAACGGGATCTGCGGCACGACCCCGGCCACGATCGACTTCGCCTGCTCCGCATTGCGCCGCAGATTCTCGAGGATCAGATCGACGGTCACGTGTTCCTCGTCCTCATTCCAACAGTCATAGTCAGTGACCATGGCGAGCGAGGCATAGGCGATCTCCGCCTCACGGGCGCAGCGGGCCTCACCAAGGTTGGTCATGCCGATGACATCGAAACCGTCCCGGTGGTTGGCGAGGGAATCCGCGCGGGTGCTGAAGGCGGGGCCTTCCATGTTCACATAGGTGCCGCCGTCATGCGTGCGGGCCTTGTTGGCGCGGGCGCGGGCGAGGAGCAGTTGGCGCAATTCCTCACAGATCGGATGGGCGAAGGCGATATGGGCAACGATGCCCTTGCCGAAGAACGTGTGTTCCGCGCCCTTCTTGGTGCGGTCGAGGAACTGGTCGACGAGGACGATGTCGCGGGGACGAAGTCGTTTCTGGAGCGAGCCGACAGCACTGACACTGATGATCCAGGCCACGCCGAGGCTTTTCATGGCCCAAACATTGGCGCGATGATTGAGCTCTCCGGGAAGAATGCGATGACCGCGGCCGTGACGGGGGAGGAAGACCACCGGGCGCCCGGCCAATTCGCCGGTGAGAAGGTGGTCCGAGGGCGGCCCGAACGGGGTCTTCACGGTGACCCACTTTTGTTTCGTGAAGCCTTCGATGTGATAGAGTCCGGATCCGCCGATGATGCCGATGCGTGCCTTGGCCATGACGACGAGGATGGAGTGGCCGGGGGTCGCGGTGCAATGCGGAGTGGGCACATCTTGCCATCGTGGGAAGGCGGGTAAGAAAACCCGCCCCCCCGGGAGCTGTCGCGACCGCTGGGAGGGCGGGTTTTCCTACCCGCCCCGCTTCTCCAATGGCCCGGCTTCCCACGATGACAAGACGCGCCCGAGCGGAGTCGATGGTAGAGTCGCGACTTGCGCCCCAAGGCATCGTGAGGTTCCAATGGCACCGGATTTCCCCCGATGAGCATGCGTCTTTCCCCTTTTGTGGCCGGTGCCCTGTGCAGCTTGGCCGTCTTCTGTGGCGGTTGCGCCGGGCCCGCATCCACGACACCGCCCAACACGCTCACCCCGGCCCAGTCCCAAGCCGGCTGGAAGCTCCTCTTCGATGGCACCACCGGGGCTTGGCGCGGCTTCAAGCAACCCGGTTTTCCCGCCCAAGGTTGGGTGGTCGATGACGGCTGGCTCCATCATCTGGCCAAGGGCGGTGGCGGCGACGTCATCACCCGCGAGTTGTTCACCGATTTTGAATTGGAATTCGAGTGGCGCATCGCCCCCGGTGCCAATAGCGGCGTGAAGTATTTCATCGATGAACAACGCGGGGCGGCCATCGGGCACGAATATCAACTGATCGATGACGCCCTGAATCCGGACGCCTTGCACGGTGCCAATCGCCAGACCGCCTCGCTTTACGATGCCTTGCCCCCGCAAAACCCCCCGGTCCGTCCGGCGGGCGTGATCAACCAGTCGCGGATCGTCGTCCGCGGACAACAGGTCGAGCATTGGTTGAATGGGCGGCGGGTGCTGGCTTATGAACTGGGAAGCCCGGAATTGGTGACCGCGAAGGCCGCGAGCAAGTTCAAGTCGGAGGCCCGCTGGGGCACCAAGTTCGCCACGCCCATCCTGTTGCAGGATCACGGCGACGAAGTCTGGTTCCGCAATGTCCGGATCCGGCCGATTTCCGGGAAGTGATCCGGGCCGGCGTCTTCCTGCCGAATCCTGCATGCCGCCGGTTTCGAGGGGTCGCAAATGTCTGGTTTCAACCCACCCTCACCCGCTAAGGGTAAGCCGTGCGTTTCGTCCCACCTCTCCTCCGCCCGGCCTTCGCGACGCTGATCCTGTGGGCGATCGCGGGCCCGGGTGCCCGCCTCGGGGCCGAGGACATCCGATTCCCGGCCGATGCCGGGGTCATTGACGTGACCCGCGCGCCCTATTTCGCGCGGGGTGATGGGAAGACAGATGATTCCGAGGCTTTGCAACAGGCGCTCCTGGATCATCCGAATGGGAATCGGATCATTTACCTGCCCAACGGGACTTATCTGGTGAGCATCCCGTTGCGGTGGCCGGGAGGTCCGGACGAGCAGACCCGCCAGCGCGCAACCATCCTCCAGGGCCAGAGCCGCACGGGGGCGGTGATCCGGCTCATGGATTATTCGCCGGGGTTCGGCCAGACCGGACGCGGACATCCCATGCTGTGGATGGGTGGCGATCCGGCTTCCCGCACCCGCAACGCCGTCCGGAACCTGTCGCTTCACACCGGAGTTGGGAATCCTTCGGCATCGGGGATTGCCGTCATGGCCAACCATCAGGGCGGGGTTCGCGATGTCACGATCACGGCGGATGGGAAGGGGGAGGGGTTGATCGGACTGGACCTGGCACATGCCGAGTCGATCGGGCCGTGCCTGATCAAGAACGTGAGGGTGGAGGGCTTCGACTATGGGGTTCGGGCGGCGTACTCGGTGAACTCCTGCACGTTCGAGCACTTGGAACTCGTTGGCCAAGGCGCCGCCGGAATCCGCAATTCGGGCCAGACCCTGAACATCCGCGACCTGCGCAGCACCAATGCGGTTCCCGCAATCCAGAACAATGATCCGTCCGGCGTCATCACGCTGGTGGAAGCCGTGCTCCAGGCCCAGCCGGCGCGTCGTCCCTTTTCCGCCATCGTGAACCGTGGCTTCCTGTTCGCACGTTCCCTCACCACGCCGGGTCACACCAATGCGATTGAGAGCCGGGTCGAGGCCACTCGCAACGTGTCCGGCCCGGACATTGCGGAGTTTCTTTCGCACGAGCGCATGGCGTTGTTCCCGGCCCTCCCGACCTCGATGAATCTTCCCATCGAGGAAACCCCCGATGTGCCTTGGGATCCCCTTGATAAATGGGCGGGTCCGCAGCAGCACGGGGGTGTCCCGGGGGATTTCGGGGACGACAGTGCTTCCATCCAGCAGGCGATCGATTCGGGAGCCACCACGGTCTATCTGCCCAATGGCGTCTGGCGGGTGAACTCCCCCATTGAGATCCGGGGCGCCGTCCGTCGAATCATCGGATGCGAAGCCCGGATCATCAACGGGGCCCTGGGTTCCCGACCGGTTTTCCGGGTGGTGGATGGCGACTCCCCGGTGGTGGTGATCGAACGGATCGAGATTGAGGCGGGGGAAGGTCCCTTGGTCGAACAGGCCTCGACCCGGCGGTTGGTGATCTCCTCGTGTCACAATGTCCGGGCCCTGTTGAGCGGCCGCGGATCCCTGTTTCTGGAAGATGTTTCCAGCACGGGCGAATGGGTCATCAACGGCCAGCAGGTGTGGGCCCGACAATGGAACATTGAGCGGGACGGATCGAAGATCACCAACCAGGGGGGCACGCTGTGGGTGCTCGGGCTCAAGACCGAGAAGACCGGAACCGCCATCACCACCCACACCAAGGGCCGCACCGAACTCCTCGGCGCCCTGTGCGTGGCCAGCGGCGGGTTCAAGGACGCGCCCCTGTTCATGATCCGCGATGCCGCCGCCTCCCTGGTCGCCGGCGAGGTCGCCTTCCAAGGCAATCCTTTCAGCACCGTGGTCCGCGAGATCCGGGGCACCACCAATCGCGCGTTGGAACGGGTGTCCAGCGCCGCCGAAACCGGTCTGCCGTCCCACAGCGGCGGCGCGGGCCTGGTCCTTTACTCGGGGCACGATGGCCCCGGAGCCGTCCCACCGCCCAAACCCCGGCGTCGCACCGATGAGTCGCCCGTTTCCAAGCGCCCATGAATTCCCGGGACGGGGGTGCGTTTTTTCCTGATCCTTTTACTTGCCGCGAGCCGCACGACTTGGGCATTTGAAGTGCATGGCCGAGGCATCTTCCAAGCAGGATCTCATTGTCGGGGTCGACCTTGGTGGCACCAAGGTCCTCGCCGGGGTCTTCAGTCCGCAGCTCAAGCGCCTTTCGAGCGCCAAGCTCACGACCAAGGCCGAACGCGGTTATACCGCCGTCGTCGAACGCATCGCCCGCTGTGTGCGCGATGCCGTCGATGAAGCCGATTTTTCGCTCAAACAGGTCCGGGCCATCGGCATTGGCGCCCCGGGGGCCATCAATCCCGAGTCCGGCGAGGTGATCTTCGCCCCGAATCTGCGTTGGAAGGACGCCCCCCTGAAAAAGGATCTCGAGAAGATGCTCGATGTCCCGGTCTTCATTGAGAATGACTGCAATGTGTGCGCGCTGGGGGTGCATGCGGTGGAATTGGGGGGGCGTCCCAGGCATATGCTGGGCATTTTTGTGGGAACCGGCATTGGCGGCGGACTGATCATCAACGGCGAACTTTACGGCGGGTTCAACCGCACCGCCGGCGAGATCGGCCACATGGTGCTGGAAGTGGGCGGACCCAAGTGCGGGTGCGGCAACCGGGGTTGCTTCGAGGCCCTCGCCAGCCGGACCGCGATTTTCCGCCGCCTGACCGAGGCCGTGAAAGAGGGGCAGAAAACGGTCCTCACCGAGATGCTCGGCCCGGGACAGGAACTGACCGACCTCAAGAGCGGCGATCTCCGCAAGGCCATGCGCAAGGGCGACAAACTGGTCGGCAAGGTCATTGAAGACGCCGCTGAATACACCGGCATCGCCGTCGCCAACCTCATCAACATCCTCAATCCCGAGGTCATCGTCCTCGGCGGGGGCGTCCTGGATGCGCTCGCCGACGAGATGATGGCGATCATCATCGGCACGGCCCGGGATTACGCCATGGCCGGCACCGACAAGGGCATTGAAATCATCGCCAGCAAGTTGGGGGATGAGGCGGGAATCACCGGGTCCGCCGTGCTCGCCCGTCGCGGGATGAAGTCTTAGCCGTATCCATGCAGGAGGAGTTTCACGCAAAGATCGCCAAGACCGCAAAGAATTAGGGAGAGGTCCTAGTCTACGGAGCGGATGACCACTCACTGCTTGGTGAGTTGTTTTTGGCGGTGGGACGCTCCTGATCTTGGCGTACTTGGCGTTCTTTGCGTGAAATGCCCGGGTTTGTGCTGAATTGTTACGGCTTAGGAACGGTCACCCCGGCCAACGTTCCAGCGCTTCGCGCAACCGTTCGACCGGCAGGCCCACCACGTTGCTGGAGGAGCCTTCGACGGCCTCGATGATGAGGTGGCCCTGTTCCTGAAGGGCGTACGCACCCGCCTTGTCCAGCACCGCGACCAAGCCGATGTAGGCCTCCACGTCGTCGTCCGACAGGCTTCGGAATTTCACCCGGGTCACTTCGGAGAACACCCTCACCCGGGCCCCGGCCCGATGGACCAGGGCCACGCCCGTGATCACCTCGTGGGTCCGGCCCGACAGTTGCCGGAGCATTCGACGCGCCTCTTGGAGATCCGACGGCTTCCCAAAGGGTTCCCCATCGAGAAACACCAGGGTGTCCGCCCCCATCACCAAATGGTCGGGACGGAGTTGGGCCACGGACCAGGCCTTGCGCTCGGCGTTGAGCTCGCACAATCGCCGGGGCGGGACAGTCCGGTCATCGAGTTCGGTCGCATGGCTGTCCATCACCTCGAACTCCGGCAAAACGTCGCGCAGGAGCAGGTGCCTCCGCGGTGATTGCGAAGCCAGGATGACGGGAGGATGTGCGGCCATGGACGATCTCGGGCGAGGGGATTCAGACGCCCGTGGGAGCTTTCATGGAATTCGTCCGTCACCAAGGATGAAAATGCCGAGGCCGAAAAGCTCCGGCAAAAACCGGGGAATTTCACACGGGAGAAACTGGGAACACGTCCCCGATCCTGTTACGGTTTTGGCACCGGTGACCTTTCAGGAAGAAATCCAGCGTCGGCGAACGTTTGCGATCATCTCGCACCCGGACGCCGGCAAGACGACGTTGACCGAAAAGCTCCTGTTGTACGGGGGTGCCGTGCAACTCGCCGGCTCGGTGACCGCCCGGAAAAACCAACGCGCGACGACCTCCGACTGGATGGAATTGGAGAAAAAGCGCGGCATCTCGATCAGTTCGACCGTCCTGCAATTCGAGTACGGCGGGTTCCGCATCAACCTGCTCGACACTCCGGGACACAAGGATTTTTCCGAGGACACCTATCGGGTGCTCACCGCGGTGGACGCCGTGATCATGGTGATCGACGCCGGCAAGGGGGTGGAGGTGCAGACCCGGAAACTCTTCGAGGTCTGCGCCCGGCGTGGCGTGCCGATTTTCACCTTCATGAACAAGCTCGACCGACCGGCGCGCGACCCGATCTGGCTTCTGGACGAGCTCGAGGCGGTGCTCGGCATCCGGTCGGTCGCGATGAACTGGCCGCTCGGGAACGGCGCCGAATTCCGGGGGGTCTTCGATCGCGAGGGCCGGCGCGTCCATCTCTTCGACCGGGTGGTCGGCGGCAAGTACCGGGCCCCGGTCAATGTCACCGGCCTGGACGATCCCCTGGTCCGCCAAAACCTCGATGAGCAGACCTATCGCACGGTTCGGGAACAGATCGAGATGATCGAGATGGCGGGCTCGGAATTCGATCACAGCCTGGTGTTGGAAGGCCGGCTTTCCCCGGTGTTTTTCGGATCGGGTGTGAACAACTTCGGCGTTCAATTGTTGCTCGACAGTTTCCTTCGCTTTTCGTCGCCGCCGCGCGGACGCCGGGCCGCGGCCTGAGCCGGAGCCCGGGTGTGGACGCAGGCAAAGCATCAGAAGAGATTTCACGCAAAGCCCGCAAAGCCCGCAAAGCCCGCAAAGAGGCCGGCAGCCGAACTGTCCTGCGGGCAATGTTTCATTCATTGGAGGATGATTTGGTGCCCGGTGCGAGTTACCCTCCAACCTTGGCGTTCTTTGCGTTCTTTGCGTGAGACGTCCCTGTTTCTTCTGTGGCTTGCGGCAGGCGGGCGCGATGTCCAACTTGCCGCATGCCGACTCAATGCTGGTTGGTGAAACAGGAACCCGCCGCCTATGCGTGGGACACCTTCGTGAAAGAGGGACGGGCCGCCTGGACCGGGGTCCGGAATTACCAGGCCCGGAACAATCTCCGCACCATGAAGGCCGGCGATCCCGTCCTTTATTATCACAGTGTCACCGGCCTGGCCGTCGTCGGGATCGCCCGCGTCGCCCGCACCGCCTATCCGGATCCGACCGCGACCGAGGGGGATTGGTCCGCGGTCGATCTGGAACCGGTGAAACCGTTGGCGAAGCTGGTGACGCTGGCGCAGTTGAAAACGGATCCCGCGACCCGTGACATGCTGTTGGTCCGCAATTCGCGGTTGAGCGTGACGCCGGTGCCGGAGCCTGCCTACCGGCACATCCTGGAACTCGGCGGGGTTCGCGCCGGGTAGGTGCGGGGCCTAACGGAGCCGGGCTCTTTCAGGCCAGCAACGACGCCAGCTCCGGTGCTGCGGCTATATAATTTGGCCCACGGAAATCCTCATCCTCAAAGCGGTAATCCCGGAACCGGACCGAGGTCGGGAACAACTTGCCCACCTTATATCCGCGCTTCTCGAATAAGAGGTGGAAATCCCGGAGGAGGAACTTGGTCGAAATGTTCACCATCCCATACTCGAACTGGACGATGGGGATGCGGCGCGGATCCAGCAGGTCTCCGAAACCCTGGAGCACGAGGTGCTCCGCCCCTTCGACGTCGATCTTCAGGAAGTCGATCTTGGAGATGCCGGCGTCGCGGCAATAATCCAATCCCCGGATCACGTTCGCATCGATGGTCCGGATGTTCTGGGAACAGACCACCTCGAACATTGAACTGAGCCCGTCGCCGTCGAGGCAGTACTTGACCTGGATGGCGCCGGGTTGGTCGGAAAGGCCGGTGGGATTCAGTCGGACCCCCGGCTTGCCGGAGCAACGGGCCGCCAGTTTTTCGTAGGTGGGCGGACACACTTCAAAGCAGTGGACCGACGCCGCCGGGTTGGCCGCCTGGACCATCGCGGTCCAATCACCATGGTTGGCACCGACATCGAAACACAGCGACAGCAGGTTGCGCCGGGCCAGGGTTTGCAGCAGCCAGGCTTCCCCGTTGGAATGGTGATCGTAGCCCTGGTTCTCGTGGATCCCGTGATATTCCAGGCAGAGGGCGTCCAGTTTTGGGCCGATGCGGGGAAGTTTGTTCAACGCCAGCAGCAGCGACCGGGTGAGATTCCTCATGGCAGATGGATGAGCCGGGCGCCTTCGGAACGGCGGGTGGAGAGACGCATGGAGAGACGCATGGAGGGACGCATGGAGGGACGAGCTCCGAGAGTCCCACTCCTGACGCACACTTGGATCAAGGGATGGGACTCGAGTGACTCGTCCCTCCGAGCGGCCTCTGTTTTTGCAAAGTTCAACCGGTTGACATTGCCCACCGGCGCCATCCCCGTCCAGTCCGATGAACGCCCCCTGCCCGCTCGGACGCATCTTTGAAACGCGGGTAAAACGGGCCCGGTAAGATGGAACAACAAAGGGTGCCAAGTCCACGAAGCCCGGGAATGATTGGAGGCGTGGAAAGTCACCGTCTGCACGCCGCCGCGGGGGAGGATGTTCTTTTTATTGAGGAGATGTTTTCGCGCCCTTCGCGCCCTTTGTTGTTGTTCAAAATCCCGGCGGTCTTCCCACCCACAACCCGGAGATGCACCCACCCCGCTCACACCCGTCTCCGGATCGACAGCAGCGTCACATCGTCTTCCATCAAGGGACTCCCGGAATGCCGCTCGAGTTCGTCGCACAGGTTGCAATGAATCCGGTCCAGCGAGAGCTCGGGACTTTGTGCCGCAAGGAATCGGCACAGGCGCTTCTCACCATACATCGCCGGCGACTGGAGTTTCCCATGGGATTCCGTCACCCCATCGGTATAAAACATCAGCGCCTCCCCCGGTTCCAGCGTCGCGTTGATCGTCGGGAACGGCTGATCCAAAGTGTCATATCCGATCAGGTGCCCGGAGAGTCCGGCCAGGGGCGCGGCCTGCTTCCCGGGGCGGAACAGGATGGGCGCGGGATGACCCCCGGTGGCCAGGGTCAGGCGGCCCGTGTCGGATTCGAACCTCGCCACCGCCAGGGTGACGAACAGTCCGTTGGGGTTGTCGGCGGAGATGGCGTTGTTGAGCCGGACCAACAATTCCCCGGGATCGCGCGTGGTGGTGGACAGATGTCGGAGCAGGGCCCGGACCGAAGTGAGAAACAACGCCGCGGTGATCCCCTTGCCGGCCACATCCCCGACCACCAACAGGGAGGTCGCAGGATCCAAGGGGAAATAATCATAGAAATCCCCGGCGACCTCCTGCGCGGGCGTGAGCATCGCCGCCAGTTCGTGCGTCCGCCCGATGCTGTCCGGCACCACGGTGGGCAGGTAACCCTGTTGGATGTCCCGCGCCAGGGCCAGGTCGCGTTGCAACCGGGCCTGGTCCAGCAGGCGGGATTGAAGCCGGTGATTCTGCAGGCTGATCGACACCTGGATCGCGATCGTCGTCAGCAGCATCAGGTCATCGTGCGGGAAGGGGGGACCCGGTTGGAAACGGTCGAGAAGCAGCGCGCCCGTCGGTTGGCCCGTCTCATCATGCAACGGGGCGCAGATGAAGGATTGGACCCCCATCTCCACCAGGGAATGTCCGCCAAATCCCCCCATATCCACCGATTGGGACGCCACCAGGCCGATGTTCTCCATGGTCACACGATGCAGCAGCGTCCGGCTATACGCCCGGTTGACCGCCGTTCCGCCGCCCCGCATCTCGCCTCCGGTTACGCGGAGGTTCTCCGGCGAACCTTCCAACATGAGGATGCGGTCCGCGCCAGGGAACAGTTGGAACAGGTGAAAGGCGACCCGTGCGAAAAGGGATTCCCGGTCGGACAGCGACCCAAGGCTGCGGGTCAGTTCCAGGATCGCACGGAGACGGCGTCCCGAACTGTCGCGGTAGACCTCGTCACTCGTCGGACCGGCGATCGTCTGGCTCAGAATCCGAGCATTTTCGGAGCCTTGGGAATCGTCGGTGAAGGCCAGGATGAACGGTCCCACCTGGAGTTGGTCGCCGGACCTGAGTTTGACCGGGTGCAAGGTTTTCAACCCGTTGACATGGGTGCCGTTGCTGCTGCCCAGATCCTCCACGTACCAATGTCCCTCCCGATGCCAGATGCGGGCGTGGCGTCGGCTCACCCCCCGGTCGGCGAGGACAATCCCGGCGTCGGGTGAGCGACCCAGTTCCTGACCGGTTTCTTGCAATCCGTGGACCGCACCGGTCAAAGGCGCCGGTCCTTTCAAGACATGCAGGGTTGCCATGGGGGAGTGGATTCGATGCGCCAACCGAGGGTGAATCGTGGGGTTATCGGACCTTGTTAACAAGAACGAGAACGGTTCGGCTGAAGAACCGTGGGCGAAGGGTCCCGCCAAAACGGACCATACCGATGTGAACGGAACGCGAAGAGATTGCCTTCAGGGGCCCAACTCGGTCCTCTTCTCACCCTGTTGAACAAGTCCGATGATTCCGTCCGAGGCTCCCGGCCCGGTCCGCGCTGGTGGCCCCTGGCATTGCTGCTGGCCGCCATCGGGGCGCGATCGGTGCAGACGTGGTATTTCAAGGATTACGAGCGTCAGTTCAAGTTCGCCGCCACCTGGCAGTTGCTGCTCGTGGCGGTGCCCGCCCTGATCGCCTGGTTCCTCCTGTTCTCGCGCTTGCCGTGGCGGACCCGTTGGATGGGGTTGGCGAGCTTGGTTGTGGCGGCCGGCTTGACGGCTTCGCTCGTCCGGTTCCGCGGTATCAATGGGGACCGCGTCCCCGTGGTGGAATGGCGCTGGGCGGTCCCGGCACACCTTGAGACCCCGACCCCGGCCTCCATGGTCCCCGCTCCGGCAGGATCCGGTGGACGAATCCAGGGAGTCGTCGACTTCCCTCAATTCCAAGGTCCGGCCCGTGACGGAATCCTGTCCGACCTAAACCTCGGGACGAACTGGGATACGACCCCGCCCGAACTGCTCTGGCGGAGATCGGTCGGCGAAGGATGGTCGGGCTTCAGCGTGTCCGGCGGCCTGGCGGTGACGATGGAACAGGAGGACGACAACGAGGCGGTGCTGGCCCTCGACCTGCGCACGGGGCATCGGGTTTGGTCCCGGGGCTATCCTGCGCGCTATGCGGATTCCTCGGCGGGAAATGGGCCGCGATCGACGCCGACGGTGTCGGGCGGGCGGGTGTACGCGTGTGGCGCGACCGGAATCCTGACCTGCCTGGAATTGGAAACGGGACGTCCGTTGTGGACGGTGGACCTGATGAAAGAGCACGGTGCGCACGTCCCGGAATGGGGGTACAGCGCCTCGCCGTTGGTTGCGGACGGACTGGTCTGGGTCCCGGCGGGCGGGCCCCACCGTTCGTTGGTGGGCCACGATGCTGTGACGGGGCACTTCCGATTTGGCGGTGGTGATTCCGCGGCGGGCTATGCCTCACCGATGCGGGTGCGATGGGGCGGAAGATGGCAGATTCTGAATTTCAACGAAGTGGGCGTGGCGGGTCATGACGCAACGGACGGACGGCTCCTCTGGGAACAGCCGATCCCCATGGCCCCGCACGTCGCGGCCCCGGTGGCGGTCGGCACCAATCGTCTGGTGGTGTCGACCGGTTATGGCAAAGGAACCTTTCTCATCGAGGTCGGCGTCGGGACAGACGGCACGTGGACCCCGGTCGTGGTGTGGAAATCGATCCGGTTGAAATCAAAGTTCTCGAACCTGATCCCACGGGGCGACGTGTTGTACGGCCTGGATGACGGGGCTTTGGTGGCGTTGGACCTGGCGTCCGGTTCCCTGCGCTGGAAGGGACAACGTTTCGGCCACAGCCAGTTGCTCTGGGCTGGGGACCGCCTTTTGGTGAGCGCCGAGGACGGAGAGGTTGCGTTGGTCGATGCCCGGCCGGAGGGCATGACCGAAACGACCCGGTTTCGGGCATTGAAAGACAAGACATGGAACCCGCCGGCCCTGGCCGGGAACCTGTTGCTCCTGCGAAACGATCGGGAGGCGGTTTGCCACCGGATGCCCACCCGATGAAGCAATCTTCTTTGCGATCGTCCGTGGCCGGTTGGGCGTTGATCGGTGGGTGCGGGTGCGCGGCCTGGCTGGGCGGGACCCTGTCGGGCGCGGGACCGGTGCCATTGCCGGTGCCCACCCGTGCGGTCATCGAGGCGCACGTCGACCGTTCGATCAATGTCCACGGGCATTATGCGGCGGTCCGTCTCCCGGTGACACACGGGGTGCCATTGTGGAATCCGACGGCGGTGAAGGTGGCGGCGGACGGCACGGTGTTTGTGGCGAATTACTCGGGGGAGATCCTGCGGTTGGTGGACACCGATGGCGACGGGTTGGAGGACACGGCACTGCTGTTTGCGGACGTGCGACGGGACGGGTTGCGGTCACCGACGGCGCTGGCGTTGCGGGGACGCGAGGTGTTTGTGGCGACGGCACAGGAGGTCCGGGTTTATACCGATACGGACGGGGACGGCGTGGCGGACCAGAGCCGGACCTTCTTCAAGGATTTCCCGTGGAGCGAACACCCGTTTGACTGGACGTTCGGGCTGACCTTCGACCGGGACGGTTGGTTGAACTTCACGCTGTCGACCGACTCTTATAACCCGGCGCCCGCACCCGATCCGCGGGGCTTGCGGGGGGCGTTGCTGCGGGTGTCACCCGATGGGCTGCGGATGGAGCGGGTGGCGACCGGATTCCGGTTTGCGTACGGGATGGCGATCGATCCGGAAGGGGGGATGTTCATCAGCGACAACGAGGGGGGCGGGAACCCGACGGAAGAGCTCAACCGCGTGGTGTCCGGGGCGTTTTACGGGCATAATCCGGAGAAATATAAAGGGCATCCGGAGACGACCCCACCGTTGGTGACGGTGCGGCACGGCTTCGGGATGGTGGGGATTGCGTTTAACCCGCGGACCAATGATTTCGGCGGGACCGGCGGCGATCTGTTCATGGCGGCCTGGGGACCGGATTTTCTTTGGGATCGCGGGTCGATATTACGGGTGCATTTGGAACGGATGCCCGACGGCGGATATAGGGCCGAGGAATTCCCGTTCGCGCATGAGGTGCCGAAATTGGGCGATGTGACGTTCGGCGCACAGGGCGACCTTTATGTGGCCCAGTTCGGTCGCGAGGGCCGGGGTCACACGCCCTATGACCGTCCCACCGGCGGGATGTATCGCTTCATTCATGCTCCGTGGTACACGCCGCCGGCCGGATCCTCGCCGTATCCGCGGATCGCCGGCGACACGGTTCACGGGCGGAAGCTGTTCGAGTCGTTGGGATGCGCGGTGTGCCATTCGGTCGGGGGGAAACAGGAGTTGCTGGGACCCGACCTGGGCGGGATCGGCGACATGTTCAGCGAAGCCGAGGTGCTGGTCGCGATCCGGCGACCGTCGGAGGGGATCAAGTCGGGGCACGAGACGGTGGAGGTGGAGTTGCGCGACGGGGAGACGGTCTTGGGGCGGGTGTTGCGTGGGGATGAGGAGAGCCTGGTGATGATCCAGGCGGGCAATTCCCGGCGGGTGATCCCGAGGGGGACGATCGTGACCAACCGGACGCTGGCCCTCTCATTGATGCCGGAAGGCCTGATCAACGGGTGCAGTGCCCAGGACGTCACCGACCTGCTGGCCTACCTCGGGGTGCGGCGTCCGACGCGCTTGCAGACCTTGCGGGCGGAGTCGAAGGAGGGTTTTCGCAAGTGGCGCCTCTACTCCGGTCGCGGGGAGAAGGCGGCGGTTGCCGGCGGGGTGGCGGCGGTGCTGGTGCTGGCGGGTGCGGGGCTGAGATCGGGAGTGCGGCGGCTCCGACAACAAAGTGAATGAACCCGGATCCCAGCCGGATGGATCGCCCACGAAACACACGGAATGCACGAAAAGAAGACGGGAACCGGAAACAGTGTGGGCTGCCTGTATTCGTGTGATTCGTGTGTTGGGTGGGCACTCGTACAGGGAGGCGGATCCTGGGTTGACGGGAGGGCCCACGAAACACACGAAATGCACGAAAGAGGATGGGAACCGAAAGGAATATGAGTGAGTTGATCCTCGGCGAGGAATCATACCGGATCATGGGGGCGTGCTTCGAGGTCGCGAAGGAAAAGGGGTGCGGATTCCTCGAAGCGGTCTATCAGGAGTGCCTGGAGCTTGAGTTGGAAATGCAGGGCATCCCATTCCAGCCCCGCCTGCCGATAGGCCTTGCTTACAAAGGACGGCCTCTACTCCAATATTATGTGGCGGACATGGTTTGCTTCGGCCAAGTCCTGGTCGAATTGAAGGCTGTATCTGAATTGACGGATGAGCATCGCGCGCAGGTGATCAACTACCTTCATGCCCCCGGCCACAGGCTGGGCCTGCTGGTCAATTTCGGTCACCATCCAAAACTCGAATGGGAGCGTTTCGTGGTTTGAGGGATGGTCTACGAAACACACACCAGGACGAGAGTTGGGAACAATGTGAGTGGGTTGATCCCCCGTTTTCGATTCTGGGCTGCCCACTTTCGTGTGATTCGTGTGTTGGGTGGGCACTCATACAGGGAGGCAGATTCTGGGCTGACCGGGTGGCCCACGAAACACACGGAACGCACGAAAGGAGACGGGCGCTTCAGCCTTCCCCGAGGCCGGCCATCAGGCGCATCAGACGGGCTTGGGAGAATTCGGCACGTGGCACCTCGCCCATCAGGTGACCTTCCCGCAACACCAGGATGCGGCGGCTGTGATTCATGACTTCCGGCAGTTCGCTCGATATCATCAGGATTGCCAGTCCTTCGCAGGCCAGTTCGTCCAGCAACCGGTGGATCTCCGCCTTGGCACCGACGTCGACGCCACGGGTGGGTTCGTCCACGATCAGGATGTCGCACCGGCGCGCGAGCCATTTCGCGAGGGCGATCTTTTGCTGGTTCCCACCGGAAAGACCCGCGATGCCGGCTTCCGGACTGGGAGTCTTGACGCGGAGACGTTCGGAATACTCCGACGTGAGCGCCCGCTCGGCCCGTCGATCCACCACGCCCCAACGGCTCAGGCGCGGCAGGGTGGCGAGCGACGTGTTCTCCCGGCAATTCATGGTCAGGACGAGCCCCAGACGTTTGCGATCCTCAGGCAGGAGCCCGATGCCCGCGGCGAGCGCCGCCTGCACGTCGCCAAGTGCCAGGGGACGGCCGTGCACCGAGACGCGACCGGTTGCGGCGGGATCCAATCCAAAGATCGCCTGGGCCACCTCGCTGCGCCCGGCCCCGACCAATCCGGCCAACCCCAGGACTTCACCGCGTCTCAGGGTGAAGGAAATGTCAGTGAACCGGCCCGGCGATGACAGACCCTCCACCCGCAACACTTCCGCGCCGGGTTCGCGGCGCAGATGAGCCGGTTCATGACGTTCCACATCCCGTCCGATCATCTGGTGGATGACACGTTCGGGGTCCGTGGCGCCGATGGGTCCGGTCGACACGTGTCTCCCGTCCCGCAACACGGTGATCGTGTCGCACAGACGGAAAATCTCCTCCATGCGATGGGACACATAAAGAAGGGTTATTCCGCGCTGACGCAATTCGCCGAGCAGGCCGAACAGATGCTCGCTTTCGGCGACCGAGAGCGAACTGGTCGGTTCGTCCATCACAATGATCCGGGCACCGGTGCCCACCGCCGCCGCGATCTGGACCAATTGTTCGTGTCCCGTGCTGAGTTCACTGATGGGCAGGTCCACATCGAACTCCGCACCGATCCCACGAAGGCGTTCGCGCGCCAGTTCCCGCATCCGGGTCCGGTCCACCCATCCGGCCCTTCGCGGCAGATCCCCCAGGCACAGGTTCTCCGCAATCGAGAGATTTGGGCAGAAGGCGAGTTCCTGGTGGACCATCGCGATACCGTGCCTCCGGGCGGCCAGCGGATCGGGCGACACGATCGGCCGGTCGTCGAGTCGGACTTCCCCGGCATCCGGCGTATAGACTCCGGCGAGGATCTTTCCGAGGGTGCTTTTGCCGGCGCCGTTCTCGCCCATCAGGGCATGGCAACTGCCCTGCCCCACTTCAAATCCCACGTCGGACAGCGCCTGCACGCCGGGGAAAGCCTTGGTGATGCCGTGGAACGAGAGGAAGGCCATGGAACCCGCGCAGATTATGGCGGGGACGCCGTCAGCGGAAGTTCGAAGAAATCCACCGAGCGGGGCGGGGCGCCTCTTCCAATCGTGAGGGTGGAGGCCGTCAGGAAGTCGGAAAAGGCGGGGTCCACAAGGTGCCAAAGGCCATGTGTTTTGTGCTTCAAACAAAAAGGGCGGCGGTGGGTCGCCCCGCCGCCGCCCCGTGCCCGTGTCGGTGCCGTCCGGATCAGTGCGGGCCGCCCGCCGGGGCCGACGCCTGCACGGAAGCGGGGCCTTGAAGGTTCTTGCTCGCGTCGTACACGAGTCCGGTCTTGGACAGTGAGTTGACGGTGAAGGTGAGTGTCCCGGTCTTCTTGACCTGGCCTGAGGTCAACGTCGCCGTGCCGGTGGAATCCGTCACTGCCGTAACCGTTCCGGCCGCAACTCCGCTCCAACTGCCGGTCACGGTCGCACCTGCCACCGCCGTGCCATTGAGATTGCTGGCCTTGACGACGGCCTGACCATGACCGCTGACGAAGGTCAGGCTGATCGATTGGACGCGGATGACCTTGGCCGGATCCTGGGTGACCGAGATCGGCACGCTGGCGGTCCCAGTGGCGCCCGAGTTGTCCGTGACGGTGAGGGTCGCGGTATAAGATCCGATATTGGAATAGGTCTTGGTGACATTCGCAAGGGTCGAGGTGCTCCCGTCCCCGAAGGTCCACTTATAGGTGCTGATGGTCCCGTCCGGGTCCGAAGAGGTGGACCCGCCGAAGGTGACCGCCAGCGGCGCATAGCCGGTGGTGGGGGTGGCGGTGATCCGGGCGACCGGAGGCAGGTTGGCAGGGGAGACGGACACAACGACCGAGGCGGCGGCGGTAAGGCCGCTGTTGTCCGTGACGGTGAGGGTGCCGGTGTAGGGGCCGGCCACATTGATGACCTTGCTGACCGTCGCACCGGAGGCCGTGGTGCCGTCGCTGAACTTCCAGGAATAACCGATGATGAAACCGTCCTGGTCGAATGACCCGCCCCCATTGAACGTGACGCCCAATGGCGCCTTGCCGGAGACCGGGGTTGCGGTGGCGACCGCGACCGGTGCGACGCTTCCGGCCGGGTTCACGACGGTCCCGGTGATCTGAAAGGTTCCAATCGAGCCATAGGCGGAGTATCCAGTCGTGAGTGGGTCCAGATAACCCGTCCCATGGATGGTGAGGAAATAGGTCCCCGCGGCAAGGGTCAGGTTGAAGGAGGCGCCGAGGGCGGTGGCGGGATTGCTGGTAGCCACAATCTGGCCGCTCGAATCGCGGAGTTCGGCCGTGATGTCGAGATCGGCATCCTCGGCGCCACTGGTCAGATTGATGCTCACGGCACCCGCCCCGGTGGTGAATGCGATGACATCGACATCCGACTGGCTGGAGATCAGGCCGCTGGCGGCGATCTGCGCCCCGGCGGGAAGATAGGTGGCCGTCGCCTGGGTATCCCCATGGTCATCGGGCCGGTATCCGACATAGGAGGCGATGATGGCGAGGTCGTCCTCGGTGTTGTTGGCGGCATTATATTCGCCCTTACTCCACTGGACGATGTTGGCATAATAGCCCACGCCCATGATCGGCGCCCACGTCATCGGGTCCGTGCCCTGCCCATAATAATAGGGCGAACTGGGCGACTGGCCGTCGTGGCTCAGGGCGAAGGAATGCCCGACTTCATGGCTGATGGCCTCGGCGGTGTATTTCTCGTCACCGTTCGCGAGCTGTGCCGGGAAGACATAATTGGGGGTGTCCGAACTCCAATCAAAGCTCCCCA
Organism: Verrucomicrobiota bacterium; assembly: GCA_025360495.1. GTDB lineage: Bacteria > Verrucomicrobiota > Verrucomicrobiia > Limisphaerales > UBA9464 > UBA6176. The sequence goes on along the minus strand of JANYCC010000322.1, from coordinate 1,162 downwards.
CGAAGGAGACCCCCCCGGCGCCCGTCCCGTACCAATCGAGACTGCTGCCACCAATGCAGACGTGGATGCCATAGGCGGTGTCCACGGAGGAGGTCTTGCGCAGTCCTTCCAAGCCCGGGTCCTGGGTCGTGACGTCCACGTCAAACGGTGCGTAATCCTCGGCCACCCGTTGCCAGATCAGCTGGATCCGCCCGAGTTCCGCATCACTGAAAGCCGCCGGGTTGCCGTCGATGTCGAAGGGCGGGGTGGTGAAGGAAGCGCCCCCGGTGAAGCTGCTGTTCCAAGGGGTTCCCGTGGTCGTGTTGCCATTGAAATCCAGGTAGATGACGCGGGTGGTGCCGGGCCGGCTGTGCAGTTGGAAGGTGCTGGTCAGCGGCGCGGGAGGGATGCCGCCCACCGTGCCACCCAAAGTCACGGTGCCCGCATTGGCCGGGTTGGAGATGGACGCGGGGCGTCCCGGACAACCAAAAAACAGGCGCCCTGCCCGGTCGAGATGGAGGCCGGGATCGGTCTGGAACCGGTTGATCAGTTCGGAAGCCCCGATCCGATGGGCCCGGGCCAAATCCGGGAGATGGGAACCGAGGGTGCGAATCGCATCGCGACCCGAGGTGACGCTGCCGAGGTTCAGTTCGGGGACTTCAGTCAGCCCGCGTTGAGTCCCATTGGAATCGGCTAGGGCGGGGAGGCTGGCGGCAAGGACGAACGCGGCTGCCAGGAGTGTGGCGCCCCGTTTTGACGGGAAGTGTTGCATTTTGTGCTTTGGGTCCGCCAGAACCTGGTTGAGACCAAGCCTCCGGCTGTGTTGTGGGTGGTCACCAAGGGACAGGCCACCGGGGTCTTCCCGCCGAAACGGGAAGGGGATGACACCGGCCGGTCTGCTCCTTGATGGGGTCCTCATCGCTGCTTCCCGCCTGCGGTCCGGATCAAACCCAGGAAATGGGTTTGGGGGGATTCGGATCGCGCTTGGGAAGCGGAGAAATGATGACTGCCCTTCTGGGACGACGTTGGATTACCAAGGGGCCTCCACGGAGGCCAGAAAACAATTATGCAACCATTTCCGGCGAAAAACCAGAGGGGTGGCCGCCGGATGCGGTCCCCGGACGGAATGGACCCACATCGCATGCTTCCCGTAGAAGGTCCGGCCGGTGACTAAAAGGCGGCG
>JANYCC010000313.1 GCA_025360495.1 Verrucomicrobiota bacterium | reverse complement strand
CCTGCGGTGACAAAGCTCCGACCGTCAGGGCTTACGTGGGCATCAAAGATCATGCCGTCGTGATGAATGGCCTCGGAAAACGCGGGCTTTCCGCTCGATGCATCCCAGACGCGAGCCTTGAAGCCAGCTCCTCCTCCAACGATGACGGTACCGTCGGGGCTGAAGCGCGAGCAACTGATATCCCCACCATCCAGTCCAAGCGGAGAGAACGAAGCCTCCTTCATCGAACGGACCTCCCAAACGCGCAGATTTGAGCCGTCGGTCGTCAGGAAGCGTTGGCTGTCTGGACTGAATGAGACGTTCTCGCATTCCAGAGCGAATTGGAACCGCCGTTGTCCGATTGCGGCCTCCCATACACTGGCCGTGGATGTGTCCGGGTACGAAGCCGCCGCAGTGCCGAGGAAGCGTCCATCCGGGCTGAACACCACCCCTTCCACCCGGCCGTCATGCCGGAGGGGTTCGCCGACCTGTTTCCCGGTCGCGGTGTCCCAAAGCCGGGCCGTCCCGTCATTGCAGGCGGTCGCCACGAGGCGCCCGTCCGGGCTGAAGCACGACCGCCACACTTTGTCATCGTGTCGCAGCGTTTGCAGAAGCGCGCCTGTCTGGCTGTCCCAAATCCGCGCGGTCGAGTCGTGGCTGGACGTGACAATCCGGCTCCCGTCCCGGCTGTAGCTGGCATCATAGACTTCGCCGTCGTGCGGGAGCTCCAGAAGCTGCCGACCACTTCCAACATACCACACCCGGGCCGTGTGATCGTCGCTGGCAGTGACCACACGGTCTCCGTCCGGGCTGAACCGTGTATGGTAGAGAATCGTGCCGTGAGTGAAGACGTTCAACAGCCTGGGACATTGGCGCAGAACCGACGCAATCCTAATGCGATGCGGCTCTTCCCGTCGGGCGTCGCCGGCGTCCAACCGGAGTGCTTCCGTGTACCAAAGCAAGGCGGCGAACAGGTCGCCGTTATCCATCAATCGGGTTCCGTTCGCCACATACTGGCGGACGACATTGTGCTGGACCTGCTGGCGTTCGCGATCGATTCGCAGGACCGCCAAGGGCGAACCGATCACGATGGCCAGTATTAGCAATGCAATGGCCGCGCATAGGCCCGCCACCAAGGGCTTGCGCCGGCACCATCGCCATGCCCGGCCCGCTGAACCGACCGGCCGCGCCATAATCGGTTTCCCTTCGAGGAATCGGCCCACCTCGTCGGCAGTTCCTGCGCGGTGGGATAACGGCGTCCCGGCTCCTTCTCAAGGCACTTGAGCACGATGGAATCCAGATCGCCACGCACCACATGGATGAGTTTGGGCGCCTCCGATCGGCGGCGACGGGCCGTGGTCGTAAGCTTGTCATCCTCCATCGTCCGCAACCGCGTCGAGGGCCGCACCGGTTCCTGCTCCCGAATTGTGCGGCGCAGGGCGTCCAAATCCGAGGCCAGCAGCAATTGGGTCTCAAATGGGGTCGTGCCGGTGAGCAATTCGTAGAGCAACACGCCCAGGCTGTAGATGTCGCTGCGGGTGTCGATGTCCATGCCGGTCATCACCGCCTGTTCCGGACTCATATAGGCCGGCGTGCCCACGAACTGTCCGAACGCCGTGAACAGGGTGTGGTCGGTCAGTCTGCCCTGCGTGGCCTTCGCGATCCCAAAATCAATGACCTTGGGAACCGGGACCCCATCGTTGACCGTCACGAGGATGTTCGACGGTTTCAGGTCCCGATGAATGATGCCCTTCTGGTGGGCGTGTTGGGCGGCTTGGCAAACCTTGATGAAAAGCTCCAAGCGTTCCCGCGTGTTGAGTTCGTTCTGGTCGCAATAATGGGTGATTTTGATCCCGTGCACCAATTCCATGACGAAGTACGGGCGGCCGGTCTCGGTCGAACCGGCGTCCAATACCCGGGCGATGTGCGGATGGTCCATCAGGGCCAGGGCTTGCCGTTCGGCCTCGAACCGGGCGATAACCTGCCTCGTGTCCATGCCCAGTTTGATCACCTTCAATGCCACGTTCCGGCGGACCGGGGTCTCCTGCTCGGCCATGTAAACCACGCCACAGCCCCCTTCCCCGATCCATTGTAGCAACCGATAGCGACCGATCTTGTCCCCCGGCTTCTCAGTGGGCGGATCGGCGGTGATGGCACCCAGTGGCGACATCGCGTCCGCCAGTTCGAGAACCGGTGCCGCCGATCCGAGGACGGCCGGTGTCTTCGGCAGGAACCGACCCGACAAGGCTTCCGCCGCGAGCAACTCCTCCACCTCACGGCGCAATTCCGCATCGTGGCCGCATATGCGGGAAAGAAACGCCTCCCGCTGTTGCAGGTTTTCAATCTCCAGCGCATCCAGAAACAAGGTCCGTAATGATTGCCCAGGGTCGTTCATGGATCGACTTTCGGTGTCTAAAAAGACGCTCTCCTTTTACATGCGAGAATTGCAGATCGGAGAAGCCATGAAAAGACGTCTGCCGCGTTCAGCGCAAAGTTGCGGACCAACACCGGAGTACCCGTTCATTCCGTTGTTGTTCGTGACAGTTCGCGATAAAGCCAGGCGCGGGCGAAGATCCAGCAGCGTTTGGCTGTCCGTTCCGACAAGCCCATGATTTTCGCCGCCTCTTCGTAATTGAGGCCGACAAAAAACCGCAACTTCACCAGTTGGGCGGACTGGGGGTCACGCCGGCCCAACTCGTTCAGGGCTGCATCGACCCGGAGCAGCGATTCCTCGTCCGCCTCGACCGCCACATCCACCCGGTCCAGGTCGAGGGGTTGAGCGCCGTTGCCACGTTTGTGGGTGTTCTTGGCCCGCGCACGGTCGATCAGGACACGTCGCATTGCCTCGGACGCAGCCCCGAAGAAGTGTGCGCGATTCTGCCAGGTGTGTGGTTCCGCCGCGACCAACCGCAACCAGGCTTCATGTACCAGAGCGGTGGGCTGCAAGGTATGGCCCGGTGCCTCCAAGGCCATCCGTTGGGCGGCCAATCGGCGCAGCTCCTCATAGACGAGCGGGAGGAGTTGCCCGGCGGCCGTCGGGTCGTTTTGGTCGAGCGCGCCCAGCAATTGCGTCACTTCGGTCATAACGCGAATGATACCTTATGCCCGGAGCATGCCGTGATTGGAACGGCGGTACGGTCCCGCGACCGGCGAGTGGGACGGGGTGCGAATTCGCCACGGATGCCCCGGATAGTGGAGGACTTGAATTCGTCTGAAAGTTAGATTTTTGCCAGCATCCCCAGCGGTCCCGCGCTGTCAAGATCGGATTCACGACCGGTCCAGCTCTCCAAGCTCAGGCATGATGGCCCCAAAAGATCCCAAGGAACTCAAAGGACCGAAGCCGGCCCGCACCCTGGTTTCTTTGCGATCGATGGCGTTCTTTCGCGGCCGACCCTCTCCGGCTTGCCATCATCGGATCCACCAGGGCCGACAGGGCATCGGGCTGAAGCCACCAGATGGATTGTTTTGCCGCAAAAGATCGCAAGGAACACAAAAGAAGGAGGCTGATTCGCACCCCGTTTTCTTTTGCGTTCTTTCGCGGCCATTTACTCCTGGTCGACCATCCAATCCGCCCTCGCGGCCAATCCCCAGCCGTGGACTGTTGTCGCCCCAGAGATGATAAAACCAGGGCATGCGCCCGCATCCGCCCTGCTATCCGCTATCGCAGCCCTCTCGTTTCCGCCATTCTGGACCCACACATGCGACTGTCCGTCGTCATCCCCGCTTTCAATGAGGAAAAGCTCCTCCCCGCCACACTCCACGCCGTCGGGGCCGCCCTGCCCGCTTTTCACCAGGCGGGCTGGGAAACCGAGGTCGTGGTGTGCGACAACAACTCCACCGACAGCACCGCCGCACTGGCCGCTGCTGCCGGGGCCCGGGTCGTCTCCGAACCGGTCAACATGATCTCCCGCGCCCGCAACACCGGGGCCGCCGCCGCCAGCGGGGACTGGCTGCTCTTCCTCGACGCCGATTCGACCCCTTCCCGCGAACTGTTCGCAGCCACCGCCGCCGCCATGGGCTCCGGTCGGGTACTCGCCGGCGGCACGATCCTGCGTCCGGACGGAGGCGGGCCCGCGGTCCACTTCATCACGGGGGTCTGGAACCTGGTCAGCCGGATCCGGCGTTGGATGGCGGGCTCCTATATCTTCGTCCGGGCGGATGTGTTCCGGGAAATCGGCGGGTTCAGTTCGCGGCATTTTGCCGGTGAGGAACTGGACCTGGCCAAACGCCTCCATCCGATCGCCCGCCAGCGCGGCTTGAAAATCCGGATCCTCACCACCCCGCTGCTGACGTCCTCGCGGAAGGCGAAGCTCTACAGTCCGCGGGAGCTCGGCCGTTTCCTGTTGCGGGCGCTCTTCCGGCCGGAGGCGACCATGACCAATCGCGAGGCGTGTTCCCCGTGGTACGATGGGCGCCGCTGAACCGGATCCCGTGGGCTGGACAGCACGCCGGAACAGAGGGGTCGCCCACGAAACGCACGAATCACACGAAATGAAGAAAGCGGGGATGTGAACAACAAAGGGTGCCAAGGGTCCGTCGAGGCTTTCCCGCCTCACTCTGCCTGGGTGATCACCGTCAACCTGCCCGGCATCACTCCGGTCACACTCTGCTTCTTGCCACCGGGCCAGGTGACTTCCACCTCGTCCACGGTGGAGGTCGCACCCAAGCCGAACGTGAGGATCGGTTCGCTGGCACTCAGGTAACTCCGGGCGGTCGTGACGTGTCGCCATTGGTTCCGCCCGCCCGATTTCAACCGCACGAGGGCCCCCTGCCCGTCCCGGGTGGCCTGCTTCCCGACCAATCGCAACCGCACCCAACCGTGCGCCAACGCCTGGTCGTTCCGTAGCAGCACCGGTGCGCCCGCCACGCTCGTGAACACGCAGTCCAGGTCGCCGTCACCATCGATGTCCGCATAGGCGCTGCCGCGGCCGACGACGGGTCGGAACAGGTCCGACCCCGACTGTTCCGCCGTGACGGCCACAAAACCGGCGTCGCCCGCGTTCCAATATAATTGGGCCGGCTGGGCATAATGTTGGCCGTGCTGGAGCTTGCCGATCTCCGGTTCCAGATGCCCGTTCACCGTGAGCAGGTCCAACCGCCCGTCGAGATCGTAATCCAGGAACAGGACGCCGAACTTCAGCGGATCGCGGCTCGGTCCGCCAATGCCCCAGCTGATGGCCTCATCGGTGTACAGGGGCTGCTCCGGGGTCCCGCCCGTCTGCTCGACATAAACCGCCGTCATCTCGTTCGCGAAATTCCCGATCGCAAAACCCAACCGGCCGTCGGGGGTGAATCGCGCGGCATCCACGCCCATCGCGCCCCGCGTGTTGCCATAGCTGTCGAACGCCAGGCCGCACGCCGCCCCCACCTCGCGGAACGTCCCGTCATGGCGGTTGAGGAATACGAAATTCTGCACCGTGTCATTGGCCACCACGAGGTCGGTCCAGCCATCGCCATTGAGATCGATCGCAGCGACCCCGAGCGTCTTGGCGGCCGGCACGCCGGTGGCCGGGTTCTTCACCAGCACCCCGGCTGCGGCTGAGACGTCGGTGAACCTTCCCCCGCCCTCGTTGTGATACAGGTGCGGGAAGGCACCCGCGAAATTCATCGGCGGCCCATACGCCCGGGTCTGACCGTCGATCTTATAACCCACCTCCGCGTCGATCTCGCGCGACCACCGGACATAGCTGGCCACATAGAGGTCGGGCTTTCCGTCGTTGTCGTAGTCGAACCAGACGGCCGCACTGCTCCAGTCCCGGGGGTCGCCGGCCACGCCCGCCGTTGCGGTGACGTCGCGGAAATGCCCGTCCCCCTCGTTATGGAACAACCGCACGCCGCCCACGCCGGTGACCAGCACGTCGGGCCGACCGTCGTTGTCATAGTCGCCCACCGCGACCCCCATCCCGTAGGCGGGGGCTTCGAGGCCGGAGCCCGCCGTGACATCCGTGAATTTCACCTGGCCGCCGGAGGTGTCGTTCCGGTAGAGCGCGAGACCCGGGGGCGGCGTGGTCTTTCCCTCGGGTTTCTGCCAGGGCCAGAAGGAGCCGTTCACCAGCAACAGATCCGGATCGCCGTCCCCATCGAAGTCCAGGAATGCGACCCCGGCCCCCATGGCCTCGGGCAGGAGCTTGGCCCCGTACGCGCCGTTTTCATGCCGGAAGGTCAATCCCGAGGCCGCCGTGATGTCCGTGAACACGGCATGCGGAACCTCGACCCGGGCCGAATTGGTGCGGGTCTGCGGAGCTGCCAACCGGGTGACGCGGGTCACCTTGGGCGGGGTCATGAACCGTCGGGCCAGCCAGACGCCCCCGACCCCCAACAGCAGGATCAACAATCCCGCCGCGGACCAGGCGGCGGCGCGACCGATGACCGAATCATCCGTCTGGACCAACTCTTCGGACTCGTCGCGCGGAGTGTTGGAATCAGGGTTGGTGCTCATCAAATCAATGGGAGGCGGTCTCGTGGCCGGATGCCGTGGGACGGGTCCGGAGCTCCGGCGCACCCTCGCGCTGCAGGTCGTAGATCACGGTCGCCTGGGCCGCGTTGTCCGCCGCCGGGTTCTGGCGGCGGGCGATGGCGACGGCGCGGTCGCGGGAATTGTCGTCGGTCCGGTAGCGTTCATGCAGCGCCCGGTGTTCGGCGGCCCCGGTGCGGTCCCCGAGTTGGCCGAGGATCAGCGCCAGATTATAATGTGCCGTGACGTTCTCGCTGTCGATGGCCAGCGTGTCGCGGAACCTTTGGGCGGCGGCCTCAAGGTACTGCCGCTGTTTCGCCGGGTCCCCACGCTCGGCCTTGGCCCGTTCAAAGAGCGTCTGCCCGAGTTCGTTGATCACCTCGTAATCGCGGCTGAAATCCAGCTTGCGGTCGTCCAATTCCGGGTAGCGATCCTCCAGGATGCTGGTGAAGTCCTGGATCGCGCGGTCGAGATATCCGTTCTGCTTGTTCACCAATCCGTTCAGCCACGCGATGGTCCACCGGTTGCCCGACGGCTTGAACCGGTTGGTGTCATTGGCCCGTTGCAACGCCTCCACGGCCTCGTTGAGCCGGCCCTCCTTGTGATAGACCCGGGCCAGGTTGAGGGGACCGTCGGCGCGTCCGGCTTTTTCCACCTGTTCGAACGCCTCCGCCGCCTGCACCAATTCCCCTTTCTCACTGCCCTTGTCCCCCTTGAGCAACAGCCCGATGCCATAGTCATTCCAGCGTTGCCAGCCCGGGATCTTCGACTCCGGATCGGGCGCCGGCCCCGCCATGGCAGCCCCGCCAACACCTGCGACCGGCAGGGTGATCCGGTCGGAGGCCATCACTGTGATCGGCAGATCATTGGTGAGCTGGAACGGTGCGCCGCGCCGGTAATCCTTACCATAGACATAGTTCAGGTAGATGGTGTCGAACTTCCGGTAATTGACCTTCACCTCGACCGTCAGCGGCCCGTGCACACCGGGTGGAACGGCCAGGCGGTAATGCAGGACGGCGGCCGCACCGGGGGGAATCTGGTTGTTATATAACGGCACGTAAATGTCCTGTGCATTGCGGCTGTCGATGCGGTTCCCCTCCTTGTCCAGCATGTAGACGTTGATGAAGTGCGACCAGGGATCGACCTCATTATGCGCACCCAACCCCCCGTTGCGACCGATCACCACCCCGTCGGCGTCGGTCACCTTCACGTCCGCCCAAAGTTCATTCGAGTCGACGGTGCCCTGGGTGAGCGGGTGACCGAGTTTCAGGGTCCGCACCACGGCCTCCAGCAGATAGGTGCCGCCCGGTTTCAACGCGGGTCGCTGCGGACGCAGGGGCGCCAATAGCCGGCCGTCGATGGTCCCGCCCTCGCGCAATCCGAACAGATCCACGCGGATCGAGTCCTTCAGGAAATCCTGGTGCCGTTGGATGATCGAGGCGCGAACCTCGGCGGGTTCGTTGCGGCGGGCGGCGACCCCGGTGTTGGCCGACGGGAACAGGTGGTCGTGGACCGAGCGGAATTCATTGGTCCCATAGACATGCGCGGCGAAGTCGTCGGATTTCTGCAGCGGCATGTGGCACTCGGCGCAATTCAGCTTGGCGCGGTCGGGGTAATAAAAGCTCCGGGCATTGACGCCGGAGACGCCGCTGAGCAGGAAGGTGTCGTAATGGTTCTGGCCGCGGAGGAAATCCTTGTACTGGGTGACCTCGAAGGGGAGGGAGACCTTGTGGCAGGTGGAGCAGAATTCGGCGGTCTTGTGGAAGGGCTTGAGGAAGGTCTGCTTGTGGAACTGGGGTTTGCCCTTCACCAATTGCTTATTGATGAAGAACGCGAGCGAATTGGTGGGCGAGAACGCAAACGGGTAATGGATCGGCTCCTCGATCGTGTAATTGCCATTGCCGATGTGGCCCTTGTCCGAACCCTCCAGCGAAGTGATCGAATGGCAGGCCACGCAGGTGATCCCGGCCATCGCGGTCGGGTGTTTCTCGGTGTCGAAATTGGGATCGTCAAACGCCCCGCTGAAAAACGGCACCGGGTCATGGCAACCGGCGCACCAGCGGGACATCTGCACGGATCCGTCGCGTTTCAGGCCGAGCGCGCGGGTCTGTTTGATGGTGAACGCGTAGAACGGGTTGTTGAATGAGCTGAAGCGGTGGGCCGAGTGGATCCAGGTGTTGTAGGCGTCCTTGTGGCACTCGAGGCAATACTCGTTGTTCATCAGCCTCTCGGCACGGACGAACTTGCCATTCGCGGTGCGGCTCGAACTGGGGGAGAAGTATTTCGCCACGTCTTTCGGCCCCTTGGCGTTCCAGACCCGGGGATCGTTGTGGTGCAGGGCCACCATGCCGAGCACCACGGCGGCCACCGCGCCGGCCCATTTGATCCCGAGCCGCCACTTGATCCGGGGGCCGGCGAGCCGGTGGAGGATGTAGAGCCAGACGCACGCCAGCGGTGCCAGCACATGCGCCCAATAGGCAGTGCCGCGCCCACCCTCCGAGGTCACCCGGATGAACTCCAGGCCGTCGAACCGCACCAGCACGATGCCGGACGCCAGCACCAGGATTCCGGCGGAAAAAAGGATGTACCCCACCCACGCCGCCTTCCGGTTCGTGCGGTTCCAGGTGTTGAGAATGTGGACGACGTTGAACGCGATGAACGGGACGATGAAGAGCAGGCCGACCGCCAGATGGACCAGGAACTGGATCTGGTAGAAATAATTCTGGTAGCTGACGCCGTGGCTTCGTTGGAGCCAGTCCAGATACGTGATCGCCGCCAGATAGGCGGAGTTGGCGCCCAGCAACGCCAACAATCCCCACACGATGTTCAGCACCACCCGCAGGCGTGGCCCGATGGCGCGGACATACTTTTTCCGCGGGGCGGTCGCGGTCGGGATCCCAGATTCAGGCTCGCTCATTTCCGATGCGGCCTACAGGTGGGGAAGCCGGCCGCGGAAGAAAGTCACCCGGGGTGAGCGGCCGGAATCCCGGGGTGAGGCGCTCCGCAAACCCATTGGAAGGCCTCCCTGCCCCGCCTAGACTCCCCGCCATGCGTTTGTTCGTCCGAAGGTTCTTCCGGCTGTTGTGCCTGCTCCCGGGATCCGTCCTGCTCCCGGCGCCGACCCCGCTTCTGCCGCCCGACGGCCTCATCGACTTTCACCTGCAACAGCCGGGTCCGGATTCGGCCCACCGCACCGTTGTCCCGGTCAACGGCCAGGCGTTCACCCAGGCAGTCCGGGTGGAAACCACCGGGGTCCCACCCCAACCCTACCTCATCCAATTGGGTCATCCGACCACCGGCCCGGTTGCCGTGGGGGACGTCATCACGGGAGAGGTGTGGCTCCGGAGAGTCGGCCCCGCCGGGGGCAATGTGGCCACCGAGATCGTCTTCGAGCAGGCCGGTCCGCCGTACACCCAATCCTTCACGCGGGTGGTCGGCGACGACACCGGAAACTGGACGCGCCATCGTTTCGCCTTTGTGGCCGTGGCTCCGTACCCCGCCGCGGGCGCGCAGGTGAACCTCCGGTTGGGTTACTCGGCGCAGGCAATCGAACTCGGCGGACTCGTCCTGACCAATAACGCGCAGTCAGCGCCGTTGGCGTCGTTTCCAAATGATTTTTCCTATGCCGGCCGAGCCCCCGACGCCCGGTGGCGGACCAACGCCCTGGCCGCCATCGAACGTCACCGCAAGGTCCCGCTGAACATCGAGGTGCAGGATGCCGCCGGATTCCCGGTGCCCACCGCCGAGATCGAGGTGATCGAAACCCGGTCCGCTTTCGCCTTCGGTTCCGCTGTGGTCGCCTCGCGCCTTCTGGGCGGGGGCCCGGACGATCAACGGTACCAGGGCGTGGTCACGAATTGGTTCAACACGGTGGTCTTTGAAAACGATCTGAAGTGGCCGACCTACGAGGCCAATCCGTCGCCCGCCGAACAGGCCGTCGATTGGTTGCGGGCGCGCGGGATCGCCGTGCGGGGGCACAACCTGATCTGGCCCGGCACCAACCAACCGGCATTCCTTCCGTCGGATGTGCCCGGCCTGTTCGGGGATCCGGCCCGGCTGCGGACGCGGATCAACGCCCGTTTCACCCAGGTTCTCGGCCGGTTCCAAGGACGGATCGCCGATTGGGACGTGATCAACGAACCGCTGCATGAACGGGCGATCGAGGGCGTGCTGGGACGCCCGGAACTCGCCGAATGGTTCGGGCTGGCCCACCAATCCGACCCGGCCGCGACCTTATACCTCAACGAGTATGAAAACCTGGAAGCCGTGACTGACGACGGCACGGTGCGACTCCGGGCGTTGGCCGACGATTTGCGCCAGCGGGGAGCCCCCTTGGATGCCCTGGGGTTGCAGGCGCATTTCAACGGGTACCTGACGCCCCCGACCCAACTCCTGGCCCGGTTGGATCGTCTGTCCGGTGTGCAACCGGCCGGCGCCAATTTTCCCCTGCGAATCACCGAATTCGACGTCAACACGACCGACGAGACCTTGCAGGCCGATTATACCCGGGACCTGCTGACGGTGGCATTCAGTCATCCGGCCGTGACGGGCGTGCTCACCTGGGGTTTCTGGGAACGCCAGCATTGGCTGCCCCGGGCGGCCCTGTTCCGATCGGACTGGGAACCCAAGCCGGCGGCCTTGGTTTGGAGCAATCTGACCCAACACACGTGGATCACCCGCACCAACCTGCGGACGTCGGTCTCCGGGAAGGCCGTGGTCCGCGCCTATAAAGGGGATTACCAAGTCCGGGTCCGCACCCCGGCCGGGAACCGGGATTTCAGTGCAGTCGTGCTCGCCGACACGCGTCTCCGGGCCGTGGTGCCGATCGTCCCTCCGGAACTCACCGTCACGACGGGGGACTCCTTTGAATACCGTTGGCCGGCCTACGCCACGGGTTACGTGTTGGAATCCTCCGAGAGGATCGACCGGCCCGGTTGGCAGCCGATCGAGGTGATCCCCGTGTTTTCGATGCAGGGTTGGCGGGTTCAACTCTCGCCCCCTGACACCACGCGTTATTACCGTCTCCATCGCTCTCCGTAGCCGCCGTACGCCGAGGTACGAGGCGGACCCCGACAGGCCACGGCAGTTTCCTCATGGAGAAATCCCATCTGGACCGGCTACGGCGCAAGTTTCCCGAAGCCCTTCAGGGCAAGCGCACGGTGTCCCTGCACATTCCCGACCTCTATGAGTTCATGCAACCCGAGCTGGTCGACGAGCTTCACGCCAAGGTTTCACCGCATGTCGACCTTCCCTGACACGGCCTCCGTGTTCTCCGGTGTCGAGGGATTGGAACCATGCCAACGAGGGAGTCGCAGTGAGGACGGACCCCAGAATCATCGACCCTCGATCACCCGGTAGAAACGTTCCGAATCTCCGGGATCAATCGCGTTGGTGTCCGTGTATTCCAACTTGCCCGAGGCGTCGGTGGTGCCGGAATGGATCGTCTCCCAACCGGTGGAGTTGAGGTCCGAATTGCGCTGAAGTTGCACCGTCACGTTGGGCGGGCCCTGAAGTCTCAAGCCCAGCCCGGTCGGCGCCCACTGGATACCTGTGAACGCCCGGTTGAACTCATAGGCACCGATGTCCACGGCGCCCCCGAAGCGGCGTGGGAAACCAACGCCCCGTTGATCATAGGGCAGGTCGGTGGCGAGGTCGTTCGAACCGGCATTGATGGCCGGACTGCCGAGCGTGAGCGCGTGGGTGAGCGTGGGTCCGCCGTTGTCTGCCAACAGCCCGATTCCCGGCACCAGGGGAAGGTCGACCGTTCCCGTCAGATCGCCGGGGACGCCGAATCCGGTGCTTCCCTGCAGGATGCCCACCAAGTTGTGACCCAAAGACGTCACCGCGCCGGCCACATCGGGCGAGGTGCCCAGATTCAAGGCGAGGATCGTATTGGCCACCGACACGCTATTCGGGCCCGCGCTGGCCAACCCACCTCCTGCGCCGCGGCCGCCGCCGGCAGCGTTGTTGACGACGGTGCAATTGCGCAAGGCGACCGTGCCCACGGCTTGGATCGCTCCGCCGCTGCCGGCGTCGGCTGGTCCAAATGGGGAATCTCCCCCATTGCCCGTGCGGTTCCCACTGAAGGTGCAGTTTGCGATTTCAGCGCCGGAGTATGCCGACACGCCGCCGCCGCTGCCTCCGCGCCGGGCCCCGATAGCGCCGCCGTTGGGCAAGGCCACCCCGTCACCCCCTCTGCCGGTCTGGTTTCCGAAAAACCCGCATCCCTCGAAACGCACCGGGCCCGTCGCGGATACCGCCCCCCCCTCCCCACCCTCCCCGGACGGTACCTCAGCGTACTCGAACCCACCCGGCCCGTGTCCGCTGATGCCGAAGGCGGCGTCTCCGCCGTGGCCCGTGGCATTTCCCGC
>JANYCC010000304.1 GCA_025360495.1 Verrucomicrobiota bacterium | reverse complement strand
GTCTGTTTTGGTAGGGCGAGGTTCCACCCGAGCCGCCCTGATGGCAGGCATGGGGGCAGTGCCAATATTCGCCCGGGGCGGGGATGCCCTTGGACGGTGGCTGGACTTTTCGTGGGGTTCGTGTATTTCGGGGTTCAGATTCCCCATGAACCGATCACCCGTTTCCTGTCGGACGTTTGTCCTGGCTGCCGCCGTGTTCGCCGGTCTCGCCTCGCGATTGACGGCCGCCGACGCCCGCTGGCCGCAGTTCCGCGGACCCAATGCCTCGGGCGTGGATGACAGCCGAGCCCTGCCGACCCAATGGGATCTGGCGACCGGTGAACACGTGCGCTGGAAAACGACGGTGCCGGGACTCGCCCACTCCGCGCCGGTCGTGTGGGGCGACCGGGTTTATGTCACGACCGCTGTCGGACCCGGCACTCCGGAACTCAAGGTGGGTCTGTATGGGGATATTGAGCCGGTGCCCGAGCACGACGTGCAGCAATGGCGCCTCCTCGCCTTTGGATTGGCCACCGGGGAACGGATCTGGGGAACCACGGCGCTCGAGGCCCGTCCCCAGATCCAGCGTCATCCCAAGGCCACCCATTGCAATTCCACCCCGGCCACCGACGGCCGTCATGTCGTCGCGCTGTTCGGTTCCGAAGGCCTGTTCTGCTTTGACACCGCGGGCCGGCTCAAATGGCGGCGGGACTTGGGGAAACTCGATTCCGGCTATTACCAGGTGCCCAGTGCGCAATGGGGTTTTGCCAGTTCGCCGGTGATCCACGACGACCGGGTCATCGTGCTGGCCGACGTCCAGAAGGGTTCCTTCGTGGGGGCGTTCGATCTGGAAGACGGCCATGAATTATGGCGCACCGAACGCCGCGATGTCCCGACCTGGGGCACGCCCGCCGTGGTTTCCGGCGGGGGACGCGTCCAGGTCGTGGTGAACGGGTGGCATCATTCCGGCGGTTATGACCTGTCGAACGGTCACGAATTATGGCGTCTCGACGGCGGGGGCGACATTCCGGTCCCCACACCCATTTCGGCGAATGGCCTGATTTACCTGACCAGTGCGCATGGAAAGCTCCGCCCGATGCGAGCGGTGCGATGGGACGCTTCGGGGGATATCACGCCGGGTGATCCGGCCAACACGAATGCCGCCATCGCGTGGGCGCATCCACGGCAGGGAAGCTATATGCAGACGCCGCTGGTCATCGGAACCAATCTCTGGGGTTGTCAGGACAACGGGGTGCTCACGTGTTTTGATACGCAGACCGGGGTCATCCGTTATGGCGAACGGTTGGTCGCCGGCGGGCAGGGGTTCACGGCGTCGCCCGTTTCGGATGGAAGGCATCTTTATTTCCCCGCGGAGACGGGCGACGTCTATGTGGTGGCGGCACGACCGGAATTCAAGGTGGTCGCCACGAACCGGCTCGGGGAAACGTGCATGGCGTCACCGGCAATCGCGGATGGATTGTTACTCTTCCGGACCCGGAACCGTTTGGTGGCGGTCGGATTATGATGCTCGCCCGGAGGGACTGGAGGAAAATCTAACCACGGATGCCACGGATGACGCGGATAAGGCCAAGAATCTGCAGTTTGTTATCCGTGTTATCCGCGTCATCCGTGGTTTATTTTTCCGAGTGAGTTGCAGTGGTCCTGTCTGGGCGTGTGGTTTTTTAGATGGCGTGCCGGGCGCGGGGGACGATCATCACGCAGTGAGTCCACCGATCTCCCGGCGTCGATTCCATCGGCAGTTGCTCCAGGCCGGTTCCCTGTTGCTCGCCGCGCCGTCTTGGGCTGCGTCGGCCGTGTCCAGTCCCGCCGTGATCACCGGTCGGCGTCCCTTGGTGGCGAACGGGATTGCCAGCGGTGATGTGACCGAGTCAACCGCCATCATCTGGAGTCGCACCGATCTTCCGTCGCGCATGGTCGTCGAATGGGACACCACCGATGCTTTCCGGTCGCCCCGGCGTGTGACCGGTCCGGTGACCGGGCCGGAGGCGGATTTCACGGCCAAGACGGTGCTGACGGAGCTGCCGGCCGGGATGCGGGTTTTCTATCGGGTGCGGTTTGAGGCGTCGCAAGGGGAGGCGGGCGAAGCGCAAGTCGGGTCCTTGGTGACGGCGGCCCGGGAGCCTGGTGAAGTGCATTTTGCGTGGTCGGGCGACACCTGCGGGCAGGGCTACGGGATCGATGAAGGCCGGGGCGGGATGCGGACCTATGAGGCGATCCGGCGTCGGGAACCGCAGTTTTTCATCCATAGCGGCGACACGATCTATGCCGACAATCCGTTGAGTGCCCACCTGGAACTGGCCGACGGGAAGGTGTGGCACAACCTGGTGACGGAGGAAAAGTCGAAGGTGGCCGAGACGCTGGCGGAATTCCGGGGCAACTATCGGTATTCATTGCTGGATCCGCACGTGCGCCGACTTTATGCGGACACGCCGGTGTTCGTGCAATGGGATGACCATGAGGTGTTGAACAATTGGTGGCCGGGACGTCAGTTGCCGACGGGTGTGGGGTATGAGGTGCGCGATGTCAACCTGCTGGCGGCCCGTTCCAAGCAGGCTTTCTTCGACTATCAACCGATCCGGAATCACCCGGACCGGCAGGTGTACCGCCGCATCTCGCGCGGGCCCCTGTGTGAGATCTTTTTCCTCGACCTCCGCACCTATCGGGGTGCGAATGGACCCAACCGGCAGCCGGAGCGCGGCCCGGCAGCCGACTTCATGGGGTCGGGCCAGTTGGAATGGTTGAAGGGCGCGTTGTCGGAGAGTCGGGCGGTGTGGAAGATCGTCTGCAGTGACATGCCGCTGGCGTTGATGGTGCAGGACGCCAATGGATTTGAGGCGTTCGCCAACGGGGACGGTCCGCCGCTCGGCCGCGAGCTTGAGATCGCCGAACTGCTCCGACATCTGAAGCGGGGAAAGGTGCGCAACGTGGTCTGGTTGACGGCCGATGTGCATTATTGCGCGTCACATTATTACGATCCGTCCAAGGCCCAGTTCACCGACTTCGACGGGTTCTGGGAATTCGTGAGTGGTCCGTTGCACGCGGGGACGTTCGGACCGGACCGGCTCGACAACACGTTCGGACCGGAAGTCCGGTTCACTTCACGATTGCCCGGGTCGGCGACCGCGGGACCGTGGACGCCCCACCAATTCTTCGGGACGATCCGGATTGATCCCGGGACCCGGGCGGCGACGGTGACCCATTTCAACCGCGACTCGGAGAAACTCTGGGAGACGACGCTGGAGGCCGTGTAGGAGCGTCGGTTGGGCGCATCTGGGCATCGTGGGAAGGCGGGTAGGAAAACCCGCCCCCCCGGAGCTG
>JANYCC010000299.1 GCA_025360495.1 Verrucomicrobiota bacterium | reverse complement strand
CCCGAGCACCCCGGCGAGTTCCTCACCCAACGGTTTGGGTCCGAGCGTGCCGAGCCAGATGATCGGGAGGACGACGAAATACAAGGTGGCCAGGCCGGCGCTGGCGAACATCGCACGGGGCACATTCCTGTTCGGATCGATGGTTTCGCCGACATGGCAGGCCGCCTGTTCAAAGGCCGGCGCGGCGAAGCCGATGAGATACAGGCCGGCCATGACGCTGGTCACCTGGCCGAACCAGCCCGGGAAAGGCACCGTGAGATGAAAGGTGAACGCCTGGTGCCAATCGACACCCCCGCTGTAGATGGGGACGATGGCGGACAGGAAGGCGAGCCCGGCCGAGGCCACGGCGATCGGCATCGACAGGCGCATCACCCATTTGACGCCGCAGAGGCTGATGAGCGTGAAGAACAGCACCATGCAGGTCGCCAGGAGCGGCACCGGGAACCAGGGGAGATACCATTGGTTGATCGCCGAGGAGGCGAGCAACGCGGTGAGCCCGCACGTCGGCACCCAACCCCACCAGTAACAGACGCCCGCCAGATTCGCGAGGATCGGGCTGACGGGCCGGAAGGCCTCCGCGCACGTCGCCGCGATCCCCCCGACGCGGTTGGGGTACATGAGAATCAGCTCGGTCCAACCCGGTGTCGCCGCCCAACTCAGGAGCAGTCCGACCCCGAGCAACACCACCGCGGCACTGCCCTGCCCGGGGATCGTGCCCTGGCCGATGAACAGCGCGCCGAGGAGGAACAGGCTTTGGTTGATGCCGCCCATCGCGACCGAGACCGTGCCAAACCAGCCGACGGTGCGGGGGTGCGGGCGAGGTGCGGGCGTGTCGTCACGGGGTTTCGGGGAAGCGGACGGCAGGTGCGGGGAAGTCAGTTGCATAACCAGGGGAAACTGCCCTCGCGAAAGTCTTCAAACCCGCCGGCCGAGGCCGCTCAGGGAAGGGTTTTCCACTGATGACACCGGGCGGTACGGAAATGGGCGATGGCGGTGTTTCCCCTGGGCTATCCCCCCCTCCTCCTTCGTCCGCAAAAACAATCGGCGACGGATGGCTCCTTTTCCGATCCCCCCTTAGCGACCGACCCGGGCGTGCGGGGCGGGGTGCGAGGGGAGCCATTGGACCGCCGCCGATGCTGGCATAATGTTCATCAGAATACTAGGGACTGGGAATAGTTGCGGGGTCAATGGGGTGGTTGTGACAAAGGGGCGGTTGCCAAATACCGGGGCAATTCCGAAAGAATCCTTCAGATCCCGAAAATCCGCGCCCACCAGGCGGACCCCCCAAAGATCCACACCACGGCGGCCACGGTCAGATAGGGACCGAACGGCAGGCGGCTCGACCATTCGCGGCGCCCGACGAGGATCAGCGTCACGCCCACGACGGCGCCGATCATCGCCGCGAGCCCGATGGTGAAGAGCGTCGATTGCCAGCCGAGAAACGCACCGATCGCCGCCATGAACTTCACGTCCCCAAAACCCATTGCCTCACGGGGCAACACCAGCAGGTCGGCCGTCGCGGCGAGGTAGGGTTCGCTTTCCGGTGGGAATTCATCCGCACCCACCCGCAGTCGCTCGGGCGAGAGGGCGACCTCTGCTTCCGGATAACAGCGGTCGGACAATTCCACCTGGCGTCCGGACAACCGGATCGTGTCGCCGGTCCGATAGAAAACCTCCTCAAAGGGGATGGTGCGTCCCGGGATTTCCAAGCCGTCCTCGTGGAACACCACGCGGGAGCCGGGCTCGAGCGGGATCTTCTCCCGGCCGAACGCGAGCTTGCCCAGGCGGACGATGGCATAGACGACGCCGAACCCGACGGCGATGCCCAGGCCACTGGATTTCAGGGCGTCGGTGATGCGGGTGACACCGTGGAGACCCGGGGCGACGATGGAGAGGAGGAAGCCGGCGACGGTCCCGCCGATGGTGATTTCATCAGGGATGATGAAATGTTCGAAGTCGATGAAAGTGGCGACGATGAAGGCGCCGAAGAGCACGCACAGGGAGAGGGCGAGGGCGGGGGAGGTGTTGCCGAACCGGAGCCAGGCGGCGAGGAACGCGATGCCGGTGAGGAGTTCGACGCCGAGATAACGCGGGGAGATCGGCGCGCCACATTTCGCACAACGCCCGCGCAACCACAGCCAGGTCACGATCGGGACATTGAGCCAGATCGGGATGAGGTATTGGCAATGCGGGCAATGGGAGGGTGGGGTGACGATCGATTCGCCCCGCGGCATGCGGTGGATGCAGACATTGAGAAAGCTGCCGATGAACGCCCCGACGACGAAGAACCAGAAAGACCAGAAATGGAAGGGCATCCCGAACAGGCTGGGGTGGGAGATCCACCAATCCACAAAGGCGGGACTCACCCGTAAACCTCCAGTTCGAGGGCCGTGCGCATGATCCCGAGGGGTGCGGGTCGTCCGCTCCACAATTCCAGCGCGGCGGCACCCTGATGCAGCAACATTCCCAGACCGTTGGCGGTCCGGCAACCCGCCGCCCGGGCCGCCTCCAGCAGCGGGGTCGTCGCCGGCCGGTACACCATGTCGTAAACGCCATCCGCGCGTTGCAGCGGGAACCGTGCGGTGTCCAGCGGCAGCGGGTCACCGGGCTTCAATCCGAGCGACGTCGCATTGAGGATGATTTCGACATCCGTGGCCGGGTAACCGACGGCGACCTCGACGGCCGGGAAACGATCGCGAATCTCGGTGGCCAGGGCTTCGGCCCGATCGGCGGTGCGGTTGACGAGCCAGAGTTCCGTCACGCCTTCATCGGCGAGTCGCAACGCGGCGGCGCGTCCGGCCCCGCCCGCCCCCAGCAAAAGCACCCGCGATCCGCGCGGTTCGATCGCCAGATCCTCCCCCAGCGACCGGATGATGGCATCGGCGTCGGTGTTATGACCGCGGCTGCGGATCGGGCCGGAGACCGAATCGAGGAGGCCGACCGGGACCCAGTCACCGGCGGCATTGCGGCCTTCGAAAACGAGGGTGTTCACGGCGCCCCACTGGCGGGCCGATTCGTCCAGTTCATCGACCAGGTCCAGGGCGAGGAGTTTATGCGGGACGGTCAGGTTGAGGCCGATGAAGTGCATGGCGCGGGCTCCGGCGATGGCCGTGGTGAGATCGGCGGGATCGACCTCGCAGGCGACATAACGCCAGTCGAGGCCGAGCGCGGTGATCCCGGCGTTCTGCATCGCGGGCGAGGCGGAATGCCGGATGGGTTGCCCGTACACGGCGACCAAGCGGGTGCCGGCACCGATGGGCGACAAGGGGGCGGGCGTCATCGGGCGGGATTCAAGCGTCAAAACCCTTCTCCTTCCACCAAACCTCCAGTTCGTCCGCACCGAAATCCGCGAGGATTTCGCCATCGACATCGATCGAGGGCGCGCGGGTCTGGTCGGTGAGATCGAACATCTCGCGGCGGGCGCCGGGATCGCGGATCACGTCCAGAGTTTCATGGGAAATACCCCGGGTGTCGAGCCAGTCGATGGCCTCATCGCACCACGGGCAGCCCGGCTTGATGAACAGTCGGATCGATGTGGGTTTCACGGGGTGGGGACGGAGGGGCGCGGGTCAGGGCTCGGTGAGAATCGTGTCGCCATGTTCATAGGCCGGGGCGCAACAACAGAGCAGGCGCAACGTTGCGGTGCCCGTATTCCAAAGCTTGTGACGGCTTCCGGGCGGGATCGCGATGGCGTCCCCGGGTCCGACGTCGCGGAGTTCGCCGTCGATGCGGATGCGTCCGGAGCCGTGGGTGATGAAATAGATCTCCTCGGTGCGGACGTGATAATGTTCGTCGGTGGCCGCGCCGGCGGGAAGCCGGGCTTCGGCGAGGCTCTGGTTGCGGATCGCCGAATTGCGGTGGGCGAGGAGTTCGCGGATCTCCGAACCATCCTTCGTGGTGAAGGGCGGGCAGGATTCGAGGGAGCGCACGTCCATGGGGGGACGATGGCAATCATCAATCCTCAATCACCAATCCAAAATCATCAATTTCCGAGGCCTTGCTCAGTCCTCGGGCGTCCACCAGCGGCGGAAGTGGCGGCCGAGGTCGGCCTGGCCGAGGAGGACTCCGGCGACGATGAGGGCCATGGCGCCGCCAAAGGTCGGTGAGACGGGTTCGCCGAGGGTGATCCACGCCCAGCCCATGGTGCTCGCCGGGATCAGGTTTCCATAGAGGGAGACCCGGCTCACGGGCCAGCGCGAGAGGGCGTGGTTCCACAGGGCGAACGGGATGACCCCGCCGAGGGTGATGCAGTACGCGTGGAGCGCGAGCACGTGGACGTCCCCGTGCGGGAGGTGTCCGATCCACAGGACTTCGGCGACGGCCCCGGGGAACAGGAGGCAACCGGCGCGCCACATCGCATGGGCGGTGACGGCGGCGCCGGAGAGTCCGACGGCGACGGACTTGCACTGGCGGCTGTGCCAGGTCCAGAGCAGGGCGGTGCCCAGGCCGCAGAGTTCGCCCCACCAACGTCCCCCGATGCGCAATCCGGGGGCGATCAGGACGGCGACCCCGGCGAACGCGAGGGCGGTGGCGAGCCAACGGCGGCGGCGTTCGGAGCGGTCGGCGGGATGTCCCTCGGCGAGCAGCGCCCAGACCGGGGCGGTGGCCAGGTCGAGGGCGAAATGCGAGGCCGGGATGAAACGGAGCGTCCAGTTGCACGCGGCGATATAGACGGCCAGCGAGAGACCCGCGCGCCACCAGAGGGCCCGGCGCAGTTCGGGACCCGGATCGACCCAGGGCCCGAACCAGCGGGTCCAACGCAGCAGCGCCAGCAGCAGGAGTCCCGCGATCAGGAACCGGGTGGAACCCGTCCACAGCGGGGGCCACACCCCCACGATTTGCTTGAGGGCGACATTGTTCCCGCCCCAAAGGAGGATTCCCAAGACCAGTCCGGCCCCGATGGCGGGATCCTGTCGGCGTGTCGGCACGGGCGTGGAGCAGAGCGGGAAGCGGGGGCTGAAGCACGGGGAATCCGTGGGTTGACGAAGGGGGTAGCGTTATGCTACCCGTCTTTCATGAGTCAGCCGGTGAAATTGTCGGATGCCCTGGTCCTGGACGCGCGGTTGGCTGCCGAAACGGCGGAACGATCCATCGCCGGACAGGTGGAGTTCTGGGCGCGGATCGGTCGGGGCATCGAGCCCCTGTTGCAGGGCGCGCAGGTCCTCGCGCTGTGCCGGAGCGCCGGTGCCCAACCGCTTTCGGAGTGCCTCGCCTCCGTGGATACGCCGGCGGGGCGACGTCGGGTCACCCTGTTCCTCCAATCCCAGCCGTTCCCGCATTACGAGCCGCATCCGGACGAGGCGGGCCTGCTGATCCGCACGGATGCCGACGGGAAGCGCACCCCGGGCCGTTTCGTGAACCGCGAATTCCGGCCGGCCCGGATCCGGGCCCTCCGGCGATGACTCCGCCGTGGAATCGTCGGCCCGTCATCGTGGTCGTCGCCGGATCCAACGGCGCGGGGAAGACCACGTTCCAGCACACCCACCTGCAATCGGCCGGTCTGCGATTCGTCAATGCCGACGTGCTCGCTGCGGAACTCCACCTGGATCCCTATGGCGCCGCCCGGCTTGCCGATGTGATCCGACGCCAACTGGTGGAACAACGGGAGAGTTTCGCGTTTGAAACGGTCTTCTCGGATCCGGTGGGGGAGAAGCTGACGTTCCTGAGGGAGGCCGTCGCGTCGGGGTACAACGTGATCCTTTGTTTCATCGGGATTTCCGGTCCGGAGGTCAGCGAAGAACGGGTGGCGATGCGTGTTTCCCAAGGCGGGCACGATGTCCCGTCGGACAAGCTGATCACCCGTTTTCCGCGCACTCTGGCAAATCTCCGTGCCGCCATCCGCGATCTCCCCCACGTGCTGGTTTTTGACCATGACGACCTGCGGAGACCGTTCCGCCAGGTCGCCGTGTTCGAAGGAGGCCGGCAAGTCAGTCTGGGAGCGCCTGTGCCCGGATGGCTGCGGGCGCTCCTCACCTGATCCGTTCACCTCACTGAACCCGGGCCCGGAAGACCTCGACGTCCCCGGTGCCGGCCGGCACCACGATGTCCCCGGACGATCCCGTCAACGGCAGCTTGCCCCGGAATATCCAGGTCGCCGTGGATTCCAGGCGGTCAGACGCCTCGATGACATAGGTGAGTCCGGGGGTGCCGAACACCTTGATCTGGCGGGTCAAGCCTTCGGTGAACAACGCCTCCAGATAAGGCTGCCCACCGATGATCACGACCCGGCCGTTGCCCGTGCTCGGGCTGGGCACGCTGGTCCCGTCCGGCCGGCGTCCGACCAATTGCGAGACATCGAGGGATTGCACGGCGGAATCCGGTCCGGGGATGGCCCGGAAACGCAGGTCGGCGATCACGCGGTCACCGGCGAGCGAGGCCCCCGCAAGGGCGACGAAATCGACCTGGTAATGGCCGCCCGGCGTGGGATGGAGCGTGGCGGTCGAGAGTTCGGCGGCCAACGGCACGAGGGTGAGTTGGTCGAGTTGTGGGTTCAGCAGATCGAGTTGGAAACTGACGCCGGCGAGGTCGATCGGCGCATTGAGCCGGACCGGGATGCCGGCGGTCAGGCCGCGGTCCAGGTTGGTTCGGCCGAGCGTGACGGCGAAGTCGCCCTCGGTGTCGCGGACGGCGACCCGGAAGGTGCGCTGGGCCGTCCTCACGGGATCGCCGTCGTCCCGGACCTCGAGGGTGAGGAGGTTGGTTTTCCCGCCTTGGAGACGGCTGGGGCGCCATCGGAACACGCCGGTCAGCGGATCCACCGTCGCACCGACCGGGCTGCCCGGCAGCAGGCGGAACGACAGCTTTTGCGCCGGCAGATCCCCGTCCACCGCGACCGCGACAAACGTCAGGAGTTGTTCCTCGGCGATGATCGCATCGGGAACCTCCGCCAGTTGCGGCGCGGTGTTCACTTCGCGGACGATCACGGTGACGAGGGCGGAATCGCTCAGGCTGGGCGAGCCATTGTCCTGCACCTTCACCGTGAACTTGTTGGTTCCCGGTCCGTTTCCTTCACCGGTGGTCCAGGTGATCCGTCCGTCCGTGGCCCCGATCCGGAGGCCGGGGGGTGCGTCGGCGCCGAGGCTCCAGATGAAACTCTGGGGAGGGGCCTCCGCATCGGTGGCTTGGAGCACGAGATCCAGGGTGGTGCCCTCGTCGATCGTGGCGATGCCGGGAACAACCAGATGCGGCGCGGTGTTCACGCGCGTGACCGAGGTGGTGGCGTCGGGCGTGGCGGGTGCGGGTTCGCGGTTGCCCACCTGGTCAAAGGCGACGCTATAGAAGGCATAACTGGCGCCGGCCTTGCCCTTGTAAACACCTCCGCGCGCCGTGGTGTTCTGGATCCACGGAACGAATGCACCGTTGTTTTCCGAGACAAAGATGTCGAAACCCGCCAGGCCGCTGCCGCCGGGTTCGTCGCCGCCGTCCCACAGCACCGGGATGGTGGTGAAACTGTCGGGCGGCAAGGCGAACACCTCGCTGGTCGGGGCCTTCAGGTCGGCCGCCGATCGCTCGGAATAGAACAGGGTGTAAATCCCGGTGCTGGCATAATCGAGGAGGTGGAGGCGCCACTCATTGCGCGGGCGCTGGCTGCCGCCGATGAAGGTCCGGTCGGTGACCCAGACGTTGGTGGTGAGCCCGATGACCGTGCCGTCGCTCCGTTCCACCCGGGTCAGTTCCAACGTGCCATTGGACGGTTCGGGCACCAGCAGGTAACCCCAGCCCGCGGGCATGTCGGCCGAGAGTTGGACCTGCAGATTCGCGGGCGTGGGGGTCCCATCCAGCCGGACCTCCCGCACCGAGGTGACCCGGTTGGTGCTGCCGTCACTGAGGTAAAGGGTGTCGGGGAGGTCCTCGTTGTCGATGCGGTCATTGACGAGGAAATCGGGCTTGCCGTCCTCGAACTGTCCGCCGGCCTGCACCAGGTGGATCATCTCGTGAATGGTCACGGCATCGATGAGCGAGAGGTTGGTTTTCCCGAGGTTGTCGATGTGCTCGAAGGTCGCGCTATAATCCACGAACAGGCCCTGGAGCGTCGAGGTGAGCAGCCAGCGGCCGATGGCGCGTTCGCCGGGGTTGATGAGGCCGAAATTGACGGTCAACGAGGGGTCGACCTCCTGGCCGGCGACCTGGGTGCCGATGATCTTGAACTCGATGGCGAGGCCCTTCTCATTGTCGATGATCTGGGGTTGGCTCGACACGATACGGACGTTTTTCGCCTCACCCTTGCCGAAGTTGGACACCATGACCGCGAGGTTATAAGGGACGGTCGGCTCGATGATGTCCTTGGTGAACGGATCGTCGCTGAACACGTCGCGTTCATGGAAGTATTGGACCACCAGGAGCGGGTCGGGTCGCACGGTGATGGGGACGGGCACGAGCGGGATGGCGACCTTCTTGCCGTTGATGCTGTAGCTGAGGAAGCCGCCGACGCCATAAACCACGTCATGGTCGGGCGCGGCGTCGCGGGTCGGCACGAGGATGAAGGAGGCGGACCCGGAATTCCCGGCGACGACGACCCCCGTTCCGTCCACGGCGCTGAGGTTGGTGAGGACCGGCGGGCGGAGGCCGAAACGTTCGGTGACCGCGTGGCCGTCGGCGTCATAGATTTCGACGCTGACATTGACCTCCTCGACGTCGTTGGCGGTGTCCTTGTTGATGAGTTCGAGGGTGGCGTTGAAGGCGTTGCGGGTGAGGATCAGGTCCTGGTCGATGCGGAGCTTCACGCGGGCGCAGATGCCGTCGCCGCCCTGGGGTTGGGCGGCCCGGGCGGGGGCGGCGTGACGGGAGGCCAGGGTGGCATTGGCGGCGGCGGAACCGGCGGCGGGGATGCCATAGCGGCGGGCCATCGTCTGGAGCGCGCTGGCGAAGGGATCGCGGGCGGAGACGGGTTCGACGGAGGCGGGGGCGACCGAGCGGTTGGCGGCGTCCTGGCCGGCCATCGCCTGGCGGATGATCTCGCGGCGGGCGAATTCGGGATGGCTCTCGAAGAACTTCACGAACATCAGCTCGGCGAAATCCTCCACCTGGTTCTGCACGTCGGCCGCGAGGTAATCGGTGGCGGCGGAGAATCCGTCATGGCAGTCCTTGGGCAGGATTTCCTGCGAGAACTTCGGGGTGAATTTCTGGCCGTTGTGGGCGAACTCGGCCCCGACCTCCGCGGTGACCGCCGAGCGGCAGACCTTGAGGGAGTTTTTCCCGCCGGAACAGCCGGTGTATTGGACATCGAGGCCGCCCTTGATGGCGGCGATGAGTTTCGCCTTCTCCTCCACCTTGACGTCGCCGGTGGTGACCTTGACACCGCCGCCCAGTTCGCAGGAACCGGTCAGGCTGCCGCCGGCGGAGATGGTCGCGCAGTATTTCGGGTCGGAGAAATGGCATCCGGTGGAGGCCTGGACACTACCCTTGAGTTCGACCTTGGGGGTGACGAAGCAGCCGGCGGTGGCGCCGATCTCGAACTTGGAACCGCCTTCGCTATAGGCAAACTTGACGTCACCGCCGACGATCGGGATGCGCAGGCTGACGGATGCGGACATTTCCGCATTGGCATCGAGCTTATAGCCCTCGCCTTCGACGTCACAACAGGTGCAGAACTTGGCGCTGCCCTGCAGGTTGAGCTCGGCCTTGCCCTGGACGGAGGCGAGGGCGGCATTGGCCGCGCCCTCGGCGAAACCGGCGAGGAGGCCGCCGACGCCGATTTCAAAGCACTTCGCCTTATAGACCTTCGGATCACAGTCGCAGACGGGGTCCTGTTGGAAGGTGCGTTTGGTGACATAGGGGCCGCCATAGCCGGGCCCCGACAGGGCGCCACCGCCGCCATAACCATAATTGCTCCCACCGCCACCGCCGCCCCCACCGCCGCCCCCGCCCCCGCCAGGGCCGCCGCAATTGGCGGCGTTGCGGAGCGTGATCGGGGTGGTGTACGTCTTGAGTTCGCCGCACTTCAGCTTGTGGGTGCCGCGGCCGGATCCCGCGCACGGGGCGGCCGCCGGGGTCGCCGCCAGACCGGCCGAGCGGTTTCGCGGGGCGCCGGCGACCTGGGCGAATCCGCCGCCCGGGGTGCGCTTGATCAGCAGGGGGACCACGAAGGAACTTCGCGCCGGCAAGGTGCCCAGTTCCTGGATCAACGGCGAGAAGGTGAAGTTCGGGTGCGCATCAAAATCGAGCC
This sequence comes from Verrucomicrobiota bacterium, assembly GCA_025360495.1. Classification (GTDB taxonomy): domain Bacteria; phylum Verrucomicrobiota; class Verrucomicrobiia; order Limisphaerales; family UBA9464; genus UBA6176. The sequence continues at coordinate 2,521 of JANYCC010000299.1, read as the reverse complement.
GGAAATCCTGCGCGGCGATCAGGCCGTGGTTCGAGATCACCAGGTCCACCTGCATCTCGTCCCCGACCATCTCCGCCAGGTCGATCGCACTCGGGTCGATCGTCACCACCGGCGCGGGCACCACGGTTTCAAAAATGGTTTCGATCACGATGTGGGTGCGGTCCTCGATCTCGGTCGGGACCACCGTCCACACGTATTCGACCAACTCCCGCGAGAGGAACGCGGCGAGTTGGTTCGGTTGGCCGGCCACGACCCGGACATTGTTGAAAGCCGGCGTGTGCTTCTCGGCCGTCGATTCAATTATATAATCGCCCTCGCGCAGATTCGGCAGCGCGAACTCGCCCTGGGCATCGGCGACCCCGGTGGCGACGACCTGTTTGGACACGGCATCGCGGACCGTGACGACGGCGTTGGTGACCCGCGGTGCGCCCTCGCCGTAATAGGTGAACTCGTCCTCGAATTTCACCAGCAGTTGGGCAAAGGCGTCGGATTGTGTCACGAATTGGAACGGCACGGTCAGGGAGACCCCGGTTCCGTTGAAGGCCAGTCCGCCGTCATAGGGTCCGAGTTCCAGATCCGTGGCCGGCGTGAGCAGCAGGGTGACGTGGTTGGTTTCACCCGGTGCCATGGAGGGCAGGGTGTCGGCCGTCGCCAGGCCGATCCACGCGGCGTCCGGCAGGGCCACATGGACCGGGCCGGTGGGGGCGCCGCCGACATTGACGATCTCGAATTCGACGCTGCTCTGGCCGCCGCGGGTCATGCCGGCCTGCAGCGACGGCGGGATGGAGACGAGCAGGGGTTGGGGCAGGGCCAGGTGGAAGGTGACCGGGAATTCCACGACCGGTCCCTGGGAGGTGGTCACGCGCACGCCGAACGTTCCGGACGTGATCGAGTTGCCCTTGACCGTGACCTTATAGCCGAGGTGCACGGTGCCGAAGCCGCTGAGCACGGGGGTGTCGAGGGTGAGTTGGATGTCGAGGTTGGGCGGACCGGAAATCACGGTGGCAGTGAGGCTCGTGAGGGGCACGTCGCTCAGGTTGTCCAACAGCACTTCCCCGGTTTTCACACCTTCCGGGACCAGGCTGAGATTCACGGAACCCGGGTCGACCCGGAATCCGAGGATGCTGAATTGGTCCTGCACCGGGGCGTTCGGTTCGCCGGGATGCGCCGCGCCGAGGGTATAAATCCCCGCCTCCCCGGGGAGCGGGGTGAACACCGTGTTGAAATTCCCGATCCCATCCGTCGCCACGCTGAGGGTGCGCCGGAAACCGCGGACCAAAAGCTGGATCGCGACCGGGACATTGGCGGCGGGTTGCCCGTCCCGTCGCACGGCCGATCCATGCAGCGGGATCGGTTGACCGGCCAACGCCGAGGTGATGTCGGTGGACACCGTGGCGGAATAGGCCGATTGGACGCGGACCGGTTGGGGTGCCGTCAGGGTGTTGTTATCCTCGCGGACCTCGTTGATGTCGTCCCCGGCGTCCGTGACCACCGACAACCAGTAAGTCCCCACGGTTTGCGGCAACTTGAACTGGAGCGTCAGCTCGAAGAACTGGCCGGGCGCGAGGGGATCGCTGTAGGCATACTGTCCGAGCAACAGGCCGCCGCCCGCCACCGGGTCGGTGTTGAGGAAAATGCGCGTCACAAACGCCCCGGCGGTCGGGGTCACGCCGTGATTCTCGACGCGATAAGAGGTGCTGGAGAGCGATTCGGTGTCGCCGGCCGACGGTCCGGTGATCCGGGTCACGACGAGATCGGGCAGGTCGACATCGGAGACCACCAAGCTCGCGCTGCCCGGGTTGAAGGTCGGTGCGGTGGCGGTGACGGTGACCGGTTTGTTGCCGTCCTTGAAACCGTCGTCGAGGGAATCGAGGCTGAAACTGGCGGACGCGTTTCCGGCCAGGATCGTGACGGTGGCGGGCACGGTTGCCTCCTTGGTGTCACTGCTCGCGAGCGTCACCACGAGGTCGGCGGTCGGGGGCGTGTTGCGGGTGACCGTGCCGGTGGCGGCGTGGACGATGCCTTCGCGCACCAGATCGTGATCGAGCGTGAGACCGAGCGTGGGGCCGTCGTTGTCGAGGACGTTCAACTCCACGCCTTCTCCCTCCGCGACCAGATTCTCCGAGCCGGTTTCACGTACGAAAACGCGCAGTTCGACGGTTCGGGTGCCGTTGACCAAGGTGTCCTCGATGGCGGCAACCGGGAAACTGAAACTGGTGCGACCGGCCGCGATGGTGACCACTGCGGGCACGTGCAGGAGATCCGGACGCGAATTCTCAATCTCCAAAACCACGGGTCGGGTGATCGGGCCAAAACGGGTCACGGTACCGACTGTTGCCTGCGGTCCGCCCCCTTCGCTGATGTTCGTGGAAAGCACCGTCAGTTTCACCGCGGGAAGATCGTCGTCGACCACGGTGAGTTTCGCGGACCCCGATTCAAACCCGGGCCCGATCGCCGTGAGGGTCACCTCGGTCGCAGGCTCGATCCGGCTGTTGTCCGTGGCGATGGCCGCAAAGGTCAG
>JANYCC010000288.1 GCA_025360495.1 Verrucomicrobiota bacterium | reverse complement strand
TTCCGGTCCCTCTCGCCCCGCGAGGAACGAGTGGGGAGAGAGTCGGAGAGAGGGGTCGGCCGTCCCCGCAGCTATCGTACTCGTGCATCTCGTCCTCGTCCCTCGTCCTCGTGGATCGGGCCCCAGACTTCGAGACACGAGAACGAGGACGAGGACGAGGACGAGACGCGAGGACGAGACACGGACCTGCCTCCTCTCCCCATCCCTCTCCTCCTTCGTTCCTCAGGAAGAGAGGGGGCGGAGCGGGGCGGCAGCCATAGCGCATTCCCATGCGCTGCCACGGCCCCTCTGACACCAACCCTCATCCCTCATACTTCATCATTCATCGTTCATCTCTGCTCCACCGGCGCGTCGGCTTGGAACGGGACGAGCGCCATCGGTTCGCCATGATCCAGGAATTCGTGGCAGGTCGCGAAGAAGCCGTCGCGGGTCTCGGCCCGGCGGATGTCGTGCAGGAACCGGCCCTCCGGATCGACGCCGTTCCCAAGGAAATTCATGTATTTCTTCATCTTCTGCACATGGAGACGTTCGCTGAACGTGGCGCTCGGCCGCGTGTCCGTGAACAATTCGCCGATATAAGCCAGCACTTCCCGGCCGCTCGGCAACCGCGGGATCCGGCCCGCAAGATGATCGCGGATCTGGTCAAACAACCACGGGTTCCGAATGCAGCCCCGTCCGATCATCAGGCCCCGCGCACCGGTCTGGTGCAACACCTGCGCGGCGCGCTCGGGCGAGAACACATTGCCGTTCGCCACCACCGGAAAGGGCAGGGCGGCCGCCGCCTGGGCGATATAATCATAGTGCACCTCGGACCGGTACATCTCCTTCACCGTCCGACCATGCACCGTCAACAGATCCAGGCCGTGCCGGGCAAAGATGGGGAGGAACGTGTCGAACACCCGCGGGTCATCGAAGCCGATGCGCGTCTTGACGGTGAACCGCACCTTGGTCAGGGCGTCGCGCATCCCGCCGAGGATGGCATCCACCCGCTTGGGTTCGCGCAGGAGTCCGCCGCCGGCACATTTGCGGTACACCACTGGCGCCGGGCAACCAAGGTTGAGGTCCACCGCCGCGACGGGCAGTTCCTGGAGTTGGCGCGCCGCCTTCACCAATGCCGCCACGTCATTGCCGATCAATTGCGCCACGGCCGGCCGACCGGTCGGATTGTCCGTGATCGAATTCAGGATCCAGGGTTCGAGCGTGCTGGTGGAATGGACGCGGAAATACTCGGTCCAATAGACATCGGGTCCGCCATAGCGCGCCAGCAACCGCCAGAACGGCAGATCCGTGACGTCCTGCATCGGGGCGAGCGCGAGGAACGGCGTCGGACCCAACCGCAGCGCGTCGAACCGTGCCGCCGGGGAAATGGAACCCCCGGGATTCAATGACGGGCCGGGAAAATGAACCACGGATGACACGGATGACGCGGATGGAGAGAGAGCAAGTGGGTCAAACATCCGTGAAATCCGTGAAATCCGCGGTTCTTCGGTTCCGTGCCTTGGGTCCCAGCATGAGAGTCACACTTATGCCGGATCTAAAACACGCGCGCCCACAGCACCTTCAGATAGCGGCTCTCCGGACAGTTCGACATCACCGGATGATCCTCCCCCGCGCCGGTGCGGTCGACGAACTGCAGCTTGCGTCCGATGCGATGCGCACTGCGGATCACCATGCGTTCGAAATCCTCGGCGGAAAGGAGTCCCGAGCACGAGCAGGTCACCAGCAGTCCGCCGGGCTCAGTGACGACCATGCCGAGGCTGTTGAGATCCTCATATTTCACCATGCCCTCCTCGTGGTCGATCTCCTCCCGCCCGTCGATGAGCTTGGGCGGGTCGAGGATCACGACGTCGAACTTCTTGCCATCCTTCCGCATCTGGCGGGCATAGGAATAGGCGTCGCAATGGGTCCATTCGATGCGGGCCTGGTTCAGGTTCGAATTGCGCCGGGCCAGCGCGATGGCTTCCTCATCGAGATCCACTCCGACGACCTCGGATGCGCCGCCGAGCACCTTGGCCGCGAGCGAGAAACCGCCGGTATAACAACAGAGGTCCAGCACGCGTTTGCCCTTGGTCCAATTGGCCAGCCGGCGCCGGTTCTCGCGTTGGTCACAGAAGAATCCAGTCTTATGTCCGGACCCGAAATCGATGTCATAGCGGATCCCATGCTCATGGATCCGCACCGCGCGGACGTCATCGGACCTATATTCATGGGGCCGGATGCCCTCATGCCGTGCGACGGTCGGTTCGACGACGATGACGGCGCGTTTGGTCCCGAGTTTGGAATGCAGATGGGCGAGCAGGGCGGGGAGCCGTTTCCAGATGCCATAGCTGTGGACCTGCACCGAAAGGACGTCGGCGAAGCAGTCCACGATCAGGCCGCTGAGGCTGTCGGCGTCGGAATGGACCACGCGGAAGGCATTGGTGTGGGCCGGGAGATTGAGGGCGCGGAGTCGGAGATCCAGCGCCAGGTCGAGCAGTTGGAACAGGTAGGCGTCGGTGACGGGATCGGGTCCGTGATGGACGACGCGGAGCGGGACGCGGGCGCCCGGATTCCAGAGACCGTGACCGAAAGGGCGCCCGTTCTTGTCATAAACGGTGACCCAATCGCCGGCTTTGGCGTCGCGCGAGCAAGGTCCCATCATGGCGGGGAAGATCGCCGGTTGATAACTGAACGTGCGCATCTGGACCCAGGGAGCGTTCCAGTTTTCGCTGCCGGGCGGGGGGATGTCGCGGGCGCGTTGGCGGGGGGGTTCCGGCGTGAACCGGCCGGCATCGGGGCGTGCAAAAGGGACCGGGGGAGGTGATCCCGGTGGCAGCGGACGGTCAGGCAGCATGGAATTGAATAGCGAGGAGGGAGGAATTGGGCAAGCGCGCCGGGATCTACGCCCCGCCCGCAGCCCGGATCTCCGCATCGGTCGCGGCATAAGGAACCACGCACGAAGCCGACAGGATGAAACGGAGCCCCGCCATCCGATCCAACACCGCCTCGCGGGTTTGGCGGATCCGCAACGGCCCATCGACCACGCCGCACTCCGGCCACGTGATGCCGCCGCTCACGATTCCCGGGAACATCCCCGCCCCGGTCTCCAACGAAACCCCGGAGGCCTTCTCGTCCCAGTGCAGAACCGCCGCCGGATAACGGGCGAAGCCGGCGAAATCCACGACATTCCCATGAAGATGCACCCAGTTCGTTCCGGAATCGCCTTCGTTGAGAATTGACCGGTCCAGCCCACCGCACGCCTCCACGTATCCCGGGGCGGTCAGTCCGCAATGACCGCATTCCTGGATCACATAATAAATGCCATGGATCCCCACGGTTCGCGCCGCCCGCACCATTCGCCGCGCGTTTTCACCCAGGATCCCGAGTCCGCACATCAGTTCGCGATGCGCATGACGCCAATGATCCGCCAGGGACGCCGCACCGCAGAGATTCTTGGCTTGGGTGAGCGGACTGAAGACCGTCAGCAACACCGGAACATCGACTGGAGCCGCGGCGGCGATCGCACGGGCCGAGCGAAGGACCTGTCCCTGCCAACCTTCCCATGGGTCCAAGAGCCGCAGGCGTTGTGGGCGACCTGATGGCGATGGCATCCGGTCGCGACAGGGCCACGTCCAGCAATGCACCCCCGACAGCCCCATGGAGACCTCCCCGACCTTCCACCGTCCCAATAAAGTATCCGGGGTCGGGTCCGGGGCAAAGCGCAGAAATGACGCCCTGGGAGGGCGGGTTTTCCTACCCGCCCCGCTTATCCCATGGCCCGGCTTCTCACGCTGCCCAGATGCGCCCGTTCGGTCGGGGCGCCTCTGTGGGTTGAGGGGTGGGAAGACTGCCGGGATTTTGAACAACTACGGGCGCAAAGGGTGCGAAAAGGTCTCCTCAATAATTAGAACATCCTCCCCCGCGGCGGCGTGCGGACGGTGCCTTCCCAGGTTTCCAATCGTTCATGGGCTTCGTGGACTTGGCACCCTTGGCACCCTTTGTTGTTCCATGTTCCCGCCCCCGCGAAATAGGATCGGTCCATCGCCAACCTCGAACTGAAAATCCCGCCCGGAGTCGTCGGACTGGTTGTCGTGGGGCTCATGTGCGTCGCCACCGTCGTCTCGCCGCCGCTCAATTTCGTTTATCCAGGGCATGTGCTCGCCGCGATGATCCTGGGATTGGTCGGGGTGTCGGTGGCCGTCGCCGGGGTGGTCTCGTTCCGCCGCGCGAAGACCACGGTCAATCCCATGACCCCGGGATCCGCCTCGACGCTGGTCGTTTCGGGGATCTACGGCCTCTCGCGGAACCCGATGTACCTCGGGATATTCTTTGTCCTGCTCGGCTGGGGCTGTTTTCTGGGGAACCTGCTGGCGCTGCTCGGAATCCCGGGGTTCGTGTTGTATATGAACCGGTATCAGATCCTCCCGGAAGAACGCGCGTTGGCAGCCCGGTTTGGGAATGGCTACTTGTCCTATAAGGCCCACGTGCGCCGGTGGATTTAAGGTCTATTGGTGTCCGGTCGTCGGGCGAAAGCCGGCCCAGTGACGCCAGGCCCAGTAGGAGCGGACGGTGGGACGCTCCAATCCTGCCTGACGAGTCGGGCGCCTCTGGGCATCGTGGTAAGGCGGGTAGGAAAACCCGCCCCCCCGGGGCTGTCGCGGCC
>JANYCC010000274.1 GCA_025360495.1 Verrucomicrobiota bacterium | reverse complement strand
GGTCAGGGGTCAGGGGTCAGGGGTCAGGGGTCAGGGGTCAGGGGTCAGGGGTCAGGGGTCAGGGCTGAAAAGTCGGAACCCAAACATCCCTGAAACTCAATCCCATTCTTGAGGTGAAACATTGCCCTTGGCGGTGCTGTTCCGACTTCTGAAGCTCCGACCGCTGAGGCTCCGAACGCCGAGGCTCCGAACGCCGAGGCTCCGACCCCTGAGGCTCCGCCGCTCTGCACCGGCGCCCTCACGGTCGGCGAATCTCGATGTGTTCGGGGTTGGCCACGCCCAGGTCCTGGACTTCCGCATTGAGATAAAGGTCGGTCTTGAACTCTTTTTCGCCCTCCGTCGGATGCGCCGCGCGGGCCTTTTGCAGATCGGCGAGGGACAGGACATCCAACGCCACGGGATCGAAGCTGAAGCGCAGTTGATTCATCGGGATGGCATAGTGGAGCAGGGTGCGTTCCTCACCGCGGTACTGGCAGATCAGGGCATCGGTGACGCCGAACACCAGGTGCTGGGCCAGTTCATCAATGGCGCAGATCGACGGCAGGACGCTGGCCAATCGCTCGGTGTCGTGCTCGAACCGGAAGGTGTTGTCGAGGCTGCCGAGCGCCAGGTTCGCCAGTTGTCCATTCACGCCCAGGTGATTGTGGTTCAGCAACGGCGCGACGATCACGATCTTGGTCACATCGTGGGTCAGCAGCTTGGAAACGAAGGAACGCCGCCCGTATTCCGGGCCCTGTTTCCGGCCGTATTCCAAGTCACCAATCAGCAGTCGTCCGACAAGCTCGTGATCGAAGGACTTCGATTCGTCCCAGCCGATCTCCTCCGTCGCGGCCCAACGGACCCCGAGGCGGTCGGCGAGGGCGGGATAGCCGGCGAGGATGAGATCCCCCGCGCGTTTGTCCCAGATCACGATGCGACGGGGCGGATGTCCGGCTGCGACCAGTGACTGGACGAGGGCGGCGACGACGGCCGGGCGCGTGCCGGTGACCGGTCCGGGGGTGCTGCAGACCCGGAAACCGACGACATCATTGGAGCTTACCAAAGCGTGCCAGGCGGCCGAGGCGGAGGGTTTGCCCGTGAAGGAACGAAGACCGAGGTCAACGAGTCGGTCGACGACGGCCGGGTCGGGCTCGAACGCCCGGGTGGCATTGTCGTCCTGGACAATGGTGACGACGGCCCGGGTGGGGTTGTTGGTGGTCCCGCCGGCGGTCGGGGCGGGGGTGGGACCGGCTCCGGCCACGAGGAATCCGGCGATCAGTCCGGCGACCAGCAGCGGTAGGGAACGTCGTTTCATTCGCTTCGAGGATCCCAGCATAACCGGAAAAGGGGGTGATCCACAACCCACGGTGCGAAGGCGGCGGGAAGTCGGAGATCGGAGATCGAAGATCGACGATCGGAAGTCAGGGTTAAGTCCTCCGATCTCCCATCTCCCATCTGCGATCTTCGATCTCCCATCTCCGATCTCCGCCCTCCCCCCCCGCAAAAATCCCTCGCGATCCGGGGGACTCCATCGCACGCTTTCCCCGATGGGCATCGTCGCATTCTCCTTTCCGACCCGGACCCTTTTCGGAGCCGGTGCATTGCAGGAACTTCCCGCCAACCTCCTCCGGTTGGGCATTCGCCGGCCGTTGGTGGTCACCGACCCCGGTCTGGCGCGCACCGATGCGTTCCGGGCGTTGGTGGCGGTGCTGGGTGAATCGGGCCGGGACCGGGATTGGTTCGCTTTCACGGAAGTGCACCCGAATCCGGTCGAGGAGGATGTCCGACGCCCGGCCGCCCTGATGCGGGAGCACGGTTGCGACGGCGTGATCGCGATCGGCGGGGGCAGCCCGTTGGACGCGGGCAAGGCGGCGCGGTTGCTGGCGAAACATCCGGGGGCGAGCCTGCTGCGATTCTATGAGGAGGCGCTTGATTGGACCGGGATGGCGCCGCTGATCGCCATTCCGACGACGGCTGGAACCGGGTCCGAAGTGGGTCGGAGTTCGGTGATCACGCTCGACGGGACGAAACGGAAGGCGGTGTTGTTCCATCCTGAACTGCTTGCGAAGTTGGTGATCCTCGACCCGGAATTGACCGTGGGTTTGCCTCCGAAACTGACCGCGGCCACCGGTGCCGACGCGTTGACCCATTGCATCGAAAGTTATACGTGCCCGTCCTTTCATCCGATGTGCGACGGCATTGCGCTGGAGGGGGTGCGGTTGATCGTCGAGGCGCTGCCGCGGGCGGTCCGGGATGGGCACGACCTGGACGCGCGGGGCCGGATGTTGGTGGCGGCGGCGATGGGCGCGGTGGCCTTCCAGAAGGACCTCGGGGTCGTGCATTCAATGGCGCATCCGTTGTCGACGCTCTGCGGCATGCACCATGGGCTGGCCAATGCGCTGTGCCTGGTGGCGGGCATGAAGTTTTGTGCGGCGCGCAAGCCCGGGCTTTACCGGCGGGTGGGCATCGCCTGCGGCTTGGAAGTGCAATCCTGCCCGGACGCGGAGGCGGATCGTCGGACGATCGGTTTCGTCACGGATTTCCTTGCCGGGTTGGGGCTCAACACGCGGTTGGGAGATCACGGTGTGAAATCGGAGCAACTCGACGCACTGGTGGGGCAGGCGATCGAGGATCCCTGTCATCAGACCAATGCCGTGCCCGTGAGCCGGGACGATTTCCGGGCCCTGTACCTCGAGGTTATATAACGTTCCCCATCACTCCGGACCGCGGCCCGTGAACCCCGCCAACGCACCCCCCAACCGGTCGATCTCGGTCCGGGCCGACGGGAGGTCCGCCTCGGTTTGGTGGGCGTTGACGTAGATGGCGAAAACCAGCGGTTGGCCGGCGGCGGTGTTCACATAGCCGGCCAGGGCGTGCACGTGGCGGAGACTCCCCGTTTTGGCCCGCACATTGCCGTGCGCCGGGCCTTCCCGGAACCTCCCGGCCAACGTTCCATCGACGCCGCCCACCGGCAACGCGGCGATAAAAGACGGACCCCAGACCTCCTGTTTCACGTGTCTCAGGAGCCGCACGGTCGCATCCGGATTCACCAGGTTCTTTTGTGACAAACCGGACCCTTCCTCGATGAAAACATCATTGCCGGTGATTCCCAGCGGACGGAGGAAGCTCATCAGGGCCGCCGTCCCGCGCTCCGCGTCGTCCACCCCGCCGGACCGATCAGTGGGGCGCGGATGATGACGGACATCGGCGCCGACTTGGAGGAGGAGAAGATGGGCAAGCAGGTTGTTGGAGGGTTTCAGGCATTCGGCCGCGAGAACCTGAAGCGGCGCGGAAACGGTCTGGCCCAGCGATCCGGCCGGTGGGATCGCGGCGGGTCCGGCGATGCGGATGCCGCCTTCGAGTTGGATGCCGCGTTGGGCGAGGGCGGCTTGCAGTGCCAGTCCGAAAGCGCGAGGGGCGTCCGGCACCGACAGACGTTCCCCGACCCGTTCCCGGACGTGGACGGTGCCGGTGATCCGGAGCTTGGATTCGCCCGGGAGCCGGCGGTAGGTCAGGTGTGCCGGTTGATTGGTGGCCACGGTGGTGACCTGCGGTTCGATCAGGAAAAGCGGGAGCGCAGGCTCGATGTTGACGGTCGCCGGTGAACCGGGGGAGGTCCCACCCGTGACAATGACGGCGGCGGAATTGTCGTTCCAGACGAAGGCATTGACCGGGGCGCCATAGGCCTCTTGCAGATCGTCCCAATTCCAACCGGCCCCGAAGGGCGGGGCATCAAACCACCGGTCATCCAGATACAGACCGCCGGTGATGCGGCGAACCCCGTGTTTCCCGAGCAGATCGAGGATGGGTGCCAAGGGGGACGAGGAAATGGAGGGAACCGTGAGCGATGCCGATGGGTCCCCGAGGCTCGGTCGGGGCGAAGAGAAGGGAGCGCCGCCGGCACGGATCCAAAGGGGTCCGGAGGACGTGCCTGTGGAGTCGGGAGGGACAGGAAAGGCGAGGGTGGTGGAAAAGCGATGGTCGGGTCCGAAGCGGTCGAGGGCGAGGGCCACGGTGAACAATTTGGTGTTCGACGCGGGGACGAACAGGCGGGTCGAGTTGGTGGCGAACCAAACGGCACCGGAATCCGCATGGACGACCAGCATTCCCCATGACGAACCCGGAGCGCGGGTGGCGGCGAGGATCTGCCGCAAGGTCGCGGGGAGTTCGGACCAGGACGTGATCGGCCCCGCGATGTCTTTGGCGTGGAGCGGTGGGGCCGTGGGCGTGAGGAGCAGCCACCCCGACAGAAGGGCGATCCAGAAGGCGCGCATGGGGGGAAGATGAAGGGTGAAGGATGAAGGGTGAAGGATGAAGGCGGCGGGTCCGTCACGGCGTGGTCCGTTTTGGGGCGAGGTTCCACCCGAGCCGCCCTGATGGCATTCCTGAAGGCAGTACCAAGATGCGTCCTGATAGCCGTTGATCCCGCGATTGCGGCAGCGGGGTGCGGAAGGTAGAAGTCGGGCGTGGACGACTTGGGGTTTCCCGACCTGCATCATGCCCGTGCGGCGGAAGGTTGGCTGGAGTTGGGCGACGCGGTCGAGGCGGAGCGCGAGTTGCAGGCGCTATCGGAACCGGCCCGGAATCATCCGGACGTGCTGGAGATCTGTTGGCGTCTGCGGGCCTTCGTGGGCGATTGGGAGGGTGCGTTGGCGGTGGCGCAGACGATGACGCAGGCCCTCCCGGACCGGGCGTCGGGATGGATCCACCAAAGCTATTGCCTGCACGAGATGAAACGCACGGAGGAGGCGTGGCGGTTGTTGCGTCCGGCGGCGGAGTTATTCCCGGAGGAATCGACGATCGCCTACAACCTGGCCTGTTATGCGTGTCAATTGGGGGAATTGGCGGCAGCCCAAGAGTGGTTGCAACGCGCGGCGGGGAAGAAAGGGAGGGAAATGGTCCGTACGATGGGGTTGGACGATCCCGATTTGATCCCGTTGCGAGCGTTTCTGGCGGATTGGTAAGGATCACTCCCTGTGCTTGACGCTCTGGCGGTGGGCTCCTAGCGTCGCCGTCCGGTTGGTGGCCGTAGCTCAATGGTAGAGCTCCAGATTGTGGTTCTGGTTGTTGCGGGTTCGAGTCCCGTCGGTCACCCCACCTCCCCCTTCTCCCCATCTCCCGGCTTGCCGCCCGAGGGGTGCATTCGTTACCAAATAGGGGGGCCTTTTCCCGGCTCCTGAATGCTGTTCAATAGCTGGACCTTCGCCATTTTCCTCCCGTTGGTGTTCCTGCTGTACCACGCGGTGCGGCGGGCGGGGTGGCAGGTCGGGGTCCTGATCGTCGCCAGCTTCGTCTTCTACGGTTGGCACACTCCCTGGCTGGTCCTGCTGCTGATCGCCTCGACCGCCCTGAACGCCGCGGCGGCCCAGGCATTGATGTCACCCGGAACGCCCGTGGTGCGGCGAAGGTGGGTGTTGACCGGGGCCCTGGCATTCAACCTTGGGGCGCTCGCGTTCTTCAAATATGCGGGATTGCTGGCGCGAACGCTCCTGCCGGAATCGTGGCGGGCGCAACTGCCCTGGCTCGGCGCGATCCCGCTGCCGAGCGGCATCTCGTTCTATACGTTCCAAGGGATCAGCCTGGTGATGGAATCGTGGCGGGCGGGGCCGGCGGGTTTTCCCGGGTTGGCACCGCCGCTGGGGGCGCGGGCGGTGGCGTGGTTCCATGCGCGCGTGTGGTTTTTCAAGGCCTTCTTCCCCCAGTTGGTGTCGGGCCCGATCGTCAAGGCAGGGGAGTTCTTCCACCAGATCGGGGTGAAGCGTTGGGGCGACGTGGATTGGGACGGGGCGATGCGGAAACTGGTGCTGGGATTCTTCCTGAAGCTGGTCGTGGCGGACAACCTGAAGGAGGCGACCGGCGTGTTGCATTATCCGGAGTTCCTGGAATTGCCGCGCCTGAACCTCTTGCTGTTATTATATGGGTTCTCGTTCCAGATCCTGGCGGATTTCGCGGGTTATTCCCTGATCGCACAGGGATTGGCGAAGTTGTTCGGCTATGAACTCCCGATCAACTTCAACCATCCCTACCTCGCCGTGAGTATCACCGAATTCTGGCGGCGCTGGCACATCTCGCTCTCGAGTTGGTTGCGCCAATACCTCTATCTCCCGCTCGGGGGCAACCGTCGCGGCGAGGCCCGAACCTATATCAACCTCTTCCTCGTGATGTTCCTCGGCGGCCTGTGGCACGGGGCGGCGTGGGGCTTCGCCATTTGGGGCACGGCTCACGGCCTGTTGCTGGCCTTCGAACGGTTCACCGGGGTCGGACGCGGTCATCCGGAAGACTGGCCGTGGTGGCGCCGCGTCCTCGGCATCGCCGTCACCTTCAACCTGGTCTCGTTGCTCTGGCTGTTGTTCAAGCTGCCGGATATCCGCCAGGCCGGTGCTTATCTGGGGTGCCTGGCCACGAACCCGGGCGGGATCCTGCCCCAGTATGCCTTCGTCACCCTGTTGTTCGGGTTGCCGGTCGTGCTCCATCATCTGTGGGGCGCGCTCCGGACGGGGTCGGTCCTTCCGACGGCCCGATGGCACCACGCCGAGACCGCGGTGTATGGCGTGCTGTTGGCCGCGATCTGGGTCAATGCCGGGACGCCGGGCGATTTCATCTATTTCCAATTCTGACCATGCGCCATCGCCAAGCCCTCACCATCTTGGGCGTCGCCCTCGTCCTGTTGGCGGGTTGGCGCGGCATGCTGGTCCGGTTCCATCTCCGGGCCGATTTCGGGGAATCCAATTACCGGGCCAACCGGATCCGCATCGAACGTTATCTGCAATTGCCGCAGGCGCCGGCTTGGGTGCTGGTCGGTTCATCGTTGTCAGGGCGCTTGCGATCCGCAGCCTTTGCCAACACCCCGCTGGCAGACATCGCGGTGCTCGGGTTGGACGGGTCAACGCCCCTGGTCGGGATGGTGGTCCTGACGAACCGGGCCGACCTGCCGCGGGTGGTTTTGGTGGAGACCTACACCCTCAACGGCGGTTGGAAGACCAATGACCCGATGTTGCTGGACGACCTGCATTCGCCGGGACTGAAACTGGCCCGTGCCGACCCACTTTTCGCGGCGGAACAGCGCCCGAGCAGCCTGCTGTATTCGACCCTGAAGGAATGGCGCGATCCGTCGGCCAAAGGCTCGATGCCACGGACGAATGCCACGGCCTTCGAAGCCGCTCCCGCGGAACCCGTCGAGACGCCCCGCCCCGAGAGCTTGGCACCGTTGCGCTCGGCCATCGCGGCCCTTCAGGCACGCGGGGTGGTGGTCGTCCTGGTGGACCTGCTGGCCGGGGAACAAGGCCCGACGCCCCTGCGGACCCAACCTGACTCGGCGGAGTTGATCGCGCAGGAATTCGGACTGGGCCGGATCGATCTCCGGGCCGAGTGGTTCCGTCGCGGTTGGGTGCCGACTTACACCGATTCGAAGCACTTGGACGCCGCCTCAGCGGATGCCGCCGCGCGATTGTTGGCGGAGGTGGCTCCGGGATTGGTGGGTCCGCTGAAATGAAGGGTCCATGCGCACCC
>JANYCC010000234.1 GCA_025360495.1 Verrucomicrobiota bacterium | reverse complement strand
CGCCGCGACGGCGATGGTGGCAACTCTTCCGGGACGCACGCAGGGACTGGGGTTGGTGACCGAACCATTGCTCCGAGACTTTGGGCTGGGTCGGGTTGAATATGCCCGGCTCAACCTCTGGACCACCCTGTTGGGCTCGCTGGCCTGCCTTGGGTTCGGACGACTGCTCGACCGATGGGGAGCCCGGCGGGTTCTCACCCTGGTGACCCTGCTGCTGGGTGCGGCTGTGATGGGGATGGCGGTGAGCCGCACGACCGCCCAACTCGCCGTCCTGTTGCTGCTCACCCGCGGACTCGGACAAAGCGCCCTTTCTTCGGTCAGCATCAGCCTGGTCGGACAATGGTTCCCGGGTGGTTCACCCCGGGCGATGGCCGCCTATTCGTTGCTACTCAGTTTCGGGTTCATGGCGGCATTTCCCTTGGTGGGAGGCGCGGTTGATGCCCTGGGATGGCGCACGGCGTGGGGTTGGGTGGGACTGGGCGTGATGTCGGTGGCGATTCTGGGGCACGTCTTGGTCCGGAATTCCCCGGAAAGTGCCGGGGTTCGGGACGGCAGCGACGCAGTCCGAAAGGCTGGGTGGACAGCGGCGGCGGCCTTCCGCACCCCCGCGTTCTGGGTGTTCGGGCTGGCCGGCGCATTATACGGCTTGGTGGCCTCCGGAATCGGGTTGTTCAACGAAAGCATCCTCGTCGAACTCGGATTCGCACCGGTCCTCTATCACCGGACCCTGGCGGTGACCGCCCTGACCGGGTTGGCCGGGAACTTTCTGGGCGGCTGGCTGGGACAACGTCGGTCGCCACGGCTGCTGCTGACGCCGGCCATGGCGCTGTTGGGTGGGGGACTCTTTGCGCTGCCGCACCTGCACACCACCGGCGCCGTTTACGTACAGGCCGTGGTGATGGGTCTCTCCGGTGGCTTGATGACGGTGCTGTTCTTCGGGTTTTGGGTCGCCACCTATGGTCGCGCGGCGTTGGGAACGATCCAAGGAATGGCCCAGATGCTCACCGTCATCGCTTCGGCCACGGGCCCGCTCTTGCTGGCCCTGACCCACCAGGCGGCCGGCTCTTATGCCGCCTGCTTCCGCTTGCTCGCCTTCGTGGCGGCGCTGGTGGCGTTGCTCGGGATGTGGGTGCCGTTGCCGAACCGGATGACAAAGGGAGCCAAGTCCGAAGGGAATCAAATTCCGGCTTGAGTTCCCTTCCCCGTCCCGCCGTGATCGCCGCATGTCCACCCCACCGCCCCGGCCCGCGGAAATCGGAGGCGTCAGCTCGCTGATCCCGTTTCGCAACGTCCCGGCATTGGCAGCCTATTATCTGGGCGTCTTTTCCCTGATTCCCATCATCGGGGGATTCCTCGGGATCGCGGCGTTCATTTTCGGGATCATCGGGCTGCGACGGGCCCATGAACATCCCGAGGCCAAGGGCAAGGTTCACGCCTGGATCGGGATCATCGCCGGGGCGTTGTTTGCACTCACCTGGCTGGCCCTCTCGATCAGCGTTCTTGTCGCCGCCGCTTCCCAGCACTGAAATGCAACTCCCCCGTGGTCTCCTCGCTCTGGCCGGGTCCAGCCTCGTCTTGGTCGCCGCCCATGTCACCGCCGCCGGATTCATCCCGACCGGTCCCCTGCCACCCGGCGTGGATGAGGGTGAAATGTTGCTCAATGAGTTGAATTGCGTTGCCTGCCATCAACCCGGTCCCGAAGCCGGATCCCGGTTCGCACCGCGCCCCGGACCCGTCCTCGGTCATGGGGGATTGCGGTTGGAATCCACATGGATGGGCTCCTGGCTCGGCGATCATGCCCGCGCCAAACCGGGCACCCCAATGCCCGACGTGATGCACGGGCTCGACCCCGGGGCCCGCCTCGGTGCCGTCGAGGATCTCACCCATTTTCTGGCCTCCGTCCAACCGCCCGGACCACCGGGGTTTCTCGGCGCTGACAAGGCGCGGGTCGAGATCGGCAAGGAACGTTATCATGCGCTGGGCTGTGTGGCTTGCCATGCCCCGATGGAACGTCCCGACGGCGTGCCCGATGACGTCTGGAAGAAGGCGAAAGAGAATGGGGCCCCGCTGGGGAAACTCGCCGAGAAATATCCCGGAGGCGAACTCGTCCGCTTCCTCCTGAACCCGGTGAAGCATCGGCCCGGGGGCCGGATGCCTTCCCAAAACCTGACGGACACCGAGGCCATCGTGATCGCCACCTACCTGCTGGCCGGACAGGTGCCGGGGCTGACCGATGGCAAACTGCCGTTGCGCACCATCCCCGGGGTCCGTTGGGACTACTTCGAGGGACACTTCGGGAAGACGGCGGAATTGGATGGGGCCAAACCCATGGCCTCGGGTGAGACGGGCGATTTGGTGACGACGATGGCGAAGCGGGGCGAGCAATTCGCCCTCAAGTTCACCGGAGTGATCACGGCGCCCACGGAAGGCGACTACACGTTCTGGTTAACCTCGGATGATGGATCGACCCTGGACCTCGACGGGGCCCGCGTGGTGGACAATGACGGTGAACACGCGCCCCAGGAAAAAACGGGCAAGGTTAAACTCAAGGCCGGCCCGCATTCCTTTGACCTGCGGTTTTTCCAGAACGGCGCCGGGTTCGAACTCAAGGCCGGTTGGTCGGGACCCGGATTCACACGTCAACCCATCGGGGCGGCGGCCCTCGAACATTATGGCCAGCCCATGGTGCCGCTGGGACACCAGGAATTTGCAGTTGAAGCGGTGAAGGCGGCCTCGGGTCGAGCCTGGTTCGAGAAGCTCAATTGCGCTGCGTGCCATGCCCTTGACGACGGGCTTGCCCCGGTGGCGACGGGACGAAAGGCGCAGCCGCTGGCGACCTTGGCGCAACGCACCGCCAACGGTTGCCTTGCCGACACGGTTCCGGCTGCCTCACCGCGTTATGATCTCACCGACACCCAACGCGCCGCCCTGCGCCAGACCCTGTCGGCCGCCGACCAACTGTCCCGGCCGATCACCCCGGCACAGGAGGTCAGCCGGTCGCTGGCCCGGTTCAATTGCTACTGCTGCCACGCGCGGGACGGCTTCGGCGGACCGGCCCTGACCGGCAAGGACGCATGGTTCAAAGTGGTCGGCGAGGCGGACTTGGGTGAAGAGGGAAAACTCCCTCCCCACCTCAACGGCGTCGGCGCAAAATTACGTTCCAAATGGTTGTCCACCCTCCTGAACGAAGGTTCCAAGGTCCGGCCCTATATGGCGGTGCGCATGCCGGTCTTTGGCGCCGCCAACGTGGGGCACCTACCCGCCTTGCTGGCCGCGGCAGACCGGAAAACACCGTTGCCACCCGAACCTGTCGTCACCGGGCGTGACCCGAAATTCGGCCGCAAACTGGTGGGTCGCGACGGATTGAGCTGCGTGGCCTGCCACACGTTTTCGACGCTCGGCTCCATGGGCATCCCGGCCCTGGGCCTCGATCATATGTATGAACGGCTGGAATGGGATTGGTTCCGCCGTTACCTGCCCGATCCGGCGGCCCTGCGGCCCGGCACCCGCATGCCCAGTTTCTGGCCCGAGGGTCATGCGGTGAACACCGAGATCCTGGATGGCGGGACCGATGCCCAAATCCAGGCGATCTGGGCGTGGATGGCGGGCGGGGCGAAGGCCGACATCCCGGCCGGCCTCGTGCGGGCGCGACAGGAAATCCTCGTTGAGAAGGAACCGGTGATTTACCGGAACTTCATCGACGGGGCCGGTTCACGGGCGATCGGCGTGGGCTATCCGGAGCGGGCCAACATCGCCTTTGATGCGAACCAGATGCGGCTGGCGATGATCTGGCAGGGTTCGTTCATCGACCGTTCCCGGCACAGCACCGATCGCGGGGTGGGTTATGAGCCGCCGTTGGGCGACCACTTGGTCCGACTCCCCGAGGGCCAGCCGTTCGCAGTGTTGCCGGCGCCCGATGCGCCCTGGCCCGCCGCCCAGACCCGTTCCCCGGGATATAAGTTCCTCGGCTATGATCTCGACGGTTCCAGGCGCCCCGCGTTCCGATATGAATTCGAGGGCACCGCCGTCACGGATCGGATCGTCCCGAAGGCGGTCGACGTCGACATCACGCTGGTGCGGACGCTGACTTTCAGCGGAGTGCCGGCAACGGGGACGCTTTGGTTCCGTGCGGCGACCGGCGACATCCAGGTGGAGAAGGACGGCTTCCTCGTGGGGGGCAGCGTGCATTACCGGTTCCGGGGCGCCAAGGCGGTCATCGTCGGGCGGGAGTTGCGGGTTCCGATCCGGGCGCCGGGGGAACTGGTGGAGGAAATAAACTGGTGACACAGCGGCCGCCGTATCACGAGAGGACCATGAACATTTCATTTTACGCACACTTGATGAACCGGACATTGCTGGGGCTCGGGCTCGGGCTCGGGATCGCCGTCCAGGCCGCGGGCAAGGCCGAGGAAGAATCCGAATACTACCGGATCATCACGCTGCCGATACCGGAGGGCGTCGTGTTGGAAGCCGGCGCCATCCAGCATTTCGGTGCGCAACGCCTCGCCGTGTCCACCCGACTGGGCGACATTTGGTTCATCGACGGCGCGTTCCAGGACACGCCAACCGCGGCGAACGTGAAGTTCACCCGCTATGCCCAAGGATTGCATGAGGTGCTCGGGATCACCACCAAGGGCGACGGCTGGTTTTATGCCACCCAGCGCGGTGAAATCACCCGTCTCCGAGACACCGATGGGGACGACCGGGCCGATGTGTTCCAGACCTATTCCGACGGCTGGGGCATCACCGGCGACTACCATGAATATGCCTTCGGCTCCAAGTTCGACCGCGACGGGAACATCTGGGTGGTGTTGTGTTTGACGGGCTCTTTCACCAGCGAAACTGAATTCCGGGGCTGGGGGATGAAGGTCGGACCCGACGGCAAGGCGGTTCCATCGGTGAGCGGGATCCGGTCGCCGGGCGGAATCGCGACGAACCATCTGGGCGACCTGTTTTATACGGACAACCAGGGCCCTTGGAACGGGACCTGTTGGCTGAAGCCGCTCAAGCCCGGGACATTCGTCGGCAACCCGAGTGGCAACAAATGGTATTCATTGGCCGCGAACATGGGGCCCCGTCCGGCCGATCCGCTGAGCAACAGCCGGATCCAGACCGAATGGAAGAAGATGAAGGAGTTTGTGCCGCCGGCCGTGGGCTTCCCCTATAACAAAATGGGTCAGAGTGCGAGTGGCATACAAAACGACGGCACCGGCGGACGCTTCGGACCGTTCCAAAACCAACTCTTTGTCGGCGACCAAACCTGGAGCACGGTGATGCGGGTCTGCCTCGAACAGGTGGACGGTGTTTATCAGGGTGCCTGCTTCCCCTTCCGGGAAGGATTCGCCTCCGGCTGTCTGAGCTTGGAAATGTGTCCGGATGGATCGCTGTTTGTCGGGGGGACCGACCGGGGCTGGGGAGCGCGGGGCGGCAAACCCTTCGCCCTCCAACGGCTCATCTGGACCGGTCGGCGGCCGTTCGAGATCCTGGAGATGCACGTCAAGCCCGATGGCTTCGAACTCACCTTCACCGACCCGGTCGAATCGACCTCCGCGGCCGACCCGGCGTCCTATCAGCTCGAAGATTATACCTATCTCTACCGCGCGGATTACGGGTCACCGGAGGTCGACAAAGGCCATCCCGTGATTCATGGCGCGGAGGTGTCGGCCGACGGCAAAACGGTGCGGCTGAAAACCGATCTCGTGTCGGGTCACATCCATGAGTTGAAGCTGCCCGGGGTGCGGAGCCGCGACGGTCGGCCGCTGCTGCATCCGGTCGGATATTATACCGTGAATGTGATCCCTTCGAAGTGAAGCGGTCCCACGGCTCTCATCGATCACGGCGCCCGGCCGCATAGGCGCCGAACACACGGGCAATCTCGTCCCGCACCCGCCGGAACACGGCCAACTGCTCCTCCTCGGTGCCCGTCGCATGGGCCGGATCGTCGAAGGGCCAGTGGTGCCGGTTCACCTGGCCCGGAAATATCGGGCACGCCTGATCCGCATTCCCACAGACGGTGATCACGGTGTGGACCGGTTGGCTGAGGAATTCGGAGAGATGCTTTGAACGGTGTCCCGAGATGTCGATCCCGATCTCGTGCATCACCCGGATCGCGAGCGGATGCACGTGACCGGCAGGCTTCGACCCCGCGCTGGCCACCTCAAAGGCGTCGCCGGCAGCGGCGCGGAGGATGCCTTCTGCGAGATGGCTGCGACAGGAATTGCCCGTGCACAACACGAGCACCAAGGGCTTCGGATTGGGATTCACGGACAGGTGAGGGCCATGGAATGAAACTAGGGATTCAGGGAACCCCGGATCCAATGGTGCACCGGCAGCGCCGCAAGGGCCCCGGCGAAGGGCGCCACGATATAAAGCCACAAATGCTCAAAATGGCCCGACACCACGGCCGGGGCAAGGGACCGCACGGGGTTCATCGACGCCCCACAGGCCGGTCCGGCGAACATCGCCTCCAACCCGATCAGTGCACCGATGGCAATCCCGGCGGTGATCCCCTTTTCCTTCGCGCCGGTGGACACCCCAAGGACCACCACCATCAACAGGAAGGTCAGCACGAATTCGAGCACCAGGCTCTGCAGGTCGCTGCCGGCGGGCAGGGTCGAACCGAGCGTCCGGTCGGCCGGATAGAGCACGCGCAACAACCCGCTCGCCGCGAACGCCCCCGCGACCTGTGCCGCCCAATAGCCCGCCACCTCACCCCCCGGAAAACGGCGTGCGACGGCGAATGCGAGGGTCACCGCCGGGTTCAGATGCGCCCCGCTCACGTCTCCAAAAGTGTGGATCATCGCCAGCACCACCAACCCGAAGGTCAGGGCGATCCCGGCATGCCCGATCACCCCGTTCCCGGCCTGGTTGATCACGATCGCGCCCGTCCCGGCGAACACGAGGGCAAACGTGCCGACAAACTCGGCCAGGCACCGTTGGTGGGGGCTGGCTTGGGGCGTCATGGCCTTAACATCCCTCCCCTTCACAACCACGACCGACCGCGGATCGGACCAATCGGGCCGCGTCCCGCCGATGCGTCCGATCCGCCGCCAACTCCGCTGCAAACGGGTGGAACACCGCCTTCGTCAGGACCAGGCCGTGCGGTGACAGGGAGTAATGGATCCATTTGCCAGACCGTCGCGTCGTCACCAGGCCGGCGTCGCGGATCACCTTCAGATGGGTCGAAAGGGTCGATTGCGTCACGTCCAGTGCGGTGATGAGATCGCACACACAGAGCTCCCCCGACCGGAGCAGGTGCAGGATGCGGATCCGGGTCGGCTCGCTGAATGCCTTTGCGGCACGGACCAATCCGGGTGTGGCGGGGCGTGACATATCGGTCGATGCCGATGTGTCTAATGCCTCGGGTGGACCCGCGCAACCGGGAATCTCTCACCCCTTCGTCACCGTTTCATCCAGGTTCAGGATCGCACTGGCCACGATGGTCCATGCCGCCAACTCGGCCGGGTCCGTCGTGCCGTGGGCGGCATCGCCAACCGCCAACAGTTTCTCCGCGGCCCCCGGATCCGCCCGGTACTTCGCCAACTGCTGGCGGTAGAGACCCAGGAGCACTTCCAACTCCGCGCCTTTCGGAACCCGCCCGGTGGCCAACCGGAAGGCCTGCGTGATCCGTCCCTTCTCGTCGTGTCCCGCGGCGATCATGCGCTCCGCCAGTTTCCGCGACGCCTCGATATAAGTCGGGTCGTTCATCAGCGCGAGCGCCTGCAACGGCGTGTTGGTCCGCGGCCGGCGCACCGTGCACACCTGCCGGTCCGGTGCGTCAAAGGTGCTCAGGCTGGGATGGGGTGAGGTCCGCTTGATGAACGTGTACATCGTGCGCCGATAGAGATCGGCCCCCTTGCTCGGCACATATTTCTGGGCCGTGAACGAATCGTTGTCCTCCCGCGACATCAATTCCTCCCACAGTCCCGCCGGCTGATACGGGAACACACTGGCGCCACCGATGCGTGGATCCAGCAGTCCGCCGGCACTCAGCGCCAGATCCCTGAGGAATTCGGCCTGCAGCCGGACGCGCGGTCCGCGTGCCAGCAACCGGTTCTCCGGATCCTGATCATAGAGGGACCGCGGGGCATGGCTGTCCTGGCGGTAGGTCGCACTCATCACAATCAGCTTCTGGAACCCCTTCACATCCCAGCCGGTGCGCACGAATTCGGTGGCCAGCCAGTCCAACAGTTCCGGATGGGTGGGCCAGTCGCCCTGCGTCCCGAAGTTGTCGACGGTCTTCACCAACCCGTTTCCGAAATACATCTGCCAATACCGGTTCACCGTGACCCGGGCGGTGAGCGGTTGCGTGGGCGACACCAGCCACCGGGCGAGACCCAGACGGTTGGCAGGCTGGTCCGCTGTCAACGGAGGCAGCGAGGCCGGGGTTGCCGGGCCGATCTTATCGGTCTTCTTGTCATACTGGCCGCGCACCAGCATATAAGTCTCGCGCGGCTGTTCCATCTCGGCCATCGCCATGGAGGTCGGGACGGCCCGTTCCACGGCATCGCGCTCCTTGCGCACGGCCGCCAAATCCTCCCGCAGCCGGCGCAGACCGGGCGAGACCTGTTCACGATAATGCCGCTTCAACTCGGCCCGCTGCGGTTCGGTGCGTTGCGGGTCCGGAGTCGCGGCGATTGATCGGATTGCCTCCGGCAGGGGTTTCAGTCCGTGCGGTTGCGCCGACCCCGTGAGCGCCGCCCGGAGACGGCCGATGGAGTGGCGCGCAAAAGTGGAACGGAACCTCAGCGTCACCGCCACCGTCGCGTGACCCTCCACCGCCGTGACGGGTGCCTCCAGTTCCAACACCAGATGGTGGGGCTTGCCGACCTCGGGCATGATGGCCCAACCGGTGTCCAACCGACCATCGATCACATTGGTGATGGGAAACTCCGCCTGGCTGTGGTCCGCGGAGACCGCCTTCACCCTCCGGGGTTCGCCACCCGCCATCACGACCGCCTCGGACAACACCAGGTTCCCATTGTCGAACCGCCCGGGTCCATGCGACGGCAGCCGGTCATCCGGAAGTGCCTCGATCCGGATGGCGGTGAGCGTGGGCAACTCACTGGACACGGTGAAGGTATAATCCTCCTGGTCGGGCGCCGGACCTTCCGCCAACCACGAACCATCGTCCTGGCGCGTGAAATGGGTGCCGCCCGTGGACTTCAGGTCCGATGGCTCGACGACAGTCCAAACCGGGGCATCGGGATGGTTGAGGGACGCCTCCCATGCGACCTGTTCCAAATCGATTTCCGGCGGTGGATTCTGGACACGGGCCTCGGCGGTGCGGACGGCTTCCTGGAGCCGGGAGAGGGATTGTGCCTGGGAGTCCGAGGGCAATCTGACGAGCGGGACCGCGTTCCCATTGCGTCCGTCGAGACCGTTCTCCGGAACCCGGTTGAAGATCGCATAAAGGGCATAGTAATCCCGCATGGTGAACGGGTCGTATTTGTGATCGTGGCATTGGGCGCACACCAGGGTCTGCCCGAGCCAGACCGTCGCGGTGGTGTTGATGCGATCGAATATATAGGCCGCGTGATATTCCTCCGGGACCGCGCCCCCTTCATAATTGATCATGTGGTTCCGGTTGAAACCGGAGGCGACCTGTTGCGCGCGGGTGGCACCGGGCAGGAGATCGCCGGCCAATTGTTCCAAGGTGAACTGGTCGAACGGTTGGTTGTCGTTGAACGACTGGATCACGCCGTCGCGCCAGGGGGTCATGTCCCGGGCCGAATCGATGTGATATCCGTGGGTGTCGGCATAACGCGCGGCGTCCATCCATTCCAAAGCCATCCGTTCCCCATACCGCGCCGAGGCCAGCAGCCGGTCGACCACCTTTTCATAGGCGGCGGGGGAACCGTCGGCCAGGAAGGCGTCGATCTCCTCCAACCGCGGCGGCAGGCCGGTGAGATCGTGTGTGACCCGTCGGATCAGGGTGGTCCGATCCGCTTCCGGCCGGGGTTGCAACCGGCCCGCCTCCAGCCGCGCGAGGACGAAATGGTCGATGCCGTTGCGGGGCCAGTCCGGGTGGGCAACCGCAGGCAGGGCGGGGCGTTCCGGCACGAGATAAGCCCAGTGGGCCTTGTACTCGGCACCCTCGGCCACCCAACGCCGCAGCAACTCCGCCTGCGCCCCGTTCAGTGGCTTCTCGAATTCCGGCGGCGGCATCAGCTCGTCCGGATCATGGGTGAGGATCCGCTGGACGAAGGCCGATTCATCCGGCCTCCCGGGGACCAACGCGGGATGCCCCGACTTCCCCCCGGTCAAAGCCCCGGACCGGACGTCCAGCCGCAGCTTGCCTTTGCGGGTCTTGTCATCGAACCCATGGCATTGGAAACAATGCTCATTGAGGATGGGTCGCACATCGCGGTTGAAATCCAGCTTGCCGGGCGTCGGTGCACCCCACGTCGGGCGCGCCGACACCAGCGCTGCGAGGGTGAACAACCCGGAGAGAAATTTGCGGAGGGAATGCATCGGGCGACAGGGATTGGACCCACCGATTCTGGCGTCCGGGCGTGGCGAGGCAACCGCCTAATCCGGGGGGCTAGCGCTTTGAATCCGACGCGGGATGGCGCCAGTAATCCGGCAGATCCGGCTTGGTCTCGGTGAGGATCTCCAAGATTTCCTTCCGCAGGTCCGGCGTGAGGCGGGAGAAGGCCTCGGAGGGATCCTGGCCGGTCAGGATGTCGTGAAGACGGCGGTACAACTTCTCCTTGAGGGGTTCCGGCAACCCGGTGAAGGCGTCCGAGTAAATGAGGTAGCTGCACGGATGCTTGAAAAGGCGGGTCTGCAGGTCGAAATCCCGCAGGCTGCGTCCGCGCGAATCCCTCGGCCCCGCCCGGACGAACGCCTCCGTGAAATCAGTCCGGCCATGGACCGGCGCGGTGAGGGGAGCCTCCTCGACGAACAGGAGATACCTGAGGAAGGCCTCGGTCGCGCTCTTCAGGTAGTTCACATGGCCATACGCCGTGAGATGGATTTTCGATTCGTACCCAAGCCGGGTGAGGAAGTTCTGCAGGTGGGTCTGGTGCTCCATCACCATGAGCGAAACGATGTCGCTGCCGGGTTCGGCATAGCGGCCCGGATCAAAGTAATGTCCCAAATCGGTGAGGTTGCCCGCGTGGTTGGGTTCCTTCTCCTGCCGATCGAATTCCGCTTTCCCCACCAGGTTTCCCCGGTGCATCTGCGCCCCGTGGGTGCCGGTCACGTACCACCCGCCCCAGCGGTCGGCCAGAGGAGTCCGGTGATCGACAGAATCCACGCCCGTCAGCAGGTCCACCATCCCGGACTCATCGGTCTGGAACGAACGCACCAAATGGCCCGGCACGCCCATCGTCTTGGCGGACGCGTGGCATTCAGTGCAGTTGTCGGTGCGCACGAACCTGGGTTTGGCCGACGGTTTCTGCTCCAGGGTGTAAAACACCGCGCCGATTTTCGGGTCGACCGCCGACACCTCGAGGAGCGGCGCGCCGGAGACGTAACCGATGTAAACGCCTTCGTTGTAATACAGGGCCCGGGGCGACGAGGGGGAGATACGGTCGCGTTGAAACGAGGTTTTTGAAAAGACCAGCAACTGTGACGAACGCGGGATTTGCAGGGCCTCCAGCACCGGGAGCAGGTAGCCAAACCGGTCGTCGGGCTTCAGCACCACCTCGCCGGCATCGATGCGACGCTGCAACCGCGCAATGGCCCCGGTGTCGGGTGACTTGCTGTAGGCCAGCGTCTCCTCGTCGAAAGGCATCAGGTGGGTGGACCCTTGGAAGTCGGCGCGCAGACCGGCCGCGAACGCCAGGACGGCGATCAGGGGCAGGCGAAGATGACGACGGGACTTCATGCAGGGATCGGCTTGCATCTTCACCAGCTTAGCCCATCGGCGCACGCCCGGATTTGACCAAGGTCAACCTTCGCTTGGCCAAGGGCGCGCTTGCCCCGACGTGCGCCTTACCGGCAATCTCCGCGCCGCGTGAAGTCCGTCTCAGCATGATCCCCCGCATCCCGTCCGCCGGCGTCGACCCGGCTTTTTCATGAGGTCTTGGATCAAAGTCCTGCGGGAACTGGCCTCCGATCTGAACCAGCTCCGTCCCCACCTGCGGCCCAATCGCTGGCTGGTGCTGACCGTGGTGGCCGCGGCCACCCTGTCGGCGCTCTTTGAGGGCGCAGGCATCGGGCTGTTGGTTCCGCTGATCGGCATGCTCCAGGCAGATCCCAAGGACCTGCTCAAGATGCTGCACGAACGGCGGATCCTGCACTGGCTGCCGGACCTGTTCCCGGATCGGGCGGCCGGATTCTACGTGGGGATCTTCTGCGGCATCGTGCTGGTAGCGATCCTGGCGAAAAACCTGGCCCAGGTCCTGAGCCAGGCGTTGATGGCGAAGTTCAGCCGTCGCATCGCGGTGAATCTCCGGACCGCCCTCTTCCACCGGATGCAACACGCGTCGATCCAGATCTTCGAGGAACGCAAGGCCGGCGAACTCGGCAACCTCTATTCCCTCGAGACCATCCGCACCCAGAATGCCGTGGAATACCTGCTGCTTTTGGTGCAGCGGTGCCTGCTCGCCGCGTTCTATCTCGGGGCCATCGTCCTGCTGTCTTGGGAGCTGACCCTGGGCCTGTTCCTCCTTTCCCTGCTGGTGGGCGGCCTGAGCATGCTGCTCCAGACGCGTTTGAAACACCAAGGCGACGAACGCTCCGGCGCCCTGTTGGGATTGTTCGGCTATATCTCGGCCATCTTCAGCGGCGTCCGGGTCGTCCGCGCCGCGAATGCCCAGCAGATCGCGGAAGCCGAGTTCGACCGCCTCAACCAACGCCTCGCCGAGGTCGAACGACGCGCCAGCATCCTCGGCGGCCTGATGGGGCCCCTGACCGAGATCGTCGCCATGGCCGGCGCGATGGGACTGGTGGCCTGGGCCTATACGGTTTTGATCCAGCAACACCGTTTGGGCAGCGCCGAACTCATGATGGTCGGCTTCGTCCTGATCCGGATGCTGCCCCTGCTGAACCAGCTTTACGGGGTGATGGGCCAGATCAGTTACACCAGTGGCGGCGTTCGCGAAGCTCTGCGCTGGCTGAATTCACCCCTATTCCCCGTGCGCCCTTTCGGCAACCGCGAGTGGGCCGGGGTCGGACACTCGATCCGTTTCGAAGGCATCGGCTACACCTACCCCAACGGCACCGTGGCGTTGGCCGACATCTCCTTCACCATCCCGGCCGGCCGGACCGTGGCCCTCGTCGGATCGTCCGGCTCCGGCAAAAGCACGGTGGCGAGCCTGCTCATGCGGCTGCGCGAACCGACCGTCGGCCGCATTGTGGCCGATGGCGCGGATTACTGGGAATACTCGCCGGAATCCTGGCACGCCCGGCTCGGGATGGTCGAACAGGAGGCCTTCCTCTTCCACGACACCATCGCCCACAACATCAGCTTTGGCCGGCCCGGCACGACCCCGGAACAGTTGCAGCGTGCGATCGGGTCCGCGCATTTGGAGGATGTCATCCGCAACCTGCCGAAGGGCCTGGAAACGGTCGTGGGCGAACGCGGGGCCCAACTTTCCGGAGGGCAAAGGCAGCGGCTGGCCATCGCCCGGGCGGTGGTGGCGAACCCGCAGTTGCTGATCCTCGACGAAGCCACCTCCGCCCTCGACAACGTCAGCGAACGACTGGTGCAGGCGGCCCTCGACGAGGCGCGGCATCACCGCACCGTGGTCGTCATCGCCCACCGGTTATCCACCATCCGCACGGCCGACTGGATCGTGGTGCTCGACCACGGACGCGTGATTGAGCAGGGGACCTGGGACCAATTGACCGCCCAATCCGGACAATTCAGCCGTCTGCTTCAATCCGCCAATCCGGATTCCGGGATGCTGGGCTGAGGTGGGATCAGGCCGCGGACCGGAACCGGGCCACATTGCCGCGAAAGAACGCAAGGAAGACAAAAGATCTCGTCCGATCTTTCATCCGTTTCTGTTGCGTTCTTTTGCGTTCTTTTGCGGCCATTCGCCTGTCCTCTCTCGGAACGGCTGGGCTGCCTCAGCGCACCGGCAGCTTCGCCAGGGCAGGCACGACCACCTCCGCACCCAGCATCGTGCTGAACTTTGCGGCTCCGGAAAAATTCAGATGGTCCGCATCCCAGAAATCGTCCTCGCTGAAGCGCGGGTCGGCGGAATAATCGCGCCATTCCACCCCGAATTCGCGTTTCAAATCCCCCATCATCGCGGCCGTCCGGGCCATCACCTCGGGACGTTGCCCGGCGCGATATCCGGAGGAAACCGGGAGGGTCACGAAGACCGCACCAATGCCACGGTCGCGAAGGAAACCGAGCAGCGACATCAAGCGCGACCGGTTGTCGGCGAGCGAAGCCGGGTTCATCATGCTGTTATGCCGGGAGGTCGTGGAAGAAGCCGACGAGCGGACGTGATCCGGGGTCGGATGCAGCGGACGATCGGCCGGCGGGCGTAGATCGACCCTTCCACCCGCCGCGTCATATTCGGCGCGGATGTCGGGAGGCTGGGTCCCGCGCACTGTGGCGAGGCCGGACCCACTTCCATAAAGAAACCAGGTGCTCCAGTTCCGCAGATGGGTTTCCAGACGCCAATCCCGGTTCCGGATCCCGTGGAAGCGGCGGTAATAATAGGCCCGCCAGGATTCCGGGGAGCGATCGAGTTCGTATTCCGGGGTGAAGTAGGAAACAGGCAGCACCACCAATCGCAGATGCGGCAACTCCGGGGTATAATGTCGCACCAACGCGCAATCATAATAGAGGCTCTGGCTCGCACCGGCCAGGTTGAAGGCGCCCGGATGGACGAGCAGCGGGGCGATGCCTTCCCAAGCGTGCGAAGGCCCCATCGCCAGCACCTCCACGCGGGGCGCAGCCGCCTCGAGGAGCCGGCGTTTGACGACGTACAGGTTGGTGTCCCGTCCTCCCCGCGCGATTTCAAACCACACCAGGAACCCGACAAACGGCACGGCCAGCAAAAGGAGTCGGATCAATACTCGCAACATGGCGTGCTTAGAATTGGAAATAGATGAATTGGTCCCCGGAGCCGGGCGCGAGCCAGAAGATCGCGGCAGTCACCGCATAATAAAGGGTCCACCGCCGCCACCCCGGCTGCCGGTCCAGCCAGACTCCGACCGGACCCTGCCGTTCCAGGCGGTGCACCAGCATCACAATGCCGATCAGTGCGAAGGCGACCGCGAAATCGAGCCGGCCATAGCCCAGGCGCCACAACGTGCTGTTGAACGACGATGGTTGCCAGAACCCGGCCCAACCCCGCGACATCCCGGCGAACACGTCCAGGGCATCGCGCAACGAAGCGGCCCGGAAAAACACCCATCCGATGCAGACCAGACCGATCACACAGGTCCGTTGCCACGCCGCCATCGCACGGTCGCCGATCCATGGCGCCAGCGGGGTTCGCAACCGGTCCCGCCACGCCTTGGTCGCCATGCCCATGACCAGGAACAGGCCGTGCAATCCGCCCCAGATCACATAGGTCCATTTGGCGCCATGCCACAGCCCGCTGAGCAGGAACACGACCAGCAGGTTTGAGAAACGGCGCAGGTCGGAGACCCGGTTGCCACCGAGCGGGACATAGACGTAATCCCGGAACCAGGTGGAGAGACTGATATGCCAGCGCCGCCAGAATTCGCCGACCGAGCGCGCCTCGTAGGGTCGGTTGAAATTCTTCATCAAGGTGAAACCCAGGACCCGTGCCGAGCCGATGGCGATGTCGGAGTACCCGCTGAAATCGCAGTAGATCTGCAGGGCGAAGAAGAGGGTGGCCAGGACCAGCCAGGGCCCGCTCTCGTGCCTGGGGTCCGCATAAACGGAATTCACCAGGACGGAGAGACGGTCGGCCACGCAGATCTTCTTGAACAGGCCCCAGGCCATCAGGCGCAGCCCGCCCGCCGCGCGTGCGGGGTCGAACGTGTGTTTTTCCCGGAATTGATGCAGTAGGTTTTGGGGGCGCTCGATGGGCCCGGCGACGAGCTGGGGGAAGAACATGACGTAGAGCGCATAAATCCCGAAGTGGCGTTCGGCGCGCTGGTTGCCGCGATACACCTCGATGGTGTAGCTCATGGCCTGGAAGGTGTGGAAAGAGAGGCCGATGGGCAGGGCCATTTCCAGAAGCGGCACCGGGTAATTCCAGCCGAACGCATGGGCGGCGGCGCCGAGGTTGGTCTGCGCAAAGTTCCAGTACTTGAAGACGGCCAGCACCCCGACGTTCGCCGCCAGGCTGGCCCCGAGCGCCCAACGGCGTTGCACCCCCTCCATCCGCTCGATCCACAACCCGGCGAAGTAGTCCACCACGATGGTGAAACCGAGGATCAGCACATATTCCGGCCGGAACCACATGTAGAAACCGCAACTCGCCCCCAATAAAAGGCCCCAACGAAAGCGGTGGGGCAGGAGGAAATACAGGCCGGCGACAATCGGGAAAAAGAAGGCGAATGCTACGGAATTGAACAGCATGAGACCAATCGGCAGGGACCGCTTCGGAAACCCCGAATCACGAAGGGAAAGACTAGGTGGCCCCCGGCGTTCCCGACAAGCATTTCAGGGCGGCGTAGCCGCCGAGGTACGAGGCGGATCCAGGGCAGACGTCCCAAGATTCCGCTTCCTCACGTCATCGGCTACGAAACAGGCGTAGCCGCCGAAGTCATGAGGCGGATCCGTAAATCCGTGTTCTCCGCGGTTAAGCCTTGGTCAGAAATGTCACGGTGGTGCTATCCTGTATCCGTGAAACTCTTGGTTACGGGCACCGGCGGCGGGGCCGGTCAGGCCGTTCTGAAATCGCTCCAGAACACCGGCTATGAAGTGATCGCCACCGACGGCGAAGCACTGGGCACCGGGCTGTACACCACCGGACGGGGCTATCTCATCCCTTACGCCTCGGACCCGGGCTTTGTGGACCGACTTCTGGAAATCTGCGCGGCCGAGTCCGTCCGGTTGGTGTTTCCGGGACTGGATGCCGAACTGCCGGTGCTCAGCCGTCACCGGGAAGCGTTCCTGCGCATCGGCACCACCGTCGTGGTGAGCGATGAACCCGTGATCCGACTCTGCGACGACAAGGACCTGACCGCGCAATTCCTGTCCCAGAATGGTTTCCCGGCGCCCTTCACCTCCGTCCTGGCCCAGTGCACCCCGGAAACATTGGGCTTTCCAGTGATTCTCAAGCCCAAGGTCGGGGGCGCCCGTTCCAAGGGCGTCCGCTTGGTGCGGACCCGCCCCGATTTCGCGGCGGCGTGTTCCGGCCTGGATCCGACCGGCTACGTGGTGCAGGAATGGATCGACGGCCCCGAGTACACGTGCGGCGCCCTGTGTCTCGCCGGAAAATGCCATGGGGTCGCCGTCCTGCGCCGGATCCTCCGCGACGGGGACACCTACAAAGCCTTTGTCGAGACCGACACCGGGTTGGAGGGATTTGTCGCCCGGGTTGCCGAGGCCCTTCAGCCCTATGGATCCTGCAACTTCCAACTCCGCATCCGGGACGGCGTCCCCTATGTTTTCGAGATCAACGCGCGGTGTTCCGGAACCACCCATTGCCGCACCCTCGCCGGCTTCAACGAGCCCCGGATGATCGCTGACTTCGTCCTTCATGGCACCCCGCCCGCCTTCTCCATCCGGGCTGTCTCGGTGCTCCGATACTGGAAGGAACTCGTGGTCGAGAACACCCTCGTGGATGAGGTCCGGACTCATCGGACGGTTCACGGGATCGCCGGTCCCCTCTAGTCCCATCCAATGGCTTCCAGTCCCATCGCGATTGTCACGGGATCGACGGGTTTCCTCGGCCGCCACCTGGTCGCCCGGCTTCTCCTCGAGGGCTGGGCCGTGCACGGGGTGGCACGAAAACCGGACCCGACGGCGTCCATCCCAACCCACGGCTGGGAATCCGTGCTGGGCGGGACCGTCCTCCGGGATCTCCAACCCGAAGCCGTGTTCCACTGCGCGGCTTTCATCCCCCCGCGACAGGAAGATTCGAGCTTTGCCGCGGAATGCCTGGAGGCCAATGCCCTGCTCACCCTGCGTCTGGCCGAGGCGGCTGCCCGGGTCGGCTCCCCGCGTTTTCTCCATTGTTCCAGCGGACAGATCTATGGATTCCAGACCCGGCCGGCCGACGAATCGGCACCCCCGCAAACCGCGCGGCGCGCCTGCTTCTACCTGTCCTCGAAACTCCTGTCCGAGCTTTATGTGGAGCGTTGCCACGTCAGCCTGGGTCTGCCTTCGGTGATCTTCCGGATCGGATCCCTCTATGGACCCGGAATGCCGGAACGTTCGGTTGTCGCCCGTTTCCTCGCAACGGCCCGACAGCGGCGTCCCCTTCCCCTCGTCAACGGCGGCACGGAACAATTCGATTTCGTCACGGTGGAGGATGTGGCGACGCTGCTGGTCTGCTCCGCGCGATTAACGGTCACCGGTGTCTTCAACGCCGGCAGCGGCGAGGCCACCACGGCCCGCAGCCTGGCGGAACAGATCAATGCGGTGACCCACAATCCGGCCGGCCTGGATCCCGACGGCATCCCCCCGGCAGCCCCATCGGGCGGATTCGCCCCCCTGTGCATGAACCGGACCCGCTCCACCTTCGGGCTGCGACCGACGCCCCTGGCTGAGGGACTCGAACGGCTCTGTTCGGGGTCATCCTGCTGAGATGAAAATCGGGATCCTCAGCGATATCCACGGTAATCTGCCGGCGTTGGAGGCGGTGGCCGGGCGGGTGCGCCATCTCGACCAGGTGATCTGCCTGGGGGATGTGGTGAATTACGGACCTTGGAATGACGAATGTCTCGGTTTGCTGCGCGGGCTCCCGGGCTTCCGGATGGTCCAAGGCAACCACGAGGCCCTGTTCCTGGGGAAAACCCATCTGGACGAGGAAATCCCCCTCGTCCAGGCGTTCTATCATTCATCGATCCAGCATTTCACCCGCCGCGACCTGATTGAGAATCTGCCCGAATCGATCGAACTCCACGGGGCCCGTTTCACCCACACCCTGGCTGGCAGGAAGATCTACGCCAACACCGAGGTCGAGTGGTCGGGGGATTGCTTCATCGGCCATTCCCACCAGGCCTATTGCCGGTCCCAATCGGGTTTCCGACTCGTCAATCCGGGAAGCGTGGGCCAGAACCGCGCCCAGATCCGGTGGGCCGAATATGCCGTCTGGGACACCGGGTCCCACTCCGTCGAATTGGAGCGGATCGAGTATCCGTTCGACAGGCTGCTCGCGGAAATGCGGGCGCTCCAGTATCCTGAGGAGTGCCTGAGGTATTACCTGTCGAAGGCGTGAGAGCGGGGGCACACCGCTTGACACGCCCCGGACCGAACCCGGACAGTGAGGTTTTGCGGGTATGACTGAGTCCAACTGTCGCCTCGCGATCTTGGGAGGCGCACCGGCCTTCAAGGAGACGCTGCATGTCGGCCGGCCCAATCTTGGTGACCGCCAGCGGCTTTTCACCCGGTTCAACGAGATGCTCGACCGCCGCTGGCTGTCGAACAACGGGCCGCTGGTCCAGGAATTCGAAGGCCGGATCGCGGACTACGTGGGGGTGAAGCACGCCATCTGCGTGTGCAACGCGACCATCGGCCTGGAAATCGCCGCCCGGGCCGCGGATCTGGCGGGCGAGGTCATCGTGCCCGCCTACACCTTCGTCGCCACCGCCCACGCCCTCCAATGGCAGCAGATCACCCCGGTGTTCGCCGACCTGGACCCCCGGACCCACAACCTCGATCCCGCCCTGATCGAGCGCCACATCACCCCGCGCACGACGGCCATCCTCGGCACCCACGTCTGGGGCCGTCCCTGTGCCATCGACGCGCTCACGGAGATCGCGCGGAGGCGCGGGTTGAAACTAATGTTCGATGCGGCGCACGCGTTCGGCTGCTCCCACGGCGGCCGGATGATCGGCGGCTTCGGCCTGGCCGAGGTGTTCAGCTTCCATGCGACGAAGTTCCTGAATTCGTTCGAGGGCGGGGCCATCACGACCGATGACGACGCGCTGGCCCGGCGCATCCGGTTGATGACCAATTTCGGTTTTGCCGGCTTCGACCAGGTCATCCACGTCGGCACCAACGGGAAGATGACTGAGGCGTGTGCGGCGATGGGCCTCACCTGCCTGGAAAGCGTGGACGAATTGATCGCCACCAACCGCCGCAATCACTTCGCCTACCACGCGGGATTGGCCGGGTTGCCCGGGGTTTCCCTCGTGGCGTACGACGGGTCGGAACGGAACAATTATCAATATGTCGTCGTCGAGATCGACCCGGCGACGGCCCGTCTGGGCCGTGACGAACTGGTGGCCGTCCTCCATGCCGAGAATGTCCTGGCCCGGAAATATTTCTGGCCCGGGGTCCACCGGATGGAGCCGTACCGCTCACTGTTCCCGCATTCGCACCTGTTGCTTCCCGCGACCGAACGTTGTGCCGCCGGGGTGATCGTCCTGCCCACCGGCACCGCCATGGATGAGGAGCGCGTGGGGACCCTGTGCGGGGTGGTGCGGAATGCCTTTGCCCACGCCGGTGAGGTCCGCCAACGTCTGGGTCTGATTCCGGCATGATCATCGAATCGCCCAGCCTGTGCGCGCGGCCCAAGGTCAGCGTGCTGATGGTCACCTACAATCACGCCCTCTATATCGAGCAGGCGGTGCGGAGCACGCTGCAGCAAAAGACCGACTTCCCCTATGAGGTGATCGTCGGGGACGACGTCTCGACCGATGGCACCCGGGAGAAACTGCTGGAGCTGCAGCGGGAGTTTCCAGATCGGCTCCGCCTGCTCTTGCACGAGAAAAACCTCGGGGGCTTCGGCAAGCTCAACATGATGGCCACGCTCGGCCAGTGCCGGGGCGATTATGTCTGCGTGCTCGACGGCGACGATTACTACAGTTCGCCGGAGAAGCTCCAGCGTCAGGCCGATTTCCTCGATGCCAACCCGGGCTGCCCCGCCTGTTTCCACGGTTACCAGCGGCTGCACCCGGACGGTTCGGTGCTGCACATCTCCATGGATTTCATCAAATCCGACGACAACCTGGCCACCCTGGAATATGTGCTGCGCTTCGCGTTCCCCCATATCCTGACGGTCATGTTCCGCCGTGGCGTGTGGGGCACCTACCCCGACTGGTTCACCGAGGTCGCCATGCCGGACTGGAGCACGTGGGTCCTGCTGGGCGAACGCGGTCCGCTCGGATTCGTCGGGGGCGGAGCCATGGCCACCTACCGAGTGCATGCCACCAATTACTGGATCAACCGGCCGTTGCTCAACCGCACCCGGGATGAATTGTTCGCCTTGGAAACCTTCGCCCGGCACCTCAAGGGCCGTTGCGGGAAGGAATTGAGCCGGATGATCGCCACACGTGAATTCTGGCTGGTGGAAGCCCTCTTGCAGCACCGGGAAGGCCCCGCGGCGCGCCGGACATTCTGGCGGGCCTTCTATCACTGGCTCGGGCGGGGCGGAACGTCACCGGCCTGGGTGTTGCGCTACGGATTGCGGGCTTACGGATTGCGGCCCATCCACGGGGAATAGTCAGTTCAGGAACCCATCAACGAATGAAAGTCGTGATTCTGTGCGGCGGACTGGGCACCCGGCTTCGGGAGGAGACGGAATACCGTCCCAAGCCGATGGTGCCGATCGGCAACCGCCCGATCCTGTGGCACATCATGAAAACCTATGCACATTACGGGCATAAGGAATTCATCCTGTGCCTTGGGTACAAGGGCGACATGATCAAGGATTATTTCCGCAATTACCTGTGGAACACCTGTGACATCACCCTGCTGTTGGGGCGCCAACCCTCGGTCCGGTTCCACAACAGCCATGGGGAGGAGGATTGGAGCGTGACCCTGGCCGACACGGGTGAGCATTCGATGACCGCGTTCCGGGTGAAACAGATCCAACGCTATGTCCCGGCGGGTGAGGGCTTCCTGCTGACCTATGGGGACGGCCTGGCGACGATCGACATCAACGCCAGCATCGCGGCCCACGAAGCCTCGGGCAAAGCCTGCACGGTCACGGCGGTGCATCCCCCGGGAAGGTTCGGGGAATTGCGGGTGGATGAGGACGGGCGCATCCGCAGCTTCAGCGAGAAGCCACAGTTCGAGGAGACCTATGTCAATGGCGGCTACATGGTGTGCAACCACCGCGTGTTTGATTACCTGTCGGACGATCCCGCCGTGATGCTGGAACAGGAACCGATGGACGACCTGGTTCGGGATGGCCAGTTGAACGCCTACCGCCACGATGGATTCTGGCAGCCGATGGACACCTATAGGGAGAGCCAGAGCCTGAACAAGATCTGGGCCGATGGGAAGGCGCCGTGGAAAGTGTGGTGACGGATCAGGGTCTCAGGCCGGCGGAAACCGGAGGCAATCCAATGCGGAGGATGGCCGGGTCATCCGGGGCAGAATGTTGACCACTTTTCCGGTGAGGACTCCCGCATGCAGCGGTCGTGATGCCATTTGCCCCATCTCCGCGGTGGTGGCCGCAACATAGCCCGGTGAATCCGAGTGCGGGACCGGGACAAGACCGGCGACCCGCGCGGCATCCCGAATCTGACAGAACCATTCCTCCCGCGTGCAACTGTCCGGTCCGCCCGCGAGGTTCCAGACGCCCGTCACTCCCCGTTCCATCAGGCCCAGCATCCACCAGGCAAGGTCACCTCCCCAGGTGGGGTTTCCGACCTGATCGGAAGGGATCGTCAGGGTGCGGCTTTCGCGCAGGGCCCGGATCACCTGGTGAACGAAGTTCTTCTCCTGCGCCTCGCGTCCCCACACCCACACGACACGGGGTATCAAGGCCTGTCCTTCAAGGATCTCCTGGATGGCCTGCTCCGCCGCCCACTTCGACTTGGAATAGATATTGATGGGATTGGGGACGTCTGTTTCGGAATAAGGACCGCATTTCCCGTCGAAGACATAGGTGGTGGAAAGATAGGCAAAGCGGATCCCCAAATCGCGACATTGACGGGCCAGCGCCGCCGGTTGGTCGCAGTTCTCCCCAAAGGCCCTGGTCGGGTCCTGCTCACAACCGTCCACCCAA
Organism: Verrucomicrobiota bacterium; assembly: GCA_025360495.1. Classification (GTDB taxonomy): domain Bacteria; phylum Verrucomicrobiota; class Verrucomicrobiia; order Limisphaerales; family UBA9464; genus UBA6176. The sequence goes on along the minus strand of JANYCC010000234.1, from coordinate 23,734 downwards.
CTCCATCCCGCCGCGTGCACCACCCAGTCGGGCCGGAAGCTTTTCAACACGGATTGCATGGCGGCCCCGTCCGCGAGGTCAAGCCTCACCAGGCCGTCGACTGGGAAGTTGCGATACGTGCCCTGCGTCCTCCCACCGCGGGCGGTCGCCTCCGCAAGCAGGTGAGAACCGACCAGACCCGAGGCGCCGATGATGAGGGTGCGCATGTCTGCGGATGTTCTGGGGATCGGGAGATCGAAATCAGAATGGGCTGCAAAACCCGGCCAGCGACGGAAAGGTCGCGTCGCGGTCGGACAGGCGGGGGGAAGCGGTTCCCCATTCGAACCCGATGCTGTCCCATCGGATGCCGGCGTCATGACCCGGGGCATGCACCGAGGTGGTCTTATAGACCATCACCGAATCGTCCTCGAGGGCCAGAAACCCGTGGGCGAGGCCGTTTGGGATATAGATCTGGAGCCGGTTCTCACCGGACAGTTCGACACTCGAGACGGCCCCATAGGACGGGGAGGATTTGCGCAGGTCGACCAGCACGTCGAGGACCCGGCCCCGGATGCAGTAGACCAGCTTCGCATGGTCGTGGGGGGGAAGCTGGAAATGCATGCCGCGGAGCGTGCCCTTGCGGGAGGTCGAGAAGTACTCCTCCACGGACTCGAAACTGATGCCGAGCCGGACGAAAGTGCCTTCGTGGTATGTTTTGACGAAATCACCACGGTCATCCACATGGATCTGGGGCTGCAATAACTGCACGCCGGGCAGGGGCTGCAAAAGGCTGATCATCGGAGCTTCCAACGGGCGATCATCCCCGCGGGAGGGCGGGTGAGGTTCCTCGGCACCCGGAAGCGTGGCGGGGGGGCCGATGGTGGGACAAGGACAAACGCCGTCCCATCCCGGCTGAAGCCCGGAGCGCAAGAATCCGTTTGCCTGAGCATGCGTCCCAACCATGCTGGGCGGCCCGATTTTGCCACGGTGCCAGGCGGGTGTTCCGGCAGGTCAAAGTTCCATGATCAACATCCTCATTCCGACGGCGGGTCGCCCGGACATGCTGCGACAGGCGCTCCGCTCGGTCCGGGCCCAGACGGCACGGGACCGCATCCGTCGGGTGTTGGTTTCGGAGAATGCCGGCAGCAAGGAAACCGGGGATGTCTGTCGGGAGTTTCCAGATCTGCCGATTCATTATGTCTCCCGGGAGCCGCAGCTCACCCCGCACATTCATCACCAGACACTGATGGCGGAGGGACTGCAGGACACTTACACCGCGATCCTGCACGACGACGACTGGTGGGGACCGGGACATCTCGCCTCCGCGGTCCGGGCCTTGGACGGGGCCCCGCAGGCCGCGGCATATCATTGCGCGATCTTCAAGGTGAACGGCGAATCAGCCCTGCTCCAATGCGACACCAACCTTTGCTTTTGGATGGGTGCCGGGCATCCGCGCATGGATGCGATCTGGGAACTTGGCCGCGATCAGGTGCTGTTGGCGGCACTCCTGATGACCCCGGGCCATTTCTCGTCCCTGGTGGCACGGACCCCCCTGCTCAGGGCTGCCTCGGTGGTGTTCCAACAGGATGTCTTTTATGACTCGGACCGCCGGCTGACGGTGGCCCTTTCCCGGGCCGGCAACATCCTGCACAACCCGATCCCGCAAGTGTTCATCCGCTACCACGGGTCCCAAGACCAACGGACCTACGCCCGGGAAAACGCCGGCAAGCTCATGGCACGCACCACGGATTGGATCCTCCAGACGGCCGGTGTCCCGCCGGCGGAGATCGCGCGGCGTTTTGTCAACGCGGTCAACCAGTGCCCCGGTGACGCCCGTGACCTGCTGAACTCCTTCCTTTTCCAAGCCTGGTGCGTCCCACAGATGGCATGCCACCCGGACATGGAACCCGAGCTGCGGTCGTTGCTGGACGGGGATCAGAAACGCCGGCGGCGACAGTCGCTGCGGGACCTTTTCCCGCCCGCCCTCCTGGCGGCGAAGATCCGCCTGTTGGCGCGGCTTAATCGGAAGAGAAAACCTTCCTAAATCCCCCGTGTCAGCAGGGTCTGCTTGAGGTGCTCGTCATAGGCGTACGGCGTATCCACCGCCTCCACGCGCACGGGTGAGTCCTGGGCGATGTCGCTCAGGAGCATCTGCCCGCGGGCGATCTCGCGACAGGACATCTGACCCTTTTGCAGGGGGATCGCCAGGTACACATCATCATCCGTCAGCGCCTTGCCGGCCTTGAGATCATGCCGCGCATAGACGCCGCGGACCAGGGTGTCGAGGTACTTGATCTCCTCCGGCGGACACATCCGCTTCGTGCTGCCGGGCTGCCCGCACATCGTCCGGGTGCGCTTGAACGCCTTGAACCAGGTGTCCACCTGCGCCGGCTGCGAACAATAAGGCGACACCGGCACGCCCTCCGAATCGATGTCGATATGCCGCTCAAACGTGCGCGCACCCTTGGCATAAGCAATGGCGAGGCTGGTTTCCCAGTCCTTATATTCGTGCGTCGACAGGCCGATCGTGTTGTTCGGATACCTTTCGAGCAGATAATCGATCTGGTTCAACTGCAGGTCATGGTCCTCGGTCGGGTAGATCGAGACACAATGGTTGAGGGCCAGGGGAATGTTCCGGTTGGCGAAAAAGGTCACCAGGTCATCGGTGTCCTTCACCGAGGAACCGCCGCTGGACGCGATCACCGGGCGTCGGGTGGCCGCGATGCGTTCGATGAGGAACCAATCATTGATGTCCGAGCTGGCCAGCTTGATCAGGGGGATTTCCAACTCCTCGCACAGTTCCACCGACTTCTCATCGAACGGGGTCGCGCTCGGGATGCATCCCGCCTGCCGGACCGCCTGGACCAGCGTCGCGTAGTCCTCCCTGCCCATCCGGGTGTCCAGGGTCTTCTTGATATAGCGGATGTCGGTGCGGCCCCGGAAGTCGCGATGGACGAAATTGTCCACGTCCCGGAACTGCAGCTTGATGCTCGCGCGCATATTGTTGAACCGGACGATCTTTGCGAAATCCGCGATGATCTGCAGGCCCCGCTCGAGTTTGCCCCAGTGGTTGTTGGCCATCTCAAGCACGAACAGGTCTTCGAAGTAATTGCGTTGGATCATGGGCGTCACGGGGTTGGAATCTCAGGCCGGTTGAAGTCAACCGTGGGGCACCGCATAGGCGATCAGTTCGAACCCTTGGAAGGCGTGATGGCGCAGCGCGATCCGGTGCGTCGGCAACAACTCACGGAGGCAAAGCGGAATCTCCCAAAGGTCCTCCGGCCGGTGATACACACAGGCGGCGACCGTCGGTTGATGCCGCCGGATCATTTCCGCGCCCCCACGGATCGCCGCCAATTCCGAACCTTCGACATCGAGCTTTATATAATTGGGACGGAAAGAGGGCAACACATCGTCGAGCGCGACGAGCTGCACATGGACTTCCCCGTGGTCCGTCACGGCACTGGACGTCCCCTGCCCGGCACTGAATGTCGCCGTCGAGGTCACCTCGCTGAGCCCGCACGGCCAAAGGGTCGTGTCACCGAGGCGCCCGGCGAGCCGCCGGGAGGTCCCCAGCAGGCCCCGGAAACTCTCCGGGTCCGGTTCGAAGGCCGCCACCGCCTCGAACTCCACGCCCTTGCCGATGAAAAGTTCCAAGGTGTCGCCCGTGAAGGCCCCGCCATCGATCAGCCGCAGCGGCATCCGGGGTTGGGGCAGGTCGTGCGGCAGATATTGGTCGGGGTCGGGCCGGCGCAGCATCCGGAGATCCTGCAGGAGCCGCAGGCGCATCACCTCCAGGAAGACCCGCCGGCTGGTGTCATCGGCCAGCACCGACCACGCGGCAACCACGCGGCCACGATGTTCCAAGACATGTCTCCGCCCGGTCAGCCAGAAGTGCGGTGGCAGATCCAATTGTTCCTGAAACTCGTTGAAGCTGATCACCCGCGGGAAGCCCAACTCCCCGAGCAAAGTCTGGATCACCCAAGGATCGGCGGCCTGGTTGAAAACGCCGATGACCGCGGTGTTTCCCTCCGCCGCCAGCCGTCGTGCGGCCTCGCTCGTCGGTGAATGAATCGGCAGACCGCCCACCGAACCCGTCGCGCGCGCATCCAGGAAGCAGTCCACCCTCCGCCCACTCCCGACCAGTTTTGCGGCGACTTCACGTCCGATGCCTCCGGCGCCATAGATGACATAGCCGCCCTCTGGCAACTCCGCGAAGGCGGGCAGTTCGGCGTCGAGCAACCCTTCAAGTTCTTCGTCGGCGGTCATGGGTCAGGAGACGGCCGGTGGGACCAGGAGGTTCTCCGCAAATTCGGCACGATCCAGGAACGGCGACATGTCCTCGAGCGGGGACGAGACCATGCGACCGTCGGGCAGCCTTCGCGAGGTGAGCTTGGGTTCGAAACCTTGCACCCGATCCAGCATCACCTCGCAGACTTCCGGTCCGTCGGATGCCAGCACACGCCTCAATTGGGTCCTGAATTCCGGGTCTTCCATGCGCGATGACGGCAATCCGTAGGCGTCCGCAACCTTCACGAAATCGGGGGCGCTCACACCACTCTCCGGGCCGGCCCCCACGGCGAGGCCGAAGAAACTCGTCTGGGTTTGACGGATCGAAAGATAGCCGCCGTTGTTCAGGATGAAGAGTTTCACCGGCCACCGATGATGCGCGAGGGTCTGCAGTTCCTGGAGGTTCATCTGAACACTGCCATCGCCCGCCAGGCAGATGACCCGTCCGCCACCGCGCGCCACCGCGGTGCCGATCGCGGCCGGAAGATCCCAGCCCATCGAGGCGCAGCCCGAGTTCGAAAAGATGCGGGTCCGGATGCGGATGCGGGCCGATTGGAAGAAGACGATGCAGGCCGTCGCGTCGCCACAGACGATCACGTCGTCGTCATCCAGTTCCTCGAAGAGCACATGGGCGAAATGATACGGATTGATCGCACCGGCCGCGGACGTGTGTTTGCCCGGTTGATAGACCGGATAACGCTCCCGTCGCGCCCGGCACCACGCGAGCCAGTCCGCGTGCCTGCGCGAGTCGAACCCCGCCCTTCCGACGGCGCGTTCGAGTTCCTCGAGGAAGGCGCCCGCATCGGCATGCACCGCCAGATCGGGTTTCACCATCGGCTTGGTGAGCTCGGCGCCATCGACGTCGACCACGACCTTGAAGGCCGCGCGGGCGAAGAAGCCCCAGTTATAACTCACCTGGCGGATATTGAGCCGGGAACCGACGACCAGCAGCAGGTCGCTGTTCTGCACGGTGAAGTTTCCCGCACGGTCGCCAATGCTTCCCGGACGCCCGCAGAAGCACGGGTCGTCGCTCTCGATCAGATCGTGGGTCCACGCGGTGGTGAAAGGCAGGCCGAGCTTCGCCGCGAGCCGTCGGAACACGGCCGTGGCGCCCGCCAGACGCACACCGGTCCCGCCCAGGATCACCGGCCTTTTCGCCTCCGCGAGCCGGGCAACGATCCCGTCACAGATCGCGGGCAGCGCGGCTTCATCCCAATTCGGCGCATCCTCCGCGGGATCATAGGCCCGCAAGGTCGCGGGCTCGATTTGTGCCGCCTGCACGTCGACCGGGATGTCCAGCCAGCACGGCCCGGGGCGGCCGGCGAAGCAGAGGTGGAGGGCGCGTTCCAGATGATGACGGATCTCCGCCGGATCGGTCACGGTGACGGCGTACTTGGTGATGCCGCGGACCATGCCGGCGATGTCGACTTCCTGGTCGCCAAGCTGGCGCAATGACCCGGCCAGCCCATGCGTGGCGAGCAGGGTATCGCGCTTGACCTGACCGGAGAGCACGAGCATCGGCACGGAGTCAGTCCACGCGCCGAAGACCCCGTTGAGGGCGTTGATGCCGCCCGGTCCCGCAGTCACGCAGATCACCCCGATGCGGCCGGTCGTACGGGCATAGCCTTCCGCCGCCATGGCGCCCGCCTGCTCGTGATGGTTGCAGACATATTGGAGGCGCGGCTCGCGTCCGATGGCGTCATTCAGGTGCATCGCGCCGCCCCCGGTGACGAGAAAAAGATGACGCACGCCGCGGTCGGCGAGGGTCTGGAAAACATAATCGGCGAGTCTCATGAAGGGGATCGGAGCGTCCTTATCCCGGCCACTGACGGACCCTCCGGACGATGTCATCGGCGCAGACACCCGCCTCCCGGCGCAACCAGGCCTGACTTCCCACCTTGCCCGAGGAAGATTCGGAAACGGATAGGGAATGCACGGGGATATGTTGCGGGAGCTGTTCGCGGAGGATGGAAGCCAGACCGCCCTCCGACACGTGTTCCTCCACGGCCAGCAGGAACTTATAAGGTGTCAGCGCCAGCAATCGACGGGGTTCCAGCGGTTTCAACCACGGCAGCGAATAGACGGAGACCGACTGCCCGGACCCGGCCAGCAGGTCGGCTGCGGCCAGGGCCTCATCCAGGATCCCGCCGGTGGCCACCAACGCGATGCCGGAGGTCCCCTTCCTGATTTGCAGGGGTCCGTGCTCGATGCCCCGGACCTCGTGAAGCGCCTTCTCCCCGGCCTTGCCGATGCGCAGGTACGAGGGCCCCGGATGAGCACACAGTCGGCCGACACATTCGCGCGTCTCACCGGGGTCCGCCGGGGCCAGGACGGTCATGTTCGGCAGGGTGCGCAGGATGGCGAGGTCCTGCACCGCATGGTGGGAATAACCGAGGTTGCCATAAGCCAGGCCGCCCCCGACGGCGACGATCGTCACGGGAAGATTGTGGTAACAAACATCATTCCGGATCTGTTCGAGGCAACGGAGCGTGGGGAAATTGGCGATCGAGTAAGTGAACACGTGGTAGCCCTCGGACGCGAGTCCCGCGGCCACGCCGGTCATGTTTTGCTCGGCCACACCGGCATTGAGGAACCGGTCGGGAAATTCATTGGCGAAGGGTTCGATCACGGAGAACCCCAGGTCACCGACCGCGAGGAATATCCGGGGATCCTGCCGGGCCTCCACGATCAATTGCTGGATGAAGGCGGTTCTCACGCGTCTGGGGCGAGCTGCCGGAGGGCGGAGGCGAGCTGGTCCGGTTTGGGCGATGAATAATGCCACTGGAGATTGTTCTCCATATAATCGACCCCCTTGCCCTTGACGGTGCGGGCAATGAGGACCGACGGCCTGCCGGGTTCCCAGGGCACGGTGGCCAGGGCCTCGCGGATGGCCTCGTGGTCGTGGCCGTCCACCTCGCGAACGGCCCTGCGGAAGGCACGGAACTTGTCCGCCAGAGGATCGAGCTCGAGCACCTCGGCCACGGAACCCAGGCTTTGGATCCGGTTGTAATCCACGAGCGCCACCAGGTTGTCGAGGCGATGTTGCGGGGCGAAAAGAATGGCCTCCCAATTGGATCCCTCGTCCAGTTCGCCATCGCTGAGCAGGACGAAAACGCGCCACGTTTCCCCCTTCCGCCGGGCCGCCAGCGCCTTGCCGCAACCGAAAGGAAGGGCGTGCCCCAACGAGCCGGTGGAAAACTCCACGCCGGGTAGCTTATGGCTCACGTGGGCCATCAGCCGGGTGCCGTCGACCCCGTACGTCTCCAGCTCTTCGAGGGGGAAAAACCCCTTCACGGCCAGCGCGGCATAAAGCGCGGTGCAGGAGTGCCCTTTGCTCAGGAGAAAACGGTCGCGCCCGGCCCATCCGGGATCATCCGGCCGCACCCGGAGGATGTCGGTGTACAGCACGGCCAGCAGATCGGCCATCGACAGGGCGCCCCCGATGTGCGCCGCCTTGGCGCGGGCGACCATGGAGACGGCATTCGTGCGGATCTGACCGGCCAGGGTTCGGCTCATTCCTTGATGAAGTACGAAACGTACGGGTCGATCGGGAAACGGCGCAACTTCGTTTTGGACAGGTCGACCTCCTCCAGCAGCGCCTGGGTTTCACCGGGAAACTGCTGGCAATTCAATTCGTCGAACGCCACGACCCCCCCGGCGACCACCCGAGGCAGGAGGTGCCGGAGCGCGCATCGGGTCGGTTCATAAAGATCGAAATCGAGGTACATCAGGCTGATCAACAGGTGGGGTTGGTCGACGAGGAGTTTCGGGATCGATTCCCGGGCATCGCCGGCGACGAGATGGACCTTGGGGATGTGACCCACGGGGCGGTTGGAATCGTGAAGGGCGACGAGGGCCTCGATCTCGGACTTGATGTCGGCATGGGTGCTGAGCTGGCCCGGTGAGGGGTGCATGCCGGATGCGGTCACCGTGTCCTTGGCATGCGCGTCAGGAAAGCCGCTGAAGGTGTCCAGGCCGAAGATGCGGCGGGTGTGGTTATAGGGTTCATAAATGGCCGACAGATGCGCCCAGGTCATCACGCCACCCCCGCAGAAGACGCCGCCCTCGACGATGCTGCCGTTGACATCGAGGGCCAGCTTGAAGAGCTCGGTGCGCGCCAGGAATCGGGCCATGTCCTGCCGGCGGATGTGCCGGGGGAAATGCTGCAGTCGCCGGGCCAGCGGCAGGGGTGAGCGTTCAAAGGCCTCGCAGAGTCCCTCGAACGCGGCCAGTTCGGCCGGCCGGTGGGGTGCGGTGTAGCTGAAACCGAATTTTGAATCGATGATCGGTGTGTCCATGAGGTGATGGGATTACGACATGAGAAGTTCACGGATCTGCCGGCAGACATAATCGACCTGTTCACGGCGCAGGCAGACCCCGCTCGGCAGGTTCATCCCCTGCCGTCCGACCCGGAGGGCCACCGGCTGCGGGGCCAACTCCCGGCCCCAGATCGGGTACTGGCTGATGGCGGGAAAGACCGGTCGGGTGTCCACATTGCGTTTTTTCAAGGCGGCGCCCAGGTCATCCCGGCTCATCCGGGCACCTTCATCCAGACGCAGGCTGGACATCCAGTAAATGCTGTGTGCGCCGGCCGTCTCCCGGTTGAGATGGATGTCGGGCACACCCCGCAATCCCTCGGCGTACCATCCGAACACGCGCCGTTTCATCGCCACCAATTCCGCGCATCGTTCCAACTGCCCCAATCCGACCGCAGCCTGGACATTCGCCATCTTATATTTCAGCCCGTGGCCATCGATCCAGAACGTCCGGGTCGGATTGCGGCCCTGGTCCCAGACCTTCAGGGCCTTCTCATAGAGTTGGGGATTGTTGCAGACCAGCATCCCGCCCTCGCCCGTGACCAGCAGTTTCGCGCCCTGAAAGCTGAAGGCGGCGAAATCACCGAAGCCGCCGCACCGCCGTCCGTGCCACTCCGCGCCAATGGCCGGGGCGGCATCCTCGACCACATAAAGCCCCCGCTTCCGCGCCAGGGCCATCACCCCGTCCATGCGCGCCGGATGCCCATACATGTGGACGGGCATGATCGCCTTGATGCGCGGGGTTATCAGCGCCTCGGCCGAAAGGATGTCGATGTTCCAAGTGTCCAACTCGACGTCCGCAAAAACCGGGGTGGCGCCGACATAACGGACCGCGTTCGCCGTGGCGACCCAGGTGAGGTCGGGCACGATGACCTCGTCCCCGGGGCCGATGTCCAAGGCCGTCAAGGCGATGGTCAGCGCACCGGTTCCGCTGGAGCAGGCCAGCGCATGACCGACTCCGATGAACGCCGCGAAGTCCTGCTCGAAACGGGTGAGATACTTCGACCATTCCCGGTTCCAGCCATATTTCGCGGCGTCCGATGCATAGACAGTCTCGCGGGCCGAGATCGAGGGACCGGCGGTCAGGATCAGGCTCTCCCCCGCGGTGCGTGCCTGCCCCGATTGAAAGATGCCTTGGATGAACCGGGACTTATCCCAGAGCCCGGGGAAGGCTCCTTCACCCGCGCTCACGTGGGTGATGAAAAGCGTGTCCTCGGCCCACTTCGCCAACACGGAAACCGCCTCCGTGACCCGGTCGTCGCCGTCGTCGCAAAACAGCACCGACAGCACCAGGGTCAGGTCGTCGTGGACCACCAACCCGAGTCCGGCGAAGGCTTTTTGGCCCCGGTCCAGGGCTAGGAAAGCGACGCGATCGGGAGGGTCCAGCCACTCGGCGACGGGAACCATGGCTGCCAGTGCGGGATCACCGCGGTGCAGTTCGGCGAGTGGAAGGAGTGCGCCGCCGGATGCCGCGAGGCTGATGTTCCGGGCGAACAGGGCCTCGAGTCCGGCCGCCTGCCTTAGAAACGCAAACTGGCGCTGCACGGCACGGACCAGTCCTTGGGTTTTTCCACTCATGACGGGGATCGGTCGGGCGATCAGTGTTTATATCAGACGAGGGCTTTGAGTCGCTCACAGACAAAGGCGATATCCTCCCGTGTCAGGTTGAAAGCGCTCGGCAGGATCAGGCCCCGGGTCTCGACACCCTCGGCGACCGGGTTCGGAAAACGCCGCTCAAACATGGGCATCCCGCTGCATCGCGGCTGGGCCGGCCGGATGTCAATGTTATCCCCTTTGAGGGCCGTTATCAGGGCGGCACGGCCGAGGCGGGCATCGGGTGCGATCTCCAACGGGGGATAGCAGCAGGTGCTCAGCGTTCCCGGCGCCTCCCGGATCAGCCGCATGCGGGGCGCGCCGGCAAGCAACTCTTCATACCACGCGAACATCCGCCGCTTGCTGGCGATCAATTCGGGCAATCGCTCGACCTGCGCCAGCGCCAGCGCCGCGGGCAGGTTGGGCATGCCGTAGTTGAAGCCCACCTCGTCCGACCAATACATCATCTTGGAGTCGGTCCGCCCGTAACTCGCCAGGACTTGGGCGCGCCGGATCAGCGCCTGGTCGTGGGTCACGAGCATGCCGCCCATGCCGCCGATGGCCACCTTGGCACCTTGGAAACTGAAGCACCCGAATTCGCCCATCGTTCCGACCTTGCGGCCCTTATATTCGGCCCCGAGGGACGGCGCGCCATCCTCGATCACCTTCAACTTATATTCCGCGGCGATCGCCAGGATCTCATCCATCGCGGCCGGATGCCCGTTCCAATGCACGACCAGGATCGCCCGGGTCCTGGGTGTGACCGCCCGTCGCACGGCCTCGGGATCCAGGCACCACGTGTCGGGAAGCACGTCCACGAAGACCCCGGTCGCGCCCGTATAGGCGATGGGCAGGGCGCTGGCGACGCAGGTGCTGTCGGTCGTGATGACCTCATCGCCCGGTCCGATGTCGAGCGCGAGCAGGGCCAGATGCAGTGCCGCCGTGCAGGAGTTGGTGGCCAGCGCGTGGGGAACCCCGAGCAGGTCGCCGACACTTCCTTCAAGCAACTGCGTGTGGCGACGGTAATTGGAATAGAAACCGTTGCGCACGGCCTCCAGCACGTACTCTTCCTCCTTGGCAGTGATGGAAGGTCCGGCGTAATTGATCTTCTCGCGCATCGATTCGGGAGGGCGGGGTTCAGAAGTGGCGCTCATCGGGTTTCCGCGCGCGTATAATCCTCGCCGGGGAACCGAAAGCGAGCACTTCGCCAGGGAGATCCTCCAGGACGAGCGAACCGGCCCCGATCACCGTGTGGCGCCCGATCTTCACCTGGTGCGACAGGGTGGAGCCGGCGCAGACACAGGAAAACTCGCCCACCCGCACCCCACCGCCCGTGGTGACTCCGGGCAACAGGCTCGCAAAGTCACCGAGGCTGGATTCGTGATCCAGCGAGGCCTTGGTGTTCACAATGGCGTGTTCGCCCACGCTGCACGCCGCGTGGATGATCGCGCCGGTCAACACCAAGGTGCCTTCACCGAGCGTGGCGGTGGGCGAGACCCAGGCCCGCGGATGGATCACGGTCACAAATTGGAAAGCCGGTGCCAGGCGTCGCACGTGGACGGCGACCTGGCTGCGGATCAGGTTGTTGCTCACGGCCAGGATCCCCCCGGCAAAGTGATGCTTCCGCATCAGTGACGGGAGATCGTCGGGAGAGCCCAGGACCTGGCGGCCCAGGACTTCCAGTCCGACGGGTTTGAACGAATCCAGAAAGCCGGCGACCTCATAACCTTGGGCCACCGCCGCCTCGAGCGTGACCAAACCGTGGCCCGAGGCACCGATGATCACGATCCGGGGCAACGCTGGGATCATGGCGGGGAAGGATGGGAACCGGGTTCACGGCGTTGGTCCGCATACCAAATCATGGTGCGACGGATGGCCTCATCGAGTCCGACCGTCTCTGACAGGCCCAATTCGCGACGGGCCTTGGAGGTGTCGGGCACATACGCGGCGACCGGGGCGCCCGGCACCGGAGGGATGGCCACGGTGACCGGCACCCGGACGGCCCCGGCCTTTGCTGCGGCCATGCGTTCCGCCAAATCCCGGATGCTGATGGCGCGCTCGGAGCCGACGTTCCAAGCAGTGTTGCCGGGGGCACGAAGGAGCAGCGTCCACAGCCAGACCGCGAGGTCAGCGCCGTAAAGATAACTGCGGAGCGGGGTTCCATCCCCCCGGATGCCTATGGGGCGCCCGGCGAGGACGTCGTTCATGAAATCCACCGCTGCGAAGCCGGCTTGGGCGGGCAGATAAGGGCCGAGAAAGGCGAAACCGCGCGCCATAGCCAAACCCAGGCCTGGCGAAGATTGGACAGTCGAGACGGCGAGGGCTTCGGCGATGCGCTTGGCCTCCGCATAAGGTGGCGCGGGCGAAACCGGATCGGGCCCGGCCGGATGGGTCTCGGGCACTCCCGATCCATCCGGCGAGGCCACGCCCCGGTAAACCGCCCCGGTGCTGGCCAGCAGGAACCGACGTGTGCGGGCCTGCTGTGCCAAGGCGAGAACTCTCCGGGTCCCACTCAGGACCAGGTCGGAAAAACCCTCCGGATCGGAGTCGTGAAATGCCCTGGGGCCGGTGGAGCCAAAATGCGCTACATAAGAAAACTCACCGGGAGGGACCGCGAAAGTCCGCACGTCACCGCCGAGGAGTTCCACAGCCCGATGGACGGCGAGATGTCCGGCCGGACCGGCGGCGAAGGCGGCCGCGTCCCGGGTAAGCACCGTGACCTTGCAACCCAGTCCGTGCCGGTCATCGGCAGCGGTCAGCAGTTCCAGGAACCAAGTCCCGAAAAAGCCCGTGCCACCGGTCAGGAAGATCCGTTGGCCGCGTAATTCCGACCATAAGGATGCCGTCCGATCGAGGGCCCGGGCGCAGTCTTCGGCGATGACGGGATGTCGGGGCACGGGTCGGTCAGTGGCTTGGAATCAGCTCGCGTGTGACCTCACAAAATCGCGGATCACATCGATTTCATAGCGGAGCATCGCGGGTGTGAGGCCGGGATAGGTCCCCAGGAAAATCGCGCTGTTCATGATCTCATCCGCGCCGGCGAGTTCACCGACGACGCGGAACGAGTCGGGGCGATCCTTCTTCAACTGCACGAAGACGGGCTGACGGAGCAGGTTGCCACCGAAAAACATGCGGTTCCCGATCTTTTTCCCATCGAGATGACGGGCCAGGTCGGTGTGGGTGAACGTCGCCGACGCCTTCACCCGCACCATGAAACCAAACCAGGAACAATCGGTCCGGCATCCGGTGGCATCCCAAATGAAACCCTGCGGTGTCCAGGCGGTGGCGTGGGTGGGCAACGTGAAATCGAACACGTGCCCGAGGTCGGCCAGGCTGGCGCGGAGGGTTTCCCAGTTCCGTTTCCGGGCCTCGATGAAGGCGGGGAGCTTCTTCAACTGCTGGCGTCCGATGGCGGCCTGGGGATCGAGCGGCTTCAGGTTATAACCGAGATGGCTATAGATATATTTATGGTCATAACCCTTGGGGAGCTCGCCGAGCTGCCAGCCGAACCGTTTGCCACAGGTGTCGTCCTTTCCGGAGGCGCACCAACAGTCGCGACCCCAGTCACGGAAGCTCTCCGCATAGCTCTTGAACGGTGGGTGACGGATGATGTTGACCGCGCCGCCCTCCCCCATGGTGAGGTGATGCGGAGGATAAAAGGACTGGGTGGACAGGTCGCCCCAAGTCCCGGTGGGGGCGGTGAGCACACGGCCACCCGGCTCCCCTTCGAAGCGGATGAGCGCATGCGCCCCGGTCCCGGCGATCTTGAGCAGGTGATCCAATCCCAGGGTGCGGGCACGGGCCTCAGGCATGGAATAGGTGCAACCCAAGGCATCACAATTGTCCTCGACGAGCCAGAGTTCGTGCGCCCGGCAGAACTCCAGGACCGCGCCGAGATCGAAGGGATTCCCCAAGGCGTGGGCGATCATCACGGCCTTGGTCTTGCCCGGTACGAACGCGGCCTCGAGTTGCCCGGGCCGCAGGTTGCCCGTGACGGGGTCATTGTCGATGAAGACGGGGACCGCGCCCAACTGAAGGATGGGGGCGACCGTGGTGGGGAACCCGGCCGCCACGGTGACCACCTCATCGCCCGGCTGGATGCGGCGGTGCGGGGGCAGCTTGTGACTGGTCAGGGTGGCCAGTGCGACCAGGTTCGCCGAGGAACCGGAGTTCACGACCAGGCTGTGCCGCACGCCGAGGAGGGCCGCGAGTTCCTTCTCGAAGGCCTCGCCCTCGGGGCCAAGCGTCAGCCAGAAATCGAGCGTCGAGCCGACGGCGGCTTCCACTTCGTCCTGGTCGAAGACCCGGCCGGCATACGGCAGGGTCTGGCCCGGGACCCAGGGGGAACGCGCGGTGTCGTCACCAGGCCGTTGGGCGGCGTGAACCAGGGCGGAGTACCGGCGGGTATCCCCCAGGATGATGCGCTTGCGGATGGCCGCCACGATCCGGGGACCCACGGCCACCCGGAGGCGCTGCACCAAATCGGCGGCGACGACCAAGACCCGATCGGCGCAGACGGCCGAAGCGAAGGGAAGTTGCCCGGGTGTGGTGTAGTCTTCCGGGACGATTGCCAACGCCGACGGTTCGGAAAGTCGGCGCGTGATCAGGGCCACTTCGATGTCACCGTGGGCATCCGGCGCGGTGAGAACCACGGCCGGGCGGGTCTTGGCAGGGGCGGATTCACCGACCGGTCGGCGGAGAGTCACCACATCACCGGCTCGGGGAGCGGGGATCATCGGGCCTCCTCCGTGGCCTGGAGTGAGTCCAGGGCAGAACCCCAATCTTCATCCTCACGGAAAGCGGATGCGAGTTGCGCGGCCTGCCAGGGCTCCACGCGCTGGACCGAGGGTGGGGACGATGACTCCCCGGACCGCCGGATGGACCCGGACGAAGGAGAGGCCCCGGCCCAGGCCCGACCGGCACCCTGTGCGGCGAGGGTGTAGGCTTCGATCTGGCCGACGGTGAACGCGTTGATTCCGGGCCCCGGACCCACCTCGGCGGCCCGTCGATACCAGGCGATGGTCTGGGCGATGGTCTCGGCAAAAGGCCACACGGGCGACCATCCGAGCAGGTGATGGGCCTTGTCGGTGGCCAGGTTGAGCAACCGGGCCTCATGCGGAGCCCGGGGATCACTGCGATCCTCCGACCGACCGGGCCAATGTTTCAGCACTTCTTCCACGAGCTCGGCCACGGTGCGGTTGGAGGCGAGACCCGGGCCGAAATTGAAAGCCGAGGCATAACTCGCGGCGGGGAAATCGAAGCCGGCGGGCACGGGTTGGGAGAGGGCGGCGCCGAGCCAGAGATAACCGGAGAGCGGTTCCAGCACATGTTGCCAGGGACGGGTGGCGACCCTGTTTCGCACCGGGATCGCCCCGCCCCGGCCCAAGGCGCGGATACAATCGGGCACGATGCGATCCGGGGCCCAATCACCGCCGCCGATGACGTTCCCGGCGCGGGCGGACGCGACCCGGACGGGTGAGGTGGGCGAGGAAAAGAAGGAACGGCGATAGGCGGCGATAACCAGCTCGGCGGCACCCTTCGACGCGCTGTAAGGATCATGACCTCCCAACGGATCCTCCTCGCGGTAGCCGTGGATCCACTCGCGATTCTCGTAACATTTGTCCGTGGTGACCGCCACCACCCCGCAGGGACGCACGGGATCGGCAGCCAGACGGACGGCTTCCAACACGTGCACGGTACCCATCACATTCGCGCCAAACGTTTCCACCGGCTGCTCGAAGGAGAGGCGGACCAGCGGCTGGGCGGCGAGATGAAAGACAAGGTCCGGGCGCGCTGCCGAAACCGCCGCGCGCACGGCGTCCAGGTTGCGGACATCGCCCTCGATGTGACACAGCCGGTCTTCCAGCCCGAGTTGGTTGAAAAGCGCGGGGGTGGTCGGGGACGGCAATGCGAATCCGGTCACCTCGGCACCCAGGGCCAGCAACCATTCACATAACCAGGCTCCTTTGAAGCCGGTGTGACCGGTGACGAGAACGCGTTTGCCGCGATAGAGATCGGCGAAGGGCATGGACACTTTGACGGAGGCGTGAACGGTCACGCCAGACCCCAAGAGCGTCTTTTCAATGGCGCCTGACCGCAAGCCCAGAGCGAGGACAACCGGCATTCACACCGGGCTTTTCCCGCATACGCCGGCCCCGCGGAGGTCCCCGCCCCGGACCCCGTCATCGACCGCACCTGATCGGTTCCCACTCCGAACTCCGAACTCCGATCCCGCTCAGCCGGGCAGGTGGGATCCCGACGGGCGCATACAGGTTCCCAGGCCCACCAGGGGATTCGGCAGCTTATATCTCCCCGTGATATCCGCACGGATGGCCTGTTCATGGATGGTCGAGGTGATCAGAATTTTCAATCCCCCAAGGTCGTTCCCCATTTCGTCCGGATGGATTATCCGCACGCCGTTGAGGACCTTTCCGCGGAACACGGGATTGGAATCGATGAAGTTTCTGATCCTCAGTTTTCCCAATCCGGACATCGCCAGCAATTTCAGGGTCAGTTGGCCCGTGCCCCACACCAGGACCTCCCCATCTCCCCGGAATTCCCGATGGAGCAGGTCATTGACGCGATCGATGATCCCCTGGGAAGCGTCCCGATAACGACGGATGCTCCCGTCGATCGCGGGATCCTTTCTATAATCCGCCGCATCGGGTGGGGACCGTTTCTTATAAAATGAGAAAATGGCCGGATACGGCATGCCCGGGGCCGATTCCATGATCTTGGCACCGCCCCCCACCCTTTCAAATCCGGCCCCGCTGAACAGGTTGTCGAGCGAGACTTCGGTGAAGTGGTTGATGTGTTCCGTGTTGAAGTCCTGGAAGGGCGACGTGACGAAATCGGCATACCGCATCGCATCCGGGACCTCCGCGTAGATCACACCCTCCGGATCCAGGAAAGCACCCACCCTGCCCAGGCAGCCCCGCAGGTCGAGGACATGTTCCAGGACATGCGACAGGATGATGAGGTCACGAGGCCCGACGACGACGGGCATGTCGAACAGGCTGGCCCGATGGGCCTCGATCCCGAGCCGGTTTTGGACGTGGTCCACACAGGCGGCCGACGGATCGACTCCGGCCAACCGTTGGTGGCCCAATCGCTTCAACTCCCTCAAAATCCCGCCATTGGCACAGCCTATATCCAGGATCCGCGCCGGGTGTCCCTGCAGGAACCGGTCGATCTCCCGCGCCACCTCCCCTACCCGGTCCGAGTCCAGGACCGATTCCCCGCCCCCGGTGCCGGTGTGGTTGTCCTCATACTTGGAAAAGTCGGAATAATACAAATCGTAGTCCGACTGGGACGCCGCCGAGTCGGCAAACACGAAATCGCATCGCCCACACCCGACCACATCGTAACCGTTTCGCAAGGGATGCCGGTCGGGCAGCACGAATCCCTGGTGGTGGAGGAAACCGCCCTGACCGTGTCCACAGACGGGACATCCCCTCAACAAAGTCTTCGAAGGAGCGTTCATTGATTCCTTGTTTACACCGGCAACCTGCCCTGACCTCATCTCCGGAGTCGCGAACACCGCCTTCTGCAAGGTCCAGTCAGGTCCATGATCAACATCATCCTCCCAACAATCGGCCGCTTGGACATGCTGAGACAGGCGCTCCGATCGGTCAATGCCCAGACGGCCCGCCATCGCATCAGCCGGGTTCTGGTCTCGGAGAATGGCGGAAACCGGGAGACCGGTTCGGTCTGCCGGGAATTCCCGGGGTTGCCGATCCATTATGTCTTCCGGGATCCCCAACTGACCCCGCTGGACCATCACCAGAGCCTGCTGGGCGACGGCCTGCAGGACACCTATACGGCCATCCTGCACGACGACGATTGGTGGGGACCGGATCATCTTGCCCAGGCCCTCCAGGCGCTGGAGCGGGTCCCCCAAGCCGCGGCCTATCATTCATCGGTGTTCGAGGTGGCGGCGGAGTCGTCCCCGCTCGGCTGCGACGCGAATTTCTGCTTTTGGTTCGGCGCGGGATTTCCCCGGATTGATTCCGTATGGGAGACCGACCGTCTGCAGGTCCTGCTGGCCGCGCTCCTGATGACCCCGGGCCGCTTTTCCTCTTTGGTGGCACGGACCCCTTTGTTGAAGGCGGCTTCACCCGTCTTCAAGGACGACATCGCCTATGATACCGACCGCAAACTCACGGTCATGTTGTCCCGGGCGGGGAGCATCCTCTATAATCCGGTCCCCCAAGTTTTCATACGTTATCATGAATCCCAGGACCAGAAGAGCTTTGCCCGGGAACGATCCGGCAGGATCATGGCGCACACGACGGATTGGATGATTGAAACCGCCGGGATCCCCCCGCTGGAGATCGCCCGCCATTTCCTCGACGCCGTCAGGAATTGCCCGCTGAGCGGCAGCACGCTGTTGCACTCCTATCTGGTCCAGCCGTGGTGCGTCGCCCGACTGGCAGCCCGCCCGGACATGGGACCCGGATTTCAATCCCTCGACCACTGGGTGCGCCGGCACCAACGCAGGCAGTCGCTCAAGCGTTATGTCCCCCCGATCCTTTTTGAGGCCAAACAGCGATTGTGGGTGCGCCTGGGCCGGAAGGCTTCCAGCGCCCGGGATTAGACCGGGGATGCAGGAAGAATCTCACGCAAAGATCGCCAAGGACGCAAAGAAAGAGGCAACGGTTCCGATCCGATGGGCAGGTCGTCGTTCACTGTTTGGTGACGGTTCTTGGATCGTGAAACCCTCCCTGATCTTGGCGTCCTTAGCGTTCTTGGCGTGAAATCCCCAGGTTTCTCTGGCCCTTAGCCGCCGGCCTTGCCCCGGCTTTTCCGCAGCCGGAGGAACGGGAGATTCAGGCGCACGAAGGATCGTAGCAGATGCGGACGCCACCACTGCCCGGCCTGGAAATGGGTCCGACTGCAGTTCCATAACTCCGCCCGCGCTTCAGGAAGCCGTCCCAACCGCTCCAATTCACCCATGCGCGCATAATGATGTCGGGCGACGGTCTCGGCCAGGTCGCTGCGGATGGATTCGGGCACGCGCGGCAGCACCCACTTCAACCCGGCACCACAGTCCCGCATCCGACCCTCCGGGGACAACGAGGTGTGGACGCTCGTCGCATGCCACCGATAACAGCCCATCAGCTCGTCCAGATACAAACCCTTCCCCCGACTGGCCAACAACAGCAGCAGCGGCCAGTCCAGGATCTTCTGGGCGTAGGCGGTCTCATCAAAATCGGGGAGCATGGAGCGGCGCATCATCACCGACGAGAGTGACACCGGGTTCTCCTGGGTCAGGTCGCGGGCTTCAATCTCCGCCTGCCGCCGTTGCGGTCCGGGCAGTTCGTAGAGCACGCGGCGATCATCATCGGCCACCGCGTTGACCCGGTGATAGCAAAAGGACGCGTCCGGCCGGGCCTCCAGCAACGCCAGTTGCCGGGCCAGTTTGTCGGGCCGGGTCCAGTAATCATCGCCTTCCAGAAAGGCGATGTATTCCCCCCGGCACGCCCGCAGGGTCTCCACGATGTTCCGCCCGACCCCGAGATTGCGTTCGATCGGTCGCAACCGGATCAAATCGGGATGTCGCCGGATGTATGATTCGACGACCGCCCGGGTCCCATCCGGTGAACAATCGTCACTGACGAGGACCTCAAGGGAGTCGACCCCGCGCTGGGCCAGCACACCGTCCAAGGCTTCGCCGATATAGCGTTCATGCCGGTAGGTGATGATGGCGACACTGACTTTCATCGGTGGGCTCACTTGACTCCGGCGAGGCGGTCGCGCCAGATCTTATATAATTCGACGGTCGCCTTCACATCGCGGAGGCAGTAATCGGCGATGTCCCGGTGGCGCCCCTCGGCGACCAGTTCACCGATGTCGCGCCCGGTGACCCCCCCGGCCTTGGGCGATGGGATGCCGAACGCCTTGCAGTAGAAATCAAGGTTGAACCGGCGTGCGGCGCCTTCGCGGCCGCTGACGTTGTAAAAGGTGAACTGCTCGGCCAGGTCGCAATGGGGTTCGGTCTGGAACCGGTATCCGAGCCAGTCCTTGCGCGAGATCGGCACATTGAGCAGGGCCGAGCGGAGGTAGAGGAAGGGCACGTCAAACCCGCGTCCGTTGAAGGTGACAATGGCATCGTAACGACGCGCCACGTCCCAGAAAGCGGTGAGCATCTCGACCTCATCCACCTGCGGTGCGAATTCCACGGGGCCGGATTCCTCGGCGGCCTCCTCGTCGAAGTCGTCGGCTTGGAAAAGCACCTGTCCGCGGCCGGTGTCGGCATTGACCATGGCCACGCAGACGATCTGTGCGGTGAAGGGCCACAGGCTGAACTGCTGCTGGATCTCCGAGCGTTTGAGCGCCTTGGCAGTTTCGTCGGGCTGCCGTTCCGACTCGCGGAACAGATACTCGATCTGGGCCTCGTCGAAGCCCTCCAATCCGAGGGCGGAGGTTTCAATGTCGAACACGAGGCGGGCCATGCGGCCCAGAGGTAACCCTCCGGCGGGCGCGGGCGAAAGGATCGATTCACGCCGGGGGACGGGAAATCGCATTGCACGGGGACGAGTTGGGCCTTATTCAGCCGACGGATTGAAGGGCGTCACTTACAGAATCATTGCCGGCGATGGCCGCGAATATGGTCCGGCATCCATTGATGAGCTGCGCGGATGGATCCTTGATGGGCGGGTGGGTCCGTCCACATTGGTCTGGGAGAGCGAGGATGGGCAGTGGCTCGGAGCCGCGCTGCGACCGGAACTCCAATGGGACCTTCCAGCCATGGAGGCCCCACCGGTCCGGTCGGTGCACGAGGAACCGCGGGCCCAGTTGGCCCCCTTCCCGTTCCGAGCCGCGGCGTTTCTGTTTGATGGAATGCTTGGCCTCCTGATTGTCAGCCTGGTCTCCCTGCCGTGGGGCCGGGAATGGAACGAATTGCAGAACGCCGTCATGGAAACCGCCCGCAAGCCGGTTCCGGACCTGGGGATCGTTCTCCGGTTTTACGCGATGATGGTCAGTTTTCACCTCCCGGTCCTCCTCCTGTACCACGTCGGGTTCAACACCTCCTTCGGCGCCACGCCGGGCAAGCTCCTCCTGGGGCTGCGGATCGTCCGTTGCGACGGTTCCCGTCTGACTTTCTCGCGCGCCCTGGTGCGGTTCGCCGCGGAGGCGCTTTCGATCATGCCCTTGGGTGCCGGGTTTCTGCTGGTGTTGACCAACCCCTTGCGACAGGCCTTGCACGACCTCATCGCCGACACCCAGGTGATCCGCCTGCCCCGCCCGTCGCTCGTGGCTTAAGACTCCCATTCCAACCATGAACCGTTCCTTGTTCCCCCGCCTGTTTCCGATCCCCGCCACCGCCGCGCTGGGCCTGGCTCTTTTCGCCGGGGCAGTTCATTGCGGCGATTGGCCGAATTGGCTCGGACCGAAGGGGGACAACACCGCTCCGGCCGACGGCTACGGGACGGATCTCGGGAAATGGAAATCCGGGTGGCAAACCAGCGTGGGCCGGGGCTACTCCGCGGTCACCGTCGCGGGTGGACGCGCCTATGCCCTTGGCCACGACGAGAAATCACAGGAGACCCTTTTCTGCTTCGATGCCGCGACCGGTGAGGTGAAGTGGAAGCATGAGTACCCGGCCCAACTGATGCCGAGAATGCATCCGGGCGGACCCAATGCGACCCCTACGGTGGTCGGGGACAAGGTCCTCACCGTCAGCAAGGATGGTCAGGTTTTCTGCCTTTCGACCGCCAAGGGCGCCGTGCTTTGGCAGGCGAACCTGGCGACGATCCTCGGCGAGCCTGCCCCCCAATGGGGTTATGCGAGTTCACCGCTGATCGACGGGGGAAGCGTGTTGTTGAGCTCGGGAAAGGTCACGGCGCTGGACCTGGCAACGGGCCACGTCCTGTGGACCTCGCAAGCCGCATATCATCCGGGATACTCCACCCCGGTGGTCTTCAAACAGGGCGGCAAGAAATTCATCGCGGCACTTGATGGAAAGGGCTTCTGCGTGTTGTCGGAAAAGGACGGTGCCGAGATCGCGCGGCGTCCGTTCAAGGCGGGATTCGACCTGACGGCCTCGACCCCGACAGTGCTGGCCAACGGCACCCGGATCTTCATCTCGGGCAACATGAGTTGTGAGATGTTGGGCTTCGACGGCACCCAACTCACGGCGGTCTGGACCAACACCGAGTTGAAGAACGCCATGAACAATAGCGTGGTGTACGAGAACACGTTGTACGGCATCGACGGCCGCCAAGGCTCGCCGTGCCGGGCGGTGGCGCTGAATCTCGAGGATGGCAAGCTCCTCTGGTCCCAGGCCGGCTTCGGCTATGGGACCACCATCGGAGTCGGTCCGCAGGTGCTCGCCCTGACGGAATCGGGGGAAATCGTTTCGTTCAAAGCGTCCCGGAACGGTTATCAGGAAATCGGGCGCCGCCAGCTTTTGGGCAAGACCTGTTGGACCACGCCGGTGGTGGCGAATGGGCGGATCTACGCCCGTAATGACCGCGGCGATCTGGTTTGCCTCCAGTCGCAATAGTCCGTGCGCCGGGATCCGGGGATCAACCCGGCATCACCCATCCGCGCAAGGGCCGGACGTCCACCGCTTCCATTCCGGCTGCGCGGATCGATTGCATCCCCAAATCGGTGTCCTCGAAAGCCCGGCAGCGAGCCGGATCGATCCCCATCCGGCGGGCGGCTTCCAAGAAGATGTCCGGTTCGGGCTTCTGCCGGGTCACGTCCTCACTGGTGACCACCGTTTGGAACCACCCGTGGATCCCGAGATGTTCCAAGACCCTCCGGATGGCGTGACGCGATCCTCCCGAGGCGACCGCCATGGGAATCCGGCCTTGGTGTTCCCGGGCGATTTCGACCACTTCGCGAACCGGTCCGACCTGGGGGAGCAGTTCCAGGTAGATCGTCTCCTTTTCCCTGGCCACCGCGAGTGGATCCAAGTCGACACGGCTCTGTTCGGTGGCGATCAGCTTCAGGATGTCGCGGGTGGGCACCCCCCCGAGGGCATAGAATCTGGATTCCGTGAATTCAAAGCGATGGCGGGCACTGATCGCCGACCAGGCGCGCCAATGGAGGGGCATGGTGTCGGCCAGGGTGCCGTCGCAGTCGAAGATCAGTCCGAGAGGTGGGGACATGGGTGGAAGCGGTGCGATCACTGTGCGTTGACTTCGGCGAGGCGGGTGCGCAGTTCCTCATCCATGAGCGGACCGAGAATCGGGTCGAGATCGCCGCCGATCAATGCTGCCAGGTTATAGAGGGTGAGCTCGATCCGATGGTCGGTGACGCGATTTTGCGGGAAATTATAGGTGCGGATCTTCTCAGAGCGCTCGCCGGTCCCGACCTGGCCCTTGCGCTCGGCGGAATACTTTGCGTGATCTTCGGCCACCATCCGCTCCAGCAAACGGGACCGAAGGACGATCATCGCCTTGGCCTTGTTCTTGTGTTGGGAGCGTTCGTCCTGACAGCGCACCTCGAGCCCACTCGGCCGATGGACGATTCGCACGGCGGAATCGGTGGTGTTGACGCCCTGGCCGCCGTGCCCCCCGGCCCGGCACACACTGATGTCGAGATCT
>JANYCC010000225.1 GCA_025360495.1 Verrucomicrobiota bacterium | reverse complement strand
GTTGGAGGTCCGCGATGACCTTGAGGGTGACGATGCTGCTGGTGGCGTGGCGCAGGAGGTTGCTCACCGTGTTGGCGGCGATCAATTGGAACGTCGCGTCCTGGGCGGACAACGGGGTTGCGTCGAGGGTCAGGGTGGCGGCCGTGGCCCCGGGAAGGGCGGTGTCGTTCTGAAACCATTGGAGCGTCGGCGGCGGATTGCCCGTCACCCCGGCATGGAAGCTGACCGGCGCGAGTTCGTTCACCGTGGCGCTTTCCGGCTGGCTGACGATGGCCACCGGGATCTGGGAAGAGGAATGCGGTGCGACCACGATGCCCGGGAGGCCGGCCGCCTTGATGAGCACGTAATCCACGTCGAATTCCAAGAGGCCGCCGGAACTGCTCGCCGTGATCCCGGCGAGGCCGGTGCGGGTGGATTGGCCCGGCACATAATCCCAGGTCAGTTGCCAGGTGACGGGTTCCGGCACGGAGCCGTCCGCCGGCCAGATTTTCGCCAACACGTCATTGATGCCGCCTTGGGACGACGCGTTGGGCTCCTGCCGCAGCCGGAGCCAGTACCAGGTGCCGGCCTGCCAGCTGAAATTCTGCCCGGGCCCCCACGCCCGGAAGTCGTCCAGGAACGCCATGTGATTGCCCGATTGGCCTTCGCTGTCGCTGTTGCGGAAGTGGTAATTGATGCCTTGCGAGGACGCGGGATCCACACCCACCGCCACACCGCCCCGGACACCGTCGCCACTGCCGAAACTGTCGATCCGGATGCGTGCGAGCACCTCCTGCACGGTGGTGTCATAGCCCGGCAATCCGTAGAGGAGATGGTTCGGGTCCCCATTCGCGGAGGTCACGTGCAGAAAGCCGTTGCCCACCGTGAAAACGCTCGCCCCGCTGACCATCCAGTTCGGGTCGAGGCTCGGACCATCGAAATCATCCTGGAATCCGTTGACCAAGGCGCCCACGTCCACGGGGGCCAGCGATTGGGCGGCCACCTGGGGTCCCAGGAACAACATCAGGGACAGGACCAGCCAGGCCGCCGGTCCCTTCGCGAAAACGAAACGGTTCATCGGGACTCAGGAAAGGCGGATCGTGGCGGATTCGCGGCGCCAGGATCCTGGCAAACGGCCGAACGGGGAGGGTACTTCTGCGAACTTGGACATCCGGGATGGTTAGCAGTTTTTCGACCAAGAGCTGGCCCGTGGACATCATGGTTTCGATGAACACCATGTAAGGGGGCGGATTCTGCAAGAGCGCCTGGCAAAACCTCTGCGGCGGTCGGGGGGTCTCACCCTCGGTAAAGGTGGCCTCCCCGGAGCTGTCGCGACCGCCCTGGGAGGGCGGGTTTTCCCACCCGCCCCGCTTCTCCCATGGCCCGCCTTCCCACGATGCCCAGAGGCGCCCCAATGGAATGGGATGTCATTTCCCACCTTCCGATTCGGGTGTTCAAGGCATAATGTCGGGCCATGCCAGGGCGGGGGATTCTCAACGGGACGGCCGGGATCGTGGCCGCGTTCGCGCTGCTGGCGTACGGGAGTGCGCGGGCGGAAGTGACGGACGTCGGGTCGGACACCTGGGTGGCCACGGATGCGCTGGGCCGGGCGGTGCCGGTGTGGCCGGAGGTCCCGCTGCCACGGGCGGATCGCACGGTTGGAGTGTTTTATTTCCTGTGGCATGGAGCGCATGCCCGGGGTGGACCGTTTGATGTCACCCGGATCCTCGCGACCGATCCCACGGCCCTGGAGCATCCGGAGAGTCCGCTCTGGGGTCCGCTGCATGTCCCGCATCATTGGGGCGAATCGATCTTCGGATACTATCGGACGGCCGACGAGGGGGTGTTGCGGAAGCATGCCCAGATGCTCGCCGACGCCGGCGTGGACGTGGTGATCTTCGACGTCACCAACCAGATCACCTATCGCGATGACTACCGGGCGCTGCTGCGGGTGTGGTCCGAGGTGCGGCGGATGGGGAACCGCACGCCCCAGGTCGCGTTCCTGACGCCGTTTGGGGATCCGGCCCGGGTCACGGGAGAATTATGGCGCGACTTATACTCGAAGGGTGAATATCGGGACCTCTGGTTCCAATGGGAGGGCAAACCCCTGATCCTGGCCGATCCCGACCGGTTGGTTGAGCCGGAGATCCGGAACTTCTTCACGTTCCGCCGGCCGCAGCCGGATTATTTCCGGGGTCAGACCAAACCGGACATGTGGAGTTGGCTGGAGGTGCATCCCCAGCATGTGTTCACCAACTCGGCCGGCCAGAAGGAACAGATGTCGGTCGGCGTGGGGCAGAACGCGGTGGGTGGGCGGCTGGGCTCCATGAGCGAGTCGGGCGCGCGCGGGCGGAGTTTCCACCAAGGGGCCGTAGACAGCCGTCCTGACGCCGTCCGCCACGGATTCAATGTGGCCGAACAATGGGACCGGGCCATCAAGGAGGATCCCCGTTTCGTTTTCGTGACCGGTTGGAACGAGTGGATTGCCGGACGGTTCGACGAGTTCAACCGGATCCGGTTGCCGGTGATGTTCGTGGACCAATTCGACCAGGAACACAGCCGCGATATCGAGCCGATGCGCGGGGGGCATGGCGACGATTATTATTACCAACTCGTGAGTGAAATCCGCCGGTTCAAGGGGGCCCGGCCGCCGCCCGCACTGGAGTCCGCGCCGATCACGCTGGACGGGAAGTTCGCAGATTGGGCCCGGGTCCGGCCGGAGTTCCGGGATGACATCGGCGACGAAGTGCGGCGGAGCCATCCCGGCTGGGCGACAAACGTCGTGTATGGGAACGACACCGGACGCAACGACATCGTCGCGGCAAAGGTGAGTTGGGACGCCGTGACGGCGTGGTTTTATGTGCGGACACGCGAGCCGATGACGACGCCCGGCGGCACCAATTGGATGCTGCTGCTATTGGACATCGATGCCGATGCCCGGACCGGTTGGCTCGGTTACGATTATATGGTCGGCCATGGCGGGGCCGGGACGCTGGAGCGCAACCAAAGTGGCGGATTCGCATGGTCTCCCGCCGGCAAGGTCAGGTTCCGGATGGTCGGCAACGAGCTGGAGATGGCGGTGCCGTGGAAGGCTCTCGGACTGACGGGGCCGCCTTCGAAACTGGATTTCAAATGGGCGGACAACTGTCTGCAGACCGGGGATTGGAGCGACCTGACCTTGAACGGCGACACGGCCCCGAACGACCGTTTCAATTACCGGGTGACGCGGCCTGGGAAATAGCCCGGTGCTCCGATCCCGCTTGGTTCGGAGTCCCGGGCTTCAGCCGGTCCGTCGTTCGGGGTGCGAGGGGCGTCGTTTATACGCGGGGCGGTGGAGGATGCGGTGGGTTTGCCGGCTAAAGCCCGGGACTCCTAGCCCGGATCATCCGGCGAGTTCGCCCATGCGTCCGAGCTGATAGTCCTCGAACGCCTGTTGGATTTCCGCACGACTGTTCATCACAAACGGCCCGTGACCGACGATGGGTTCGTCAAAAGGTTCGCCGTCCAGCACCAGGATCTTGGCATCCGTGTCGGCCTTCACGTGGATGGCGTCGCCGGCACGATCGAAGATCGCCAGGTCGCCTTCACCGGCGTTGCGTCCGCCATTGACCGTGACCTCGCCCTTCAAAACGAGGAACGTCGACGTGTGTCCGCTGGGCAGGGGGAATTCGGCCGACGTGCCGGCGGCCAGGTCCACGTCCCAAAGATTGACGGGCGTGAACGTGCGCGCCGGGCCTTTGCGCCCGTTGAATTCGCCGGCGATGACGCGCAGGGTTCCGGGGCCCTGTGGCAGTTCCACGACGGGGATCTGGGCCTTGAGCAGGGTTTGATAACTGGCTTTCGCGCCTTTGTCCTTCGCCCGCAGGTTCAGCCAAAGCTGGACCATCTGCAACGTGCCGCCCGTGCGGGTGAAGTCGCGCGAATGGAATTCCTCATGGACGATGCCTTTGCCGGCGGTCATCCATTGGACGTCACCCGGGCCAATCCGGCCTCCGCCACCGCTCGAATCGCGATGTTCCAACTCGCCCTGATAGGCGATGGTCACGGTTTCGAAGCCCTTGTGCGGATGTGCGCCCACACCCCGCTTTTCGTCACCGGGCGGAAACGGGCGCGGCGCGGCATAGTCGAGCAGCAGGAACGGACTCAGTTCCCGGCCCAGGCCGTTGTAATCGAACACGGAGCGCACCGGGAAGCCGTTGCCGACCCAATGCATCTCCGAACCCTGATGGATGCGCACCAATTTCTTGAGGACATCCTGGGCGGGTTCCCCGGCGATCATCTCTGCTCTCTCGGTTTTCATGTCCCAAGGGTGGCGTGCACCGATCCGACCCGGAAATACCTTGTTGCTCCGGTGAGCATGCCTGAAAGGTTGCCTGCCAGTCGGACCCGGGAATAGGCTGGGGACGCATGGAACTCCGTCACCTGCGATATTTCATCGCCGTCGCTGAGGAGCAGAACGTGACGCGGGCGGCGGCGCGGCTGCATCTTTCGCAGCCGCCCTTGAGCCGGCAGATCCGTGACTTGGAGGAGGAATTGGACGTGGCGCTTTTCGTGCATGGCGCGAGGGCCTTGCGGCTCACGGAGGCCGGGCGGGTCTTTCTCACCGAAGCCCGGGCCGTGGTGCAACGGGCGGAGGAAGCGGTGCAGACCGTCAAAGCCGTGGCGAACGGGCAGAGCGGCGAAATCCATGTCGGCTATGCGCCCTCACTGACGGTGGAATGGCTCCCGCGCACCCTGCGGTTGTTCCAGGAGGCGAACCCCGGCGTGCGTGTGCAGCTTCACGACCTGTCCACGCAGGAAATGTTGCGCGGACTGCGGGACGGGAAGCTGCAGGTCGCGCTGTTGATCCAACTTTCGGCCAGGGTCCTGACCGGGATCCGGTTTGAGGAACTTCACCGCTACGCCGTCTGTGTCGCGGTCCATCCGGCCCATCCGCTGGCCCGGGCGCGCCGGGTGGGACTGGAGCAGATCGACGGCGAGCGCCTCATTGCCTATACGCTGGCCGATTATCCCGAATATCATTCCTGGCTCTCTGACCTGTTCGCACCGCTCGGGCACCCGCCCAAGATCGCCGAGGAACATGACAGTTCCACCAGCCTCATCGCTTCCGTTGAGGCCGGGCGGGGTGTGGCCCTGGTTCAGGAAGGCTTTGATTGCCTGACCGGCCCCCGGTTGAAAGTCCGACCGCTCCGGCCCGCGCCCGCGCCGCTCGTGGTGGGCATCGCGTATCGCAAGGAGCCCCTTTCGCCGGCCACGGAAAAGTTCATCGCCGTGGCCCGGCTCGCATGAAACCGCATCCTTATGGCCGGGCGATTCCTTGAAACCTATTTCACCCCCGAGGTGCTCGCCGCGCAGGCGCACTATTACGGGCGTCCGCAGGTCATCCCACCCCAACAGGAACAGGATCCGCTGGGGACGGAGGAGACGGATTTCATCTCCCGTCGCGACAGTTTCTATATGGCGACGGTGACGGGCGACGGCTGGCCCTACCTCCAACATCGGGGGGGCCCGCCGGGATTCCTCAGGGTGCTCGGACCGCAGTTGCTGGGTTTTGCGGATTTCCGGGGAAACCGCCAACTCCTGACCACCGGCAACCTTGCCGCCAGTGACCGTGTCCTGTTGTTCCTGATGGATTATCCCCATCGCGAACGCCTCAAGATTCTCGGCCATGCCCGGGTTCTCGACGGGCGGGAGCACCCGGATCTTGCCGACCAGTTGACCCCGGCGCCGGAATTGCGGGGAAAGATCGAACGGTTGTTCCTGATCCGGGTGGTCAGCTTCGATTGGAACTGTCCCCAATACATCACGCCGCGCCACACCGACGCCGAAGTGGAAGCGGTCGTGGCACCAATGCGACGCCGCATCGCCGAATTGGAGGCCCTACTCGCCGGGAGAGAGTCACGCGGGAGTTGAGAGGGGCCGGCCTCAGACGCCGGCCAGTCTCGTGTCGGCGTCCCCGAAGCGCGGCAGTTTCACGCCCATCCGGTCCATGATCGAGAGGTGCAGGCTGCAGAGCTTCCGATTCTCGTCACCGGCCTTCCCGAAATCCATGACCCGGCCCGTGACGAGCCCACCACCCAGTCCGCCGAGCGTGAGCACGGGCAGCTTCGTGTTGTCATGGCGTTCCCCCGACCACATGTTGGAAAGATAAAGCAGGCAGGTCTGCCACGAGATGTGGGAGCTGTAAGCCATCGAGAAGTTGGTCTCGTGATAGCCGGTGATCGGTTGTTCGCAGCCGAGCACCATGCTGGGTTGCATCGCGTCCTGGCCGACGTGGTTCGCCAGCAACTGGTCCATGCTGATGCCGCCGTGGAGCACCGCGCCCTTCCTGAGGGGCATGCCGGAAAGGATGTTGCCCGTCTGGCCCGGATGAATGCCCACGCCGACCGCGGGCCGGTTGAAAAGTCCGTTGATGACGTTGAGCTTGGTGCGGAACGGAGCGAGCGGTTCCAAGGTCCGGCCCAGTTCCATGTCCGCACCGGCGCCTTTCGCCCACCAATGATCCCCGTTGATGCCGTTGCCCATGAAGAGGGCGGCGAACCGTTTGGGTGCCGTTGTCCGCGCGCGAGGCCTGATAGAAAGTCCGCAGCCCGTCCCGTTCGGCGGCCGACAAGGGCCGGCGATAGGCCCGCGCGGCGAACTCTTCCAACGCCGTCAGGTGGGTGGGTTCAGCCGCAAGACGCTGTTGTTCCACGCGTCCGATGTTGGCGGCGACCAGGTCGAAATGCTCCTGGATGGCGAGTTGGACCGTCTCGCTGGCGTGGTTGCGCCGCGCCTTCTCGAGATAGAGTTCGGCGAGGCTCCGGATCTTTGCCTGGCTCGTCACGGATTTGTCCTCCGGGCGATAGGCGTCAAATTCCGGGTCGCGCAGGTACGCGGAATCCGTCCGTTCAAACCAGAGGAAACTGGTGTGCATCCGCTGGGGGACCGACGCGGCGAAATCGAATTCCTGCCACAGCCGGTCGAGCTCCCTGCGGCCGGCCTCGTCGAGGACCAGGTCACAGAGCGGGGCGTCGTCGCGGAAGTAGCCGGTCATGCTATGGAGGCCGGCACTCAGCAGGCGTCCGGCGTTCTCCTGTTCCTTTTGGGCATCGAGGTAAACGCGGGCTCGTTCGGTGATATAAAAGGCGTCGGGAAAAACGTCGGCGAACCGGGCGAAGGCCTGCTCAGCCGTCGCGCGGGCACCGGCCCGGGATCACCCGCATGCTTTCGAGCCTCCTGGGCCCGCATGGATTCAATCCACGCGATGACGTTCCTGAATGGTCCCAACTCAGTGATGCTCCTGCTTTCCGTGACTGGGGGATCCGCCCGGGGCTGGCGCGGGAGCCGGGGCCGGGGGCGGTGGGTGGATTGGGGCAATATGCATCGGGGAGCCGATGCCCATTCGCATGTCGTGTCCGCGGGGTGACTCAAATCTCCGGGAGGGTGGGGCCGGGACAAACCTGGGGGCGGCAGACGGCTGCACCGAGGGGGGAATCGTCAGCGGCGGGGCGGGTTGCAGCGTGGGAGGCAACGGCCGCGGGGCAGGCGGTGGCGGCACGGGGGCCACCGGTCTTGCCGGGATGGTGACGGACTGGCCCGGTCTCAGTTCAGGCGCCGGGGGATTGGGCGGACGCACCGGCGGGACCGCCGGGGGTGCCACGCGCGTCGGGTGGGTGGGCGTGATGATCGCCGGCCGCTCGCGGGAAGCCGGCGGCACCAGGATCGATGGCCTTTGAATCACCGGTCGGACGATGGTGGTCGTCCGTGCGTCCACCCTTTGGGCCCGGACCGGGACCGGATGCACCGGGGGCCTGGGTTCCGAACGATAAATGACGGAAGGAGCCCCATCGCGGGAGATGGGTTCCCGGTTGACCCTTCCGGCCACGACCGGCCGCTCTTGAATGGGAACCGTCCGGATCGGATGCCCACTGGCCGCCGACACCCGGGCCACCTCGACGCCATGGTTTATAAGGGTGTTGTTCGGTCCGAGCGTGTGGTTGTTGACGACCACGGTGCGGCCCCAGATCTCCCGCGCACGGTTGGACTCAATCAGGTGAAGCCGTGGATTGCGTTCGTTCAGGTGCCCGATTTCGACGAAGTTGAAATGACCCAGGCCAAGGTGGAAATCGAAGTCCACGCCGACGCTCACGCCGTTGAAACGCCAGCCGCGTCCGGCGACGAACACCGCACCGGGAGGCAGGGGAGCCCAGCCACAATGGGCCTCCGAATTGCGCCAACAAACCCAGGCCGGCCCCCAGACCCGGTCGGGAAACCAGACCCATCCGTGGCGATCGTGATGATGCCAGCGGCCATAATGAAAGGGCGCCCAACCCCAGGTATAACTGGAGTTCCAACACCAGCCCAAATCCGAATAGACCCAGTTGCCACCGTCACAATAGGGCCGCCAGTCATGGTTGATCACCACGGTGCGGGGCTGCCAGCACCACCCCATGCCCTCCAGGTCGATCCAGGTTCCATAGGGGGCCAGGGGTTCATAATAATTGACCACGTCGGGCGGCGCGTCGGTGACATAATCCGGGTTGGTCAAACGCGCCGGCGCGGGCTCGGCGGAGAGGACCGGGGGAGGCGGTTCGCCTTCGGCTTCGGGCGTCTGTCCCCGGAGGGCGGTGTCACGGTGGATCATGGCATCGATGAGCGTTTCATCGAGTCCCAGGTCCTTCAGATAAACGATGTCATCCGCCGAAAGGGCAAAAGGCGTGCGGGACGTTTTGACGAAATCCTGGACCAATTCCGGTCCGACGCCGGATTCACGGAGGCGCACGACCTCGGCGGCGCTGGCGGAGAGTCGGCCGGGATCCACGGCGGGCCCGGCGGGTGGCGGTTCCGGTCCGTCGGGCGGCGCGGCCCAGACCGTTGCGGAACCGATGAAGGCCGCGATGCCGACCAGGGTGGAGAAAAGGGCCTTGAGCCAGAGTTTCTTTGACGCATTCATAATGTCGCCTTTCGCAATCCGGGTTCGGTCATTGGACTTCAGCCTTCGATGCATCATTCACCCTGCGAAGTCCGGGCCAATTTCCAGGGGTTTGGGTGTTGGCGCACCCGGGGTCGGCAGCCCATCGAAGTGGCACCCCGACTGCTATTGTTGAAAGGTTGATCAGGCGATGAAGAGCAGTCCGTGCCGGCAGGGGGGCGCATCTCCGCATCGTGGGAAGCCCGGCCATGGGAGAAGCGGGGCGGGTAGGAAAACCCGCCCTCCCAGGGCGGTCGCGACAGCTCCG
>JANYCC010000203.1 GCA_025360495.1 Verrucomicrobiota bacterium | reverse complement strand
CGCCGCGAGCCCGACAGGGTATCTCCCCTCGTAACGGACCTGGAGGAGTCCATCGGCGACATAATATTCCAGGTCGTCGGGACGGACCCGTCCGAACCATCGTTCCCTATAAAGGGCCACATTGTCCCGATCCCGTGCGTGGCGCCCCGGCGAGACCGATTCCAGGTGCCGCACCACGCTGCCGGAACAATAGTGCACCTCATGCCCCGCCGCCCCCAAACGGAGGCACAGGTCAACATCCTCGAACCCGTTGCGGTAGGATTCGTCGAACCCCCCGAGTTCCTCAAACACCGCGCGCCGGACCAGCAGGCAGGCCCCCGTGACGATCTGGAACCGGCGCGACTTGTTGACGGCGGGATGGTCGGACGGGAACCCGGAATAGATGTGCCGGGGATAACGGTCCTGGCACACGACCACTCCCGCATGCTGGATGGTGTCATTGGGATAAAGGAGCTTGGCCCCGATCGCAGCCGCATTCGGATGGGCCCCGGCATAATGGACCAAGGCGTCCCGCCAACCCGGCTCGGGCAACGTGTCGTTGTTGAGGAAGATGAGGAAATCGCCCCTCGCAACGGCCGCACCGTGATTGCAACTGCGCGCGAACCCCCCGTTCACCGCATGGGTGAGCACCCGCACTCCGGGCGGCGGGGCGGCGAGAAGGGTGTCGGTGCCATCCGTGGAGGCATCGTCGACGACAATGATCTCGGTGTCCGGCGTCCCGGCAACGGCGGCGAGGCATTGCGCGGTGAGGGCCGCGCGGTTGAAGACCGGGATGATGACACTGCAGTCAGGCATGGACCCCCCCGGTCTCCAGCGCATAAAGCGATCCGACCGCCGCATCCCGCACGACCAGTCGCGCGAAACGCGCCAGGTGGTCCCGCAAACCGGTATAATATTCGAGCCACCATGAGGCCGGTTGCGGGACCAGGAAGTACCGCGCCCCGGACGCCCGCAATGCTTCCAACTCCGCCACCGCACCGGCGCCGTCAGCCGGGTAAATGCCCGAATAGCTGCCGCCGGCAACCTGCGGAAAGTGCCAGCCCGGCCGGCCGTCGAGGTCGACCAATTGCTCGTCCCCCTTGCTGATGACCACCACCGGGGCGCCGACGGGCACATGCGCCAGCGTCAATTCGCGCGCACGGGTGCGCAGTTGCTGATACTCCCGCGTCACCCGCCGACCGTGCGGCCGCCACGAACCCCCCCACTTGAGCTCGAAACGTCCGCGGTTGGCCGCCAGGACCCGGTCGTAATCGCCCGTGGCACAAAGTTCCCCGAGGGACGCCTGGCCGAAGTGATGGACGAACACGTCCTCGGCGCACACCACCCGGAATCCCGCGGCACGGATCCGGCGCGAATAATCGTCATCCTCAAACATCCCGATCTCGAACTGTTCGTCGAGCGGCCCCACCCGGCGCCACACCTCACGCCGGAACGCCACGCAAAACATCGCCAGCATCGGGATCTCGCCGACCCTGCCCCGTTCCTCGCCCGCGCGTCCGGCCGCGAAATCGAGCATCCCGCCGTGGGTGTGATAGGGGGCGTCGATCTGCGCCTCATTGCAGGTGCGGTTGGTGACCGGGCCGACCAATCCGACAGTCGGGTCCGCAAGGTGTCCCACCAATCCATCCCGCCAACCGGGCGGCACCAGCGTGTCGTTGTTCAACAGGATCAGCACCCCGCCCGCGGCCCGTTCGAGGCCCTGGTTGTTGGCGGCGGCAAACCCGGCGTTGTGGGGGTTGAGAATCACCTGCACCCACGGATGGGCCGCCCGCACTGCTTCCAGATAATCAGGCGTGCCGTCGGTCGATCCATTGTCCACCACGATCAGTTCATCCCCCGATGTCCAGTCGGCCGACAGCAGGCTGGCAAGACAAAGTCGCGTATAAGCCAGGCCGTTGTGGGTGACCATCACAAGGCTCGCCGTCGGACCGGAAATCGGGTCCGCCGGGCTGGGATCCGCGAGGGGCGACGGAACCGGCATTCCCGCCGCCGCCGTCAGGGTCTCCTCCGGCAGGCGCGTCGGCCAACGCCCGATGGGGGTGACGACCAGTCCCGGGGGTATGGCCGGCGCCGGTTCCCCTTGCCGTTCCAGACGCGCCCGGGCCGCGGACTGCGAACGGGCCAGTTCGGGCCAGGTGATCCCGAGGTCGCGCAGCATCCGGGTGAGCACGACGTCATGGCTGAAGCATTCGTGCGCGATGCGCCGGGCCCCGCGCTGATGACGTTCATAGTCGCCGTTGATCTCGGTCACGGCACCGACGATGTCCTCCATCGTGGTGAAACCGAACAGGCCTTCCCCCACGGGCAGGATATCGCTGAACCCGGTCTCCTGGGTGATCACCGGCCGGCCCGCCGCGAGATAGGTCGCCGCCCGGTCACTGAACCAACCGCTGCGCAACCGCACGTTCTGCTCCTTGGCCACGGTGAACTCGCCCCGTGAGCCCCCGATATAATTCCGGTACTCATCCAGGTCATGGGAGAACCCGTCCGCACGGCGCACCCGCCAGCCGTGCGATTCCAGCAATTCCTGGTCCTCCGGGCCGAAACTGCTGAGTGCCAACTCCACCGGTTGGCTGAGCCGGCGGGGGAGACCGATGACCTTGTGGAACTCCACGTGCTTGCTCCACGAATAGACCTCGCCCTTATAAGTGGTCGACCGCCACGGCTGCCGCCAATTGCCGACCGTCGTGAGGGCCCCGCCCGGGCCGGCCCCGTGGTCCTCCCAGAAATCCAGGATCACCGGCTGCCGCGTCGGGTGGAACCGGAACCGTTCGGGCTCCGGCACCAGGCAACCCGGCCGGCCCAGGTTCTCGCCATAGGTGAAGAAGGCGCAATGCGGCGCGAGATAATCGAACGTCTCCCGCCGGCCATGGTAGAGGTCGACCTGGACGTCGACCGGGTCGGTCTCCAGGTAAACCAGCCGGTTGGTCGCCGTCAGCTCGGCCGTGGGCACATGGCTGCCGTGGAGGTTGATGATGAGGGACGCGGACCGGAACAGATCGCGCAGTTGCGCCGGGGTTTTCCCGAAGGTGCGACCTTCATAGAGGGCATGATAGGCCCAGCGATCGCCGAAGCCGAACCGCCCGAGAAGGCCCGCGAGATGCCCGGCGGCGAGGGCCGGGCCATCGTCGGTGCGGCTGCGCATCAGCTTGCTGGGCGTGCAACCATGGGCCTCGACATAATGCACATCATAGCCCAAGCGACGGAACCCTTCGAGATAATGCAGGGTTTGCCAGGCGACCCCGGCGACCGGGAAATGGCTCAGGAAACCCAATATGACAACGGACTCCTTCATATCATGCCGGGGTTTCCGCGGTTTCCAACGTTTCCAAAGTCTCCAAAGTTTCCAGCGCGCCCACACCCCGGGTTCCGCGGCGGGACCGGGCCCATTGCGCTTCGTGAAGCTGATGGTAGAGGCCGCCCAACCGGATCAGTTCGGACTGGCTCCCCTGCTCCACCAACCGGCCGTGATTGAGCACGAGGATCCGATCTGCGTGGTGCAGGGTCGAAAGCCGGTGGGCGATCATGAAGGTGGTCCGCCCCGCCATCAGCCGCTCCAAGGCATCGAGGATCACCGCCTCGGTCTTGGAATCCACCGACGACGTGGGCTCGTCGAGGATGAGCACCGGCGCGTTCTTCAGGAAGGCGCGCGCCACCGAGAGCCGCTGGCGTTCGCCGCCGGAGATGGCGGCCCCGCGTTCGCCGAGCACGGTCGAATACTGGTCGGGGAGCGCCATGATGAAGTCGTGGGCGTTCGCCGCCTTGGCCGCCGCGACAATCTCCTCCTTCCCCGCATCCAGGCGCCCGTAGCGGATGTTCTCCGCGATCGTGCCCGAGAAGAGCAGCGGTTCCTGGAGCACAATGCTGACCTGCTGCCGGAGGGATTGGAGCGTCAATCCGACGGTGTCCGCCCCGTCGAGAAGGATCCTTCCGCCCACGGGGTCATAGAACCGCGGCAACAGGCTGACCAA
The DNA here is from genome assembly GCA_025360495.1 of Verrucomicrobiota bacterium. Classification (GTDB taxonomy): domain Bacteria; phylum Verrucomicrobiota; class Verrucomicrobiia; order Limisphaerales; family UBA9464; genus UBA6176. Next base: position 8,270 of record JANYCC010000203.1, on the reverse strand, counting down.
CGTGCTCTTGCCCGCACCCGTCGGGCCCACGATCCCGATGACCTGCCCGGCCCGGGCCTCGAAGGAGATGTCCCGCAGGGTGTCGGAACGCCCCGAATAGCTGAACTGGATGCCCTCATACACAACATGGCCCAGCGCCCGCCGGATGACCCGTGCGCCCGGGGCGTCCTGGATGTCGGGCTTCAGATCCAGCAGTTCGAACGTGCTCCGCAGGTTGATGAAGCGATCCTGGAGGGAGCCGATGGTATAGGAGATCATCTCCAACGGCTTATAAATGGCGGCGATATAGGCGATGACCACCAGCATCTGGCCCACCGTCAGCCGCCCCTGCATCACATGATAGGCGCCCAGGCCGAGGACCGCGGAAGAACCCATCGCCGTGATCATGTTGACCACCAGGGCGAACAGGGTCTGGCGCACGGTCACCCGGACCCGGGCGGCGACGGCATTGGAAGTCTGCGTGCGAAAACGCCGGTATTCATGCTCCTCCCGCCCGAAGGCCACGATCACCCGCATCATCGACAGGCTCTCGTGGATGACGGAGAGGGACTCGGATTCCAAGGCGCGGACCTGTTGGAGGCGGTCCTGGATGCGCGTGGCATAATACCCGACGGAATAATAGAGGAACGGGACCACCGCCAGGGATGCCAGGGCGAGGCTCCAGTCCATGTGCACGGAGATCCAGAACATGCCCACGAGCGTCAGCAGGCTCTCGGCGAGCAAGGGCAGGGTCATGATGAGGCCGGCCGGGGCGTCACCCTGGCTGTTGATCATATAAATGATCATCCCCGAGCGCCGGCGGTCATGGAATGCAAGGGACATCCGCTGCGCCTGCAGGAACAGTTCGCTCCGGAAATCCAGGGTGATGAACTGGTCGAGCTTCGTGTTGGCGTAGTTGCTCAGGACGTGAAGGCTGCTCAGCAACAGGGCCACCACCAAACCGCCCACGACCGCCGCCACCAGCATCCCGACCCGGTCCCCGGCGAACGACCCGATCATCCCGGCGACGGCACCGGAAGGCGGCTGCCGTTCCAGCACGTGATCCACCACGATCTTCAGCGGCCACGGCGTGAGGAGGGCGGCGAGCGAGGACAGGACCGTGAGCAACGCCGACCCCGCCGCCAGGCCCCGGTAAGGCCGCAGGTAACGCACGGTGCGGATGACATCCTTGAAGGGGATCGCACTCATTCTCCGCCCCCCCGGTTCACGTCCACCCACGCCAGCATCCAGGGGTGGAAATAAGGTGGCGGGAAGTGACGGAAGGAAACCGTGTCCCCAAACTGCGCCAACAGGTGGAACAGCGAGTCATGACCCCATTCCCGGACATGTTCCGGATCGGGAATCTCGGCGTCGTGGGGGCAGGAGATGATCATCCGGCCGCCCGGTCGCAACCGTTCCACCGCGGCGGCGACGACCGACCCGGGATCATCCAGATGTTCGATGATCTCGCACATCATCAGCACGTCGAAGCCGTCGCCCAGGCTCGCGAGCCCGGTCTGGATGTCGGCCTGGCGGTAGTCGATCTCCATGGCGCGATCCCGTTCCTGATTGCAGGCGATCCGATAGCCTGAGAAGTCCACCCCGGTGACCCGGGCCGACGGGCGCCGCAACCGGATCTTGCGGCATAAGAAACCCGGGCCACACGCGACATCGAGAACGCGGCACCGGTCCGGGATCAGGGTCAGGATGGCGTCATGGACCGGACCGTAATCGCGCGAACCGCCGTCCTCGGGCAACCCGGACTCCAACTCCCGCCGATACACCCGGTCCCAGTATTCCGGAGTGTTGATGTTGGTTGGGTTCATGATGTCAACCGGAACGGAGGTGTGTTCACGGGGGATTCCTTCAAAAATCGAGGGTCAGGCGGTTGGTGTCGCGCTCGGGATGTGCCGCGGCATGACCGTCAAAGAACACAAAATTGGCTTTCCCCTGGTGCTTATAGCCCACCTGCCGGCCCTCCAGTGACTCCAACGGCGGATGGTTATAACGAGGCGCGACATCGGCGATCAGGACCGTGGACGACGGATTCACGGCCTGGGCGGCGGCGAGGCGACGGGTCGCGGGCTTGGGAAACTCGATGGCATTGAAGGCGTTCATGCCATAACTGATCCGGACCGGATGACCCGCCGGAAGGGGTTCCACCGGGCGGGACGGGCAGAGGAAAACCCGCGACTGAAAATCACCATAGCCATCAAACCCCGCGCCCAGGAGTTGGGGGGACAGCAGGGCATAAAAACTGTTCTCACGGGGGTTCGGATCGTCGTACCAGGCGAAGGGCAGTTGGTCGCCATTGCCATCGCAGTACATCAGCGCCGACCGGCCCATCTCGCGGAGATTGCTGACGCACCGGATCGACTGGGCGCGGTGCCGGGCGGAAGCCAGGGCCGGCAGGAGCAGCGAGGCCAGGATCGCGATGATCGTGATGACGACCAACAACTCGATCAGGGTGAACGCCGACCGCGGGCGGCGGAGCCCGGATCGGAGTCGGGCATCTCGGGGTTCCCGGTTCATGGTTCGAGAGGAATGGCCGGCGACGGGACCCGGAGTGGGCGGGCTGCGGCCTTTGAGGGGGGGCACGTCGCCGGCACCCCGAGCGCCCGGGGCAGCGCCCGTCGCAACGCCGCCATCGCGGCGGCCCCTTCCAAAAGCATCCGACCGAGCAGCAGCAACGCCAGGCCCGAGAGGATATGGCTGGCGATCCACTGCTGGTCGGTCGCCGCACCGAAACTCAACGCGGCGAAAAGGACCACTCCGGTGGGCCCGATCGCGGAGAATCGCGGTGCGTATCGGAAACGGAACAATTGTCGTCCCGCCCCGTGCTCCTCGGTCATCGCCAGCAACCGGGCGGCCGCCAGCGTCCCTCCCCGCACCTCAAGATCCCAGCGATCGTACCCGCCACCCAGCACCACCGGGGCACCGTCGCGACGCAACTCTGCGGCAATCGCCTCCAACGCCGTCCCGGGCGGACGCCAAGCCTCGGACCAGACGGTGGCGCCCGAGGGAAACGGGAGTGCCAGGCCCCAACGCGTCCGTTTTCGGAACGGGGTCAGACCGCCCGCGACCCGCCCGGTGAGACGGGCCAGGGGCTGGATGAAATACAGGAGACCGGTGAGCAGATGCCGACCGATCCGCCGCGGACGGCCGCCGTGCACACCTTGGAAATTGGCACCTGCGGAGGCGCTGAGCGCCCGCCACGCCGTGCCCCCCCCCGCCAACGCCAACAAGGGGAGCGACAGGAAAAGCTTCGGCCAGAAGAACCCGAGCCCCGAAACCGCGCCCAACGCCAGCAACACCAGGTACCACTCCGGAATCGTCGTGAAGACGGCCACCAACCCGGGGGGAGTCTCCTCGAGCGACTGGAACGGCGCGGCACCCCAGACGCCGTGGAAAACGCGGCACCGGGCGGGTCGCGAGGATGGCACCCCGTGGCCATAAAGCTGCCCGCCCCACCGGACGTGGCCGATGGCATTATACCTTTCGGGCCATTTCCGTTCGAGCAACGCTTCGGCCCGCCCATAGCCCACCTGTTGCCGCCAATAGCCCCGGACCGAATTGCGGCGGTGATGCCAGACGAAGGCTGCCGCCGAAAAGCCGATGGTCCAACCGCGCTGCCGGATCCGCCAACACACGTCCACGTCATCACCCGCCACGCGGAACTGCGGGTCGAACCCGCCCAAAGCCTCCAGCACGCCGCGCCGGAACGCCATGTTGCAACCGGGGATGTGCTCGGCCTGGGTGTCGGTCAACAAGACCTGCGTCGGACCCCCGGGCGCATTGGCGACGCATTCCGCGACCCAACCGTCGCCCCGTGGACCGATGTTGGGCCCGCCAATCCCCGCGTGCGTCGAACCGTCGAATGCCGCCGCGAGGTGATGCAGCCAGTCCGGATGCGGATAGGCATCGTCATCAAGGTAGGCGACGATCGCCCCGGTGGCGGACTGCCAACCCGTGTTCCGGGCGGCGCTGAGCCCGCGGTTCGGCGTCGAGATGACCCGCGCCCCGGATTGCCGGGCGATGTCCGCGCATCCATCGCGCGAGCCATCGTCCACGACAATGATCTCGAAGTCCGGATACCGGAGGCCGGCGAGATGCCGGAGTGTTTCACCGAGGGTGCGCGAACCGTCATAGGTGCACACGACGACCGAGATGCGGGGCGGCGGAGGGTCGGCGGGCGAAGGCCGGCCCCGGAAGACCTCGCGAACGGCCGTGAGGGCCGGTTTGGGAATGCGCTCGCGGGTGGTCAGGCCGAAATCCCAGTCCAGGATTTCCTCCCCGCCCCGGTGCCATTCGTCGGTCCACGAAAAGACAAACGCACCCGCACAACCCGCCGCGCCCGCGAGCCGGACCTGTTCCCCGACCAAGCGGGCCTGCGCGGCGACCCCGTGCCGGCGGCTGTCGAGCCCGACCTCGGCCATCACCAGGGGCCGGTCGCCGGCGATGTTTTGCAACCGGGCCAGATACGTCTCAAACGACCGGGGATCCTCGAGATAGACATTGAAGGCGCAGAAATCCAGGAAGGGCATCCGCAGGTATTCCGTGGATGGGTAGTTCACATAGGTCACCAGTCCGTCCGGATCCTCCTGCTTCACCGCCCGGAACAGCCGGTGAAGAAACCGCTCCACCGCCACCCGCCCATGCCAGCGCACCACCGACGCGGGGATTTCATTCCCGATCGCATAGGCGAGCACCGCCGGGTGCCCGGCACAGGTGCGCACGGCGCGGCGCACCTCCGCCTCAATCGGATGCCGCGAGCCCGTCCGGGCGAGGAAGGCCACATGCTCCCCCCACGGCAACCCGATCAGGACGCTCAGGCCGTTCGCTTCCGCCAGGTCCAGGAGCCACCGCGCCGGCGGGGTGTACAGCCGCAGGGCGTTGATCCCATTGCCGGCCATCGCCCCGAAATCCCGGGCGACGGTCTCCCTTCCCGGAAACGGATCCCCTCCCGGGCCTCCGCCAAAGGTCCCGTACGTCACACCCCGCAGCGCCAGGGGCGCCCCGCCCCGGTAGATCGACTTGCCCCGGACCTCCGGACGGAGGCAGGCGTCCGGACGGCGTCCGGAGACCGCTCCGGATCCGCACGCGGATGGGGGAGGCATGTTCATCTGCATCAAACCGATGGGTCCCTGACAAGGGGGGAACGGACCGACCCGATCCGTGCCGACAGGCGGGGCCGCATGGAACTGTGTAGTCCAAACGCATCGCGCTCTGTCGGGGTAATCCCTACAATACTACCCGGTCGCGGGTCAATCCAAACCTGCGGTGCGGTGGCCGGCCGGTCCCCGGGACCGGGGCCCCGGGGTGGCGCCGCGCCGTCTTCCCTTCGGGACGGTCCGGGTCCATCCTCGGACCACATCGCCACCGTCATGAACCACCCTCCCTCCGCATCCATCATCGGCATCTGCGGCATCGGCCAGATGGGTGCCACCGCCGCCGCCTGCTTCCGCCACGCGGGCCATCACGTCCTGTTATGGGCCCGCGATCCGGACCGGCTCGCGGCCGTCCAACCCCGCCTGGACGTGCTGGAAGTGTCCCTCGGGCGGGAAGCCGGTCGCACCCGGGTCCCCGGTGGAAGGATTCAAAGGGAATCCGACCTCGGGGTGCTGGACACACGGTGCGATGTGATCCTCGACGCCATTGCCGAAGACCTCACCGAGAAGTCGGAATTGCTGGGTCGTTTCCCACTGGCGAAGGCACGGGGCGCGACGTTCATCAGCACCACCAGCGGGCTCAGCATCACCGCCATGGCTCGCGCCAGTGGGCTCGGGCCCCTGCTGGTGGGGACGCATTTCTGGAATCCGCCACACCTCATGCCCCTCGTCGAGGTCATCCGGGGTGAGGACACCGACCCGGTGCGGTTCGAGTGGGTGTGCGCGCTGATCGAATCGCTCGGAAAGCGGGCCGTACGGGTGCATCGCGATGTTCCCGGTTTCATCGGCAACCGCCTTTTTCATGCGTTGCTGCGCGAAGCCATCGCCCTGGTCGAAACCGGGGTCGCATCCGCCGCGGATGTGGACGAGGTGGTGAAACTCACCTTCGCCCTGCGGCTCCCCGCGGTCGGGCCCTTGGAGAACATCGACCTCGTCGGGCTGGAACTGGTGGAAAAGATCCAGCGCTACCTGTTGCCGGATCTTGCGGACCATCACGAGCCCTCGAAACTCCTGCGCGACAAACTGGCGGCGGGCGAACTCGGCATGAAATCCGGACGCGGTTTCCACGACTGGTCGGAACGGGACGCCCAGGCAACGATGGAGCGGCGCGACCGGCAGATCGTGCGCCAACTCGCGACCTCACGGGAGCTTGGGGTGTTGGAGTGACCTCCTTGAAATCATGAAAAACTTCGTCATCGCCCTGCTTCTGACCCGGCTCCTTCCAAGCCTGCCGGCCGCCCCCACGGTTTCCATGGCCGACCTGGCCTACTCGACCTATCTCGGCGGAGGCGGGGACGATTATACAACGGACACCGGGCATGCGGTCGCAGTGGGTGCCGATGGTGCCGTTTATGTGCTGGGGCAGACCGGTTCGGAACCCTTCCCGCACACGGCGTTCCTCGGCACCTCCGAATCCGGGTACGGGACCTTCCTCACCAAGCTGTCGCCGGACGGACGGCAAATCCATTACTCGACATTCATCGGCGGTATCGGAGGGCGCGCCTTGGCGGTCGATGCGGCGGGGAGCGTTTATATCACGGGTGAGACCGGCGGATCACTGCCGGGGAACAGTTCCGCCCAGACGACGTTTGGCGGTTCCACCGACGCCTTCGTCCTGAAGCTCAACCCGGATGGCCACTCGGCCGCCTATGCGACCTACCTGGGCGGATCCGACTTGGAATTGGGGCGCGGCATAGCGGTGGATGGCGACGGCAATGCCTATGTCGTGGGCTGGACCACCTCGACGAATTTTCCATCGACGCCGGGCGCCGCACAGACGGTGTCCGGCGGCGGCTATGATGCCTTCGTCGCGAAGCTCAATCCCGACGGCAGCCAATGGGTGTTCGCCACCTATCTCGGTGGGACTTTCTTCGAGTCGGGCGCGGCGCTGGCGCTGGATTCGCAACGGCGTGTTTATGTCTGCGGCCGCACCGACTCGACCGGCTTTTCCATTCCCACCCAACCGACCCGGATCGGCTCCGACAAACGGTCCTTTGATGCCTATGTGGCGCGGTTGCGGGCGGACGGGGGCGCCGTGGATTATCTCACGTTCATCGCAGGCGAAGACTATGACACGGCGGCGCGGATCGGGGTCGATGCCGCCGGGGCCGCGGTGGTGATGGGTTACACCGAGTCGGCCCAACTGCCGGTGACACCCGGCGCCTGGCAACCGGAGTACGGCGGTTCGCGCGATTTGTTCGTCGCCAAACTGACACCCTCCGGCGCGGCCCTGGCCTTCTGCACCTATCTCGGAACGGCCGGGTATGAAAGTGCCAGCGATTATCAATATGCCGGTGGCTTCACCGTCGACGGAGAATTCGTCACCGGTGCCGGCCTGGTCACCGAGGCTGGCGGCGTGGCGCTGGACGGGGTGGGCAATGTGTGGGTGGCTGCTTCAACTGGCGCCGACGCGTGGCCCGGCACGCGCGCCAAGGGTCACGGGAACAATGACGTCCTCGTGGCCGAGTTGAGCGCAACGGGTGGTCAGTTGATGAGGCTCAGCCTGCTGGGTGGGCGCGGCGACGACCTCGGGTTCGGTCTCGCCCCGGATGGGCACGGTGGGGTGTGGGTCACCGGGCAGGCGGACCGGCCGTTTTTCGGGTCTTATTTCCCGACCACCGGCACGGCCGCGCAACCGGTCTTTGGCGGCGGTATCAACGACGCCTTTGTCTGCCATCTGGCCGGCGACGAATCCACGGCTCCCAATGACGCTTTCGCCGCCCGTTCGGCCCTTGTCGGCGCCCGTGCGTCCACGATCACCTCCAATGCCGGTGCCACGAGACAATCGGGCGAGCCACCGCATGCGGCCAATCCCGGCGGCGCGTCCCTGTGGTGGACCTGGACCGCACCCGCCGACGGCCGGGTGACGCTCGACACGCAGGGGAGTGATTTCGACACCTTGCTCTCCACCTATACGGGCGGGGCGTTGGACGCCTTGGTCGCCGTCGCCGAGAATGATGATGCCGGCGATTCCCAACAGAGCCGGGTACGGTTTCCGGTCACGGGCGGCCAGACCTATGTGATCTGCGTGGATGGCCATGACGGTGCGACGGGCGGGATCGCACTGAACCTTACGTTTTCACAACCGCCGAACGACGATTGGGACGACCGCACACTGCTGGT
>JANYCC010000195.1 GCA_025360495.1 Verrucomicrobiota bacterium | reverse complement strand
GTAGGAAAACCCGCCCCCCGGAGCTGTCGCGACCGCCCTGGGAGGGCGGGTTTTCCTACCCGCCCCGCTTCTCCGATGGCCCGGCTTCCCACGATGCCCGGATGCGCCCCGTCCAAAGGACTTCCAAGATTCCGCTTCCGTTTTCCGGGGGGTGCCGCCTGAATGAACCCGGCGCGTGCAACACTATCCGAAGCATTACTGCGGCGTATTTGGCATCTACGGACACCCCAACGCGGCGGAGTTGACCTACTATGGTCTCTACGCCTTGCAACACCGCGGTCAGGAGAGCGCGGGGATTGCCACGACGGATGGGAACGAGTTCTACCTTCACCGTGGGATGGGGTTGGTGCCCCAGATCTTCGGGGGGGACGTCCTGCACAGCCTGATCGGCTCGCGGGGCATCGGCCACACCCGGTATTCCACCCAGGGTTCGTCGAACATCATCAATTCGCAGCCGTTGATGGTGGATTGTTTCAAGGGGCAGATCGCGATCGGGCACAACGGTAACCTGACCAATGCGGCGGAATTGCGCGAGGAACTGGAGGCGCGCGGTTCCATTTTCCAGACCACGGTGGACAGCGAGATCATCCTGCACCTGCTGGCACAACCGGTCCGTGGCGGGCACGAAAGCGCGCTGGTGGAGACCGTCCGGCGCATCGAGGGGGCCTATTCCCTGGTGATGCTGACCGAGAACGAGCTGATCGGGGTGCGGGATCCCCATGGTTTCCGGCCCTTGAGCATCGGGCGGATGGCCAACGGGGCCTGGGTGCTGGCAAGCGAGACCTGCGCCTTTGACCTGATTCACGCGGAGTTCGTGCGGGACGTGGAGCCGGGTGAGATCGTGTTCATCGACGACAAGGGTTTGCGAAGCCTGCAGGCGTTTCCCGAGCAGCAACGGCGGGCGTTTTGCATCTTCGAGTACGTCTACTTTGCACGGCCTGACAGCACGATTGCCAACCGGAACGTGTACAAGGTCCGGGTTGAGATGGGTCGCCAACTGGCGCGGGAACATCCCATTGAGGCCGACATCGTGGTGCCGGTGCCGGACAGCGGGAACTGCGCGGCGCTGGGTTATTCCCTGGAGAGCGGCATTCCCTTTGAGATGGCCTTCGTCCGCAACCATTACGTCGGGCGCAGCTTTCTCCAGCCCTCGCAGTTCATCCGCGACTTCGCCGTGCGGGTGAAATTGAACCTGATCGCCGAGTTGGTCCGGGGGAAGCGGGTGGTGATCGTGGATGATTCGATCGTGCGCGGGACCACGAGTCGGGCGCGGGTCACGAGCCTGAAGGAGGCCGGGGCCAAGGAGGTGCACGTGGTGATCTCGTGTCCACCGCACCGCAACCCGTGCGTGTACGGCATTGATTTCCCGGAACGATCGAAGCTGATGGCGGCGAATTATGCGCACGATGAGATCCGCCGTTACCTGAGTGCCGACACCCTGGGTTACCTCAGCGAGGACGGCATGGTGAAGTCCACCGGGTTGCCGCGGGAATCCTTCTGCATGGCGTGTTATAATGGGGATTACCCGGTGAAATTCGATCCCTCGATGACCAAGCACATCATCGAGCACCGGCGCAAGCGGGCGGGCCGGTTGGCGGCCGAACTCGATGCCGAGGGGCGGCAGCAGCGGTTGCTGTGAGGGATGGTCGGGGGTGGGGCGGGGTTCCCCCCGAGCCGCCCTCCTGGCATCCCCGGGGGACAGTTCCAAGATGCCCCCGCGACCGTCCGATGCGAACCCGTCCGATGCGAACTCGCAGTTGACCGCGGGTCGGCGATCCGATTCTCTTGGATTGGATTCTTATGGACCCGCGTGCGCCCAACCGCCGTCTCCGCCGTCCCCGGTGGACCTGTCTCTCCCGGGGCGGTTTCACGCTGATTGAACTGCTGGTCGTCATCGCGATCATCGCCATTCTCGCGGGCATGCTCCTTCCGGCCTTGGCGAAATCCAAGACCAAGGCCCAGGGCATCGCCTGCATCAACAATCTCCGGCAGTTGAACCTGGCCTGGTACTTATATGCCGACGACAACGCGGAGAAGTTGGTCCCCAACGGCACGGGAGCCCAGATCGGCTGGGTTCAGGGATGGCTGCCGACCGCCCAGGACGCCACGAACGCGACGCTGCTCATGGCTCCCAAGGGCATGCTCTGGAATTACAACAAGTCCCTTGCGATCTATAAGTGTCCGGCCGATGTGAGCACGGTCCGGATCGGGGGAAAGGTGTTCCCGCGGGTGCGCAGCATTGCGATGAACGGGAACGTGAACGGGGACAGTTGGTACACCGCCGAGATCAAGGCCACCCACATCACCTACCGGAAGTATTCCGAGATGAACCGGCCCGGCCCGTCGCAGACTTTCGTGTTCCTGGACGAGCATCCGGATGGCATCGACGACGGCTATTTCCTGGTGTTTGTGAACCGGCACCTGTTGTGGGGGAACATGCCGGCGAATTATCACAACGGGGCGTGCGGGTTGTCCTTTGCCGACGGGCATGCCGAGATCCGCAAATGGGTGGATCCCGACACCAAGTCCAAGAAGATCGTCGCCAATCCCAAGGGTCCCATCGATGTGCCGTGGATCCAGGTCCGCACCACCGCTCCGCTCAAGGACGACGCACCCTGGCCGCCCTGAGTTTGGAACGTTGTTGTACGGCGTGCTCGATCAACCGCATCGGCAACGCCTGGTGGAATTTGTGGTGGGCCGGCCTTAGCCGTATCCATGCAGGAGGAATGTCACGCAAAGATCGCCAAGACCGCAAAGAATGAGGTGGAAGTCCTCATTCACAGGGCGGATCACCACTCACTGCTTGGTGAGTTGTTTTTGGCGGTGGGACGCTCCTGGTCTTGGCGTACTTGGCGTTCTTTGCGTGAAATGCCCGGGTTTGTACTGGATCGTTACGGCTTAGTCGTATCGAAGCAGTTGGAATCGAAGGAGGGACCCTGGCGAAGCCGCAGAGCCGCGAGGCGATTTGGAAAACGATCCCACCCGGACCATTTGCCTTCTGGTGAGTCAACGGGACGACAGCGGATCGAGCCGAAGGCCCCATCTTTCTTCGGCTTCGTGGCTTCGCGTGAGCCTCTCCCTGACTGGATGCGGTTTAGGATCCCGGAATGGCCTTCGGCCGGTTCCACGACGGGCGGTCCCGCAGGTCCATGAGGGGTTTCTCATACCCTCTGTAGACTGCCGCGCCGAAGGCCATGTAACAGGTCCAGCACACCGCTTGGAACACGATCTCGCCCGCCCAATTGACGGGCAGGTGGAAGAAAACGTAACAGACCTGATAAAGCCCCATTCGCAGGGGGACATGGCTGAGATAAAGCGAGTAGGACACGCGGCTTACAAAGCGCACGGCGCGGGCGGGCGGATGATCCCGGGAACTCAGTTGCGAAGCCCAGGGAAGGAGTCCCGCGCAAGACAGGCCCAACAGATCGGGATATAAGACCCGGATCCATCCCGGCGCCTGGGCGAAGTCCCCCCACTCCACCGCCAGTGCGGTCAGCAGCGCGAGTCCGGCCGCACCGGGCAGGGCGAGCCAACGCAAACGTCCCCAAAATCCGGGCCGGTATTGGGCCAACCACGCCGCCGCCACCCCGAAAAGCAGGGCGTCGAGGCGTCGCAACACCACCTTTTGGACATCGAGCGTCCACTCCCGTCCGGCTTGGGTCGCCATTCGGAACAGCACGGCGCCGGCGAACAGCGCCACGATCCCGGTGAGCGCGGCCCGCGGACCCGGCAGACCGAACCGGCGTCCGATCCATAGCAACGGCGGCAGCAACAGATAGGACCACTCCTCGATCGCCAGGGTCCAGGAACCGAAGAAAAATCCCGGAGGGGCGGTGAGCAGGTTCTGGACGAAGAAAAAATGCGGCCACAAGGAGGCGGCGGTCAGGCTGGGATCATGTCGGACGAGGGCGAGGGCGACGTGGCCGACGAGAAACAGATAATAGTTGGGCAGGGTGCGGAACCAGCGCCGTTTCCAGAAATGCACAATCTGCGGCATGCCGGCGGGTTTGGTTCCGGCCAGTTCGCGCAGGAGGATGCCGCCAATGAGGAAGCCTGAAAGGGCGAAGAAGATCTCGACGCCCTGGCTCCCAAGACCGTCGAGATGGGCGCCCAGACGGGTTCCGTACAGGGCATTGGGGCGGGAATGCGCCGCCATCACCATGACGATCGCCAGCGCCCGCAGCAGATCGAGTCCGAAGAGTCGGGTCGGCGCGGTGTCCATCACGCCCGGCCGGGAAGGCCCGCCATGGGGGAGAGCGCCGGGGCGAAGACTTCCTGAGTCCGGGCGGGTTGGAGGACCGCGACGGGTCGCCGACGGAAGCTCCAGTCGCAGGCGATGACCAGGCCCGCGAGCAGGCCGAAGGTGTTCATCGCGAACTCGGCGTCACCATGGACGAACAGGAAGACAAAGGTGTTGGTGAGCCAGAGCGCCGAGACCACGCAGGCGAGGCGGCTGAAGCGGTCTTCGGCGCCATTCCGGCGGATATGGCGGAGGACCCGCACGGCGAGCAGGCTGACGAAGAACAGGAAACCGAGCAGGCACACGGTTCCGGGGATCCCGGTGTTGACCATCAGGCCGATCGGACCGTTGTAAAAGCGGCCGTTGTTCACATCCTCGGTGATCATACCGTACGGATCCCAGCCATAGTAAGGAACCGCCTCGGACGAGGGGCCGAAGCCGCGCCCACTCCACAGGTAGCTCGGAATGAGGTCCATCCCGACGCTCCGCATCGTGATCCGCCCATCCAGGGTGGCGCGGGCATCCTCGGCCGCGATGGGATCCAGATCGATGCCGGGAAGCACGGCAAGGGTGCGTTGGGCGGCCAGGGGGAGGTAGCGGCCGAAGAGATAGGCGGTGGGCAGGAGCAGGGCGAAGGCGACGACGATCATCATCACGCGGGGGACCGTGAAAATGCGCTGGGCCCATCCGCACAGGAACCCGATGCCGATGAACATGACGAGCACCCCGCGGTGGCCGCCGGGCAGTCCGAGGGCGAGGATCGCGACCAGGAATCCGACCATGAGCAGGGCGCGCTGGTTGAAGAAATTCCGCATCGGCTGCAGGATCAGCAGCAGTTGGAACAGGGCGACGGACACCATCGTGAACGATTGGAAGCGGCGGAAACCGGTGGTGGAGCCCATCTCGAAGGAAATCGCATCCGTGGTGAGATCGAGGAAATAGAACACCCACCACAACTCCGAACCGCCGGCGAGGGCGAGGTCGGAGATCATGAACGTGAAACTCAGGATAAGGTGGGCGAGATAAAGCCGCAGCAGGGACTGTTCGGGGAAGCGGATCGCGCAGAAAATGATCGGGAAGGTCGCGCAGGCGACCTGCTGGATGTACACCCGGCCACCCATCCGGTCGTTGCCCAAGGCACGGATGCCGAAGCCATGGGTGCGCATGAGATAGGCGAGCACCGCGGTGTAGCCCAGCGTGGCCAGGATGATCCAGGCATGCCGGCGCATGTTGGCGGAAAACTCCACGTCATAGCGTCGCAGCGCGACCAGCATGAACAGGCCCGACCAGCCGAGCAGGGCCGCAATTTCCCAAAGGAACGGCCGCCCGGCGATCATCGGCAGCATGAAAGCCGAACCGTACGTGGTGATCGCCATCACCGCCGAAATGCGGGCGTGATAGGGCAGTGTCGCCACCCAGACGAGTCCTGCCACCGCCAGGATCAGCAGCGGACTGTCGACTGCCATGTAGAAGCCGAAGACCACCGCGGCCACCAGGACGATGATCCACAGGAACCCCTTCTCGACCTGCAAGCGTGCTTCAATGGCCGTCATTCGTGTTTCAGGTACCTACCTTTCACACCGGAAGCAGGCAATGGTTTTTCGAACTCCGATCCGGTGATTCCGGTTGCGCGGCAGCCTCCATCCTCGCTATCTACCCCGCGGCCGCCCGGTGGTCCGGTGGCCGCTGTTCCGCCCGGCCCATGAAGATTCTCCCGTCCCGGCGCCCTTTTCCTCTGACATCGCTGACTTCCGAGATCCCGTCCGGGCCGCCCCGCGTCAGGCCCCGGCGGATTCCTTCCACCTCGGAAATGCCCGGCGCCGCCGCGGCCGCAGGCGGACCGCTTGGATTGCCGAAGCCCTTTCGATCCGGATCACCAAAGTCCCCGCGCCGGCGTTCGGTCAGTCCCGTGTTTTGGCCGCGCCCCGATGATCCGGTGAAGCCCGTCGCCCGCCGCCTGGCGACCGGAACGGTCACGCGCCGGAAAAAGGTCCGGACCCCGGTCGCAGCCCCCGAATTATCTGCCCCGACCAGCCCGCTCCGCCCCCCGGCAAAGTCTGCGGCAGCCTCGCAAACCCCTTCCACTCCGCAGTCGCTGGTCGTCCCTGCACCCGGTCCGTCCGGTCCGTCCGTCGCGGCCGCCCCCACCGGGTCGCGCATCCGTCTGACCCCCGTCCGCCCAGCCCCTCCGTTGCCAGCCATTCTGTTTGCCGCCGAGGTCCCCAAGGCCATCGCGCCCTCTTTTCCGACCCTTTCCCCCCATCCCGGGCCGGCCTCGGTGGAATTGAGGTCCCGGCAGCTTGCCCCGTGGGTTCCCGCAGTCCCTGATTCCCCGGGAGCGGGCTTGCCCGGAAAACCGGCCGATGAGTCCGCGGCGCCGGGCCCCGAGGTCCCGGTCACTCCGGGGCCGTCAGCCGTGGTTCCGGCCCCGGTCGCGGCCCCGGCTCTGCCGGTCAACTACGCAAGCGGATCGATCTGGCTGATCGGCCGCGAACCCTTCCTGGTGGTGGCCCATTGGGATTTTGCACCCGGGCAATTGGCGGCGATGGCGTCGGAATGGGGCCCGGGCGGGTGGCAACTGAGGTTGCACCGTCGGGAGGTGGGCGGGCGCCTGGTGACGCAACGGGCACTCCCTGCGGCGAGCGGCGAGGCGTTCCTCCCGGTGATTGAGGCCGGTGCCCGTTACGTGGTCGAATTGGGCTATCAATTGGTGGGCGGACGTTGGTTCGGGGTCGCGATGTCCGCCCCGGTGGTCACGCCCGAGGAGATCAGACCCCGCTCTTTCGAGGTCGGGGAATTCCCGATTTCAGAGCCGTCCCGACAATGGGCCTCAGTCGCGGCGGTCGCAGTCGGTGGCGGTTCGCCGACCGCACCCTCCGAGGACGGCGGTTGGCTGGATCTGCCCCCGGCGCCTTTGAAAGCCGAATCCCAAGGGTCGGAGGCATGGCCGGCGGGGACGGCACCGACGGAGCCCGGAGGGACTGCGCCTTCCTATACCTGGGAGTTGCATCGGCGGACATGGCGGTTGTTGGAACACGGCACGCCGGGGGCTTCCGAGTCCATCGTCGAGGCCGTCTCGGAGCTGATCCGTGAGGCGGGGGAAATCCCGGGGGAAGCACCGGGTCGCGTGCCCGTGCCGGGACCCTTGGAGGCCCCGGGGTTGGAAAACGCGGAATGGGGTGGTGGGATTTCAAGCGCGGCCTTGCCCTTGGAGGCGCCGACGGTCGGGGGCGGACGCGGCTTCTGGTTCCAGGTGAACGCCGAACTCATCGTCTACGGCCGCACCGAGCGTGACGCCCGGGTGACGATCGCCGGACGACCCGTGGTCTTGCGCGAGGACGGTTCATTCAGCTTCCGTTTCATCCTGCCGGACGGTGATTACCCGCTGCCGGTGGTCGCCGTCTCGGCCGCCGGGGATGACGGGCGCCGTGCGGATCTCCGGTTCCTCAGGGAAACCGTGCAGTCGGGTGAGGTGGGAACGCATCCGCAGGATCCCGGGCTGCGACCGCCGGTGGCGGAGGCGATCGGATGAGGCCCGGTCGATGAGTGGTTCGCTGGCGTTGGTGTTGCATGCGCATCTGCCGTTCGTCCGGCATCCGGAACACGCGCATTTTCACGAGGAAAGCTGGCTTTTTGAGGCGATCCTGGAGTGCTACCTGCCGTTGATCGGCCTGATGTCGGGTTGGGAACGGGACCGTCTGCCGTGGGCCCTGACGCTGACGGTGAGCCCGGTCCTGGGCGCGATGCTCCGGGATCCACTGTTGAAGACCCGCTTCGGGCGTTACCTGGACGGGTTGGTGGAATTGGCGGCGCGGGAGGAGGAACGCCAACTGTTGCGGCCGCGCGAGCAGGCGGTGGCGCGGTTCTATTCCGGCCGTCTGGCCGGGGCCCGATCGCTGTGGGAGCAATGTGGGGGCGATCTGCCGGCGGTCTGGAAGGGATTCGCACAGGGCGGGCGGTTGGAAATCCTCACCTGCGCCGCCACCCATGCCCTGTTGCCGCTCCTGTTGGAGGAACCCGCGGCTTTGCGGGCCCAATTGCAGACCGCCGTCCGGTTCCACCAAGAGTCGTTCGGCTGCGCTCCCCGGGGCATCTGGTTGCCCGAATGCGCCTATGTCCCTGAATTGGACCCCTTCCTGTCCGAGGCGGGATTGCGTTGGTTTGTGCTCGAGGCGCACGGGATCCTCCTGGCCGATCCGCCGTCGCCGTACGCGGTGTTCAGCCCGGTCGTGACCCCCCGGGGATTGGCGGCGTTCGGACGGGATCCGGCGAGTGCCCGACAGGTCTGGAGCCGGGAGGGCGGCTACCCGGGCGACCCGAGATATAGGGAATTCCACCGGGACATGGCCCACGATGCCGAGTGGTCTTATGTGGCCCCTTATTTATATGGGGCACAGAACCGGGGATTCACGGGTATCAAAGGGCACCGGGTGACGGGCGGTACGGGCGACAAGGAGTGCTATGCGCGGGAGGAGGCGATGGCGGCGGTCCGGGAACATGCGGCCCATTTCATCGGCCAACGCTCGCGACAGTTCGCCGAGACGGAGCTGCGGATGGATCGCCCCCCGTTGGTGGTGGCTCCGTATGACGCCGAACTGTTCGGGCATTGGTGGTTTGAAGGCCCGGAATTCCTCGATGCCGTCGTGCGGGGCACCGCGGATGGCCGGGCCGGGTTCGGCCTGACGACGTTGGCCGGTCAACTGGCCCGGAATCCGGTCAATCCGGTCGCCATCCCGGCCCGTTCCACATGGGGTGAGGGCGGGCAGTTGAAAGTGTGGCTGGATCCGTCGAACGCGTGGATGCAGACGCACCTGAGGATTGCGGCGCGACGGATGGTGGAGTTGGCGCGGACGGAAGCCCCGGCGGGCGGATGGGAGGAACGCGCCCTCAACCAGGCCGGCCGGGAACTGCTGCTGGCGCAGGCGAGTGACTGGCCCTTCCTGGTCCGCATGGGCACCGCCACGGATTATGCACGGAACCGTTTTGTGGGACATGTCGATGCGTTCAATCGGATCCATGCGCAACTCACCGGCACCGCCCCGCGCGACGACTCCTGGCTGGGCTTCCTCGGGGCGCGGGACAACCTCTTCCCGTGGCTGGATTACCGGTGGTGGAGATAGGGATGGGGCTTGGTATCGACGAAATGAGCCTACCTCTGCAGCCATGCGTCCACGGCCTCGCTCAGTTCCCGGAATCGGAACGGCAAGGCTTCGTGGTTCGCATCCAGGATCACCTCGATCCGGCTCCCGTTTCCGGCCCGCTTCCGCAATCGCTCCACCTCGGCCACCGGTGCAATCACGTCCGCCCCACCCGCAATCAGCAATGCCGGCACCGACCGTCGTCCCACCACCGTGATCGTGTCCAATTCCGCAGCCGGCGATCCCACCACCCCGGGGATCTCGCGCACGCCGCGGGACACCATCCAGTGCGGCAACCACGGCACATAATCCGAGCGCAACCGATCCACCGTGGGCGCCAGTTCCGCATAAGGCGCGATGGCCACCACGGAGGTCACCGCCGGATTCTGGGCGGCCCAGCGGAGCGACAGTGCGGCACCATAAGACACCCCGAGCGCCATCACCGGGCCCGGGACTTCCCCCCGCTCACGGAGTCCGATCAAAAGTTGATCCAGATCCGACGCCTCCAACGGTCCGAATCCGATCTGGCGTCCGGTGGAATGCCCGTGCCCGCGGAGATCGACCAGAATTGAGACCCATCCGCGTTCACCCAGCCACAACGCCCAGGGGACCATCGTTTCAAGATCCAATCCGTAGCCGTGCAACAGGAACACCGTGCCCCGCGGCGGACCCGGCCAGGGCGGAGCTGGCACGGTCGCATGGAAATCGAATCGGGCGAGTTCACGGCCCCGGACCGACCAATTCGTCGTTGTCATTTGCAGCCCGTAGGCGGCGGGCGGAACCCTGCGGATCGCGAGCCGGGCGGGCGGGTTGGTGACGGTGATGCGCTGGAGGGGGAAATTCGTGATCAGGCTGTCATGGTAACCGAGCACCACCCGCGCATCCGGAGCGAACCATTGGGGATAGGTGTTCGGTGCCTGGGCGAAACGGCGCGCGACGAATCGCGCCGGATGGCAGCCGGCGGCACCGAAGGCGGCGAGGACCATTAGCAACAGCGCCAGTCGCGGGTGAACAGCCGTCCGACCGGGGGCTTGCCGCGCGTTCACCGGGGCATCGGCTCCCTTGTCCCACGGGGAACGGGCGGACAGAACGCCGGAAAGGGGGGCAACGCATCTCATCCGGTGGGCCAATCACGATCCTTGGAGCGCACGGGCCACATCCTTGGCGAAGTAAGTGAGGATCCAATCGGCCCCGGCGCGTTTGATCGCCAGCAGGCTCTCATCGCGACACGGTTCCAATTCAAGCCAACCGCGCGCGGCGGCGGCGTGGAGTTGGGCGTATTCGCCGCTGACCTGATACGCCGCCAGCGGCAGCAGGGTCCGTTGCCGCAGTTGCGCGAGGATGTCGAGATAGGGTCCCGCCGGCTTGACCATGAGCACGTCCGCACCCTCGGCCTCGTCCAACAAGGCCTCCGCCAAGGCCTCGCGCGGATTCGCCGGATTCAATTGATAGGTGCGTTTGTCGAGCGATCGCGTCCCCGCCGCCCGCGCACTTCCCACCGCCTCCCGGAACGGACCATAATAGGCCGAGGCGAACTTGGCGCTATAAGCCAGGATGCCCGTGGACGTCAGGTTCGCGGCATCCAGCGCCCGCCGGATCGCGGCAACCCGACCGTCCATCATGTCACTGGGGGCGACGAAATCGGTCCCCGCCCGCGCATGCAGGACGCCCATCTCGGCGAGGACCGCGACGGTGGCGTCATTGTCGACATCGGTGCCGTCGGCCGTGAGCAGGCCATCGTGGCCAT
This sequence comes from Verrucomicrobiota bacterium, assembly GCA_025360495.1. GTDB lineage: Bacteria > Verrucomicrobiota > Verrucomicrobiia > Limisphaerales > UBA9464 > UBA6176. The sequence goes on along the minus strand of JANYCC010000195.1, from coordinate 10,956 downwards.
GGGTCGTATAAGGATCGAGGGCCAGGTCGGTGAAGATCGCGAGCCCGGGGGCGGCGGCCTTCACGGCGCGGACGGCCAGCAGGATCAGGCAATTGGGATTCAATGCCTCGCGGCCCATCGGATCCTTGAGGGCCGGGGGCGTCACCGGGAACAGCGCGATCCCACGCACACCCAAGGCGGTCAATTCGCGGGCCTCACGTTGAAGGTCGTCGAGATTGAAGCGCATCACCCCGGGCATGGAAGCGACCGGTGTGGGGGCGTCGGTGCCATCCTGGACAAACAGCGGCGCAATGAGGTCGGACGGGTGCAGGCGGACCTCCTGGACCAGGTCTCGGATGGCGGCGGTCCGACGCAGCCGGCGCGGGCGGCGGAGCGGGGCGGGATCAAGGCTCACGGACGCAGGATAACCGCTCGAAGGCGTTGGCGGTATGGTCTTGTGAATTTGCCGCAAAAGAATGCAAAAGAGCGCAAGAAAGGCATCGGAGAACTTAGGGATACTGCGAGGGGTCGCAGCTGGGGAGAAGGGAACAACAAAGGGCGCTAAGGGACGCCGTCACCCCTTCAAGCCGAGTTGCTCCGGCCAGCGTTTCATGAACGCCAATTGCGCCTGACGATCGGGGATGTCCTCCAATTTCGGATCGTTGAGGAAACGCAGGGGATAGGCCGGCTCCAAAGCCAGCACCTCGACCCGCGGTCCGTCCGCCACAAAGACCGCCCGCCACGCGCCGCATCCGATCACCCGGAACAGGTCCCCCCGACGCCGGATCCGTCGGGTGCGATGCGGGGACGGGTCCCGGGCCAGGAGTTCAATCAATCGCGAACGGAAATCGATGTCCCATCCGGTCCGGAGCCATTCCGCCTGCTCCTCCGCCGGCGCCGTGAGATGAACGGAGAATTGCGGTGGCGCATTGAGGACGGCCTCCACCTCGTCGATCCAGCCTGCGGTGGCGTCGGGAAAGGAATCATAAGCCGGGATATAAGGTTTGATGTCGAGGACGGGGGTGCCATCCACGAGGTCACACGGTCCGAGGAGGAGACGGCGGCCCTCGATGCCGACGAGTTGCACGGGGGTCAGGCCGAGGGGATTGGGGCGGTGAGGGGAACGGGTGGCGAACACTCCGCGCCGTTGGGCCGGGCCGCGGGGCGGGAGAACCAGGGGGCGCCAGGAGGGGTTGAGATGAAACCACCACACCAGCCAGATCCGCGAGAAACCGGCGAGATCCCGCAGCGCGTCCCGATAATCCGGTTCCGGCAGCAGTTCGAGGACATTGCGTTCCGGATCGGTTTCGGAAGGTTGATGGCGCGCGTCGAACTTCAACTGTTTGCCGGTGCGGATGAACCCGATCGGCCGGACGGTGAGGGTGGGATCCACGTGAGGTTCCATTGCACGGTCGGGATACGGTGATTGAACAGAAGAAATTGGGAGGTCTTGTATCAGGGCGGACTGGGACTCGACCCGCTCTGGGACCGCATCGAGGTGATTTCCGCACAGCGATTCTATCGGGCCCATCCGGGAAAGTGAGCTGGCATCCGGCCAAGGCGCAGGGGATCAGCTGCCTCCGCATCTTCTGGAACGCCAGTTCGGACGCGTGATCGACGGAAGCGCCGTTCCGATGATCCTCCAAATCCCGGAATTGGGGGATTGCCATTCCGGGTGGTTTGGCGAACGTTTAAGGGCAGCGGTCTGAAAGCTTTTTCGGGGCACCCATTTTCCATAAGCCTGAAGGGAGAAACAGGCGGGCGCGTCGCGGGGTGACCCCGGGGGTTAGTTGGCGTCGCGTCGAATAAAGAGGGGCTGGGATGGACAGTCTGCTTTCTCCCATCCATCCGGGCGCCGGTGCAAACCGGCGCCTGTCCCTTTTTTCAGCCTCCGCCAGCACTCTTCCATTCCCCATTCCCGGGCGGTTTTCGGACGGCTTTCCCGGCAGCGGGGTGCCGAATGGTCATATCCCGGTGGCGGAGGCCCCCAGTCGTTCGAGCAACTTTCCATGGATACCGCCAAATCCCCCGTTGCTGAACACACACACGACATCACCCGCACGGGCTCCGCTCCCCACGTGGTCGACAATCGCATCGACCGTCGCCAGATAGGCGGCCGGCTTGCCCGCGTTGCGAAGGTCCTGCATGAGTTTGTCCGGATTGAGCCGTTCGTCGGGCCGCAGTTGGTCCAGTCGGGCCACTTCTGCCACCACGATCAGGTCCGCAAGGCCGAGGGCGTCGGTCAATTCTGCCTGGAAGACATTGCGTCGGGTGGTGTTGGTCCGGGGTTCGAACACGGCCCACAACCGGCGACCAGGGAAGCGGACCCGGAGTGCCCGGACCGTCTCGCGGATCGCGGTCGGATGATGACCGAAGTCGTCCACCACGGAGATCCCACCGGCTTCACCCCGGATTTCCATCCGGCGCGCCACGCCTTGGAACGAAGCGAAAGCCCCCTGGATCTGGGCATCGCCCAGACCGCAGTGACGGGCGCACGCGACCACGGCCAGCGCATTGCGGACATTGAGTTCCCCGATCAACGGCACTTCAAACCGCGACTCACTGATGAAGAATTCCGACGCCTCGGGTCGGAGTCCCAAGCCAATGCCCCGGATGTCGTTGGCGATTCCCAGTCCGAAACGCCGGATCGGGCAGTGCGTCACTGAGAGGAGTCGCTGCACGTTCGGTTCATCCCCGTTGGCCAGGAGCAGCCCGTTGCGCGGGATCAGGTTGATGAAACGTTGGAACGCGATCTGGATGTCCTCCAAGGAACGGAAGATGTCGGCATGATCGAATTCCAGGTTGTTGATGATGGCGACCTCGGGAAGGTAATGGACGAACTTGCTGCGCTTGTCGAAGAAGGCGGTGTCGTACTCGTCCCCCTCGATGATGAACCACTCGCTGGAGGTGAACCGGGCGCCCTGGCCCAGGTTGCGGGGGATTCCGCCGATGAGGAACGAGGGGTTGAGGCCGGCGCATTCAAAGACCCAGGCGAGGAGGGACGTGGTCGTGGTCTTGCCGTGCGTGCCCGTGACGACCACCGAACGGCGTCCATGGATGAAAGTCTCCTTGAGCAATTCGGGGAGCGAGCAGTATCGAAGCTTTCTCTCCAGGACCGCCTCCGCCTCGGGATTGCCCCGGGAGATGGCATTTCCGACCACGACCAAGTCCGGTTGGTGGCGGAGGTTCTGTTCCGAGTATCCGCTGGAGACCCCGATGCCCCGTTCTTCAAGGAATGTCGACATCGGGGGGTAAATGTTGTGGTCCGAGCCGGAAACCTGGTAGCCGCGCTCCTTCATCGCGGCTGCGGCGCTGGCCATGGCCGTACCGCAAATGCCGATGAAATGGACGCTCTGGATGTCACTGCGCATGGGCTTCAAGGGTGGCCCAAGACGGGGGCGGGGGAAGGCTGAAGTTCATCCGTTGAGGCAGGCCTCCCCGCATTTCATCCCTCTCCACGGAATCTTCCCGTGTTCCCGGTCGGGCTCCCCTATGGTTCCGGCAGGAGATTTGCTCACGCACGTTGCATTCCGCACCTTGAACCTATGTCGCGTCCCTCTTCCTTCCGGTGGTCCACCCTGCTGGCGTTCGCTGGCGCCGTCGCCACCGCGCCGTGCGTGGCCTCCGTGGTCATCAACGAGATCCATTACGCCCCGGACGTGAAACAGGAACACGTGGGCTTCGTGGAACTGTACAATTCCGGTCCCGCCGCGGTCTCGCTCGCCGGTTGGTATTTCTCCAACGGGATTGATTATCGGTTCCCGGCCGGGGCGGTGATTCCCGCCGAAGGATATGTCGTCGTTGCCGGGGATCCGGCGGCATTGACCGCGAAATTCGGCTTTAGTGGCGCCTACGGCCCGTGGACCGGCAACCTCTCCGGCCAGGGGGAACGCCTCACGCTCCGGGACGGCACCGGCACCGAGATGGCCACGGTCCGTTATCAACTCGGGTTCCCCTGGCCGACCGTGGGGGATGCCCCCGGAAACTCGATCGAGTTGATCCATCCAGGTCTGGATCCTGACCTCGGTGGGAATTGGCGGGCCTCGACTGCGGCCGGATCCAACCACGGGCCGGTGGTGCTGATCGACCCCGGGGCAGGGTGGAGTTACCGCAAGGGCACCAATGAGCCGTCCGCCGTCAAGGGCGAGTGGCGGGCACCGGATTTTGACGATTCATCCTGGGCCGCCGGACCGCTGCCGGTCGGATACGATCCCGACATCCTCGGGCCGGCCATCACCGGGGGCACCAAGTTGGCGGACATGCCGGGGGCGTACACGACGATTTACCTGAGGCGACGGATCACCGTGACCGGAGCCACGGAGGTGGGTGCGCTGAGGGTCGAGGCGTTGTACGACGACGGGTACAAACTCTGGGTGAACGGCTATCTGGTCGCGCATGCCAATCTCAGTGTCGCGGAGACGCCCTTCAATGGGGTCAGCCTCTCCACTCGCGAAAACAACACCTACGAATCCCAGGAATCCCCGATCGCGCCCGGCATCCTGCAGGAAGGCGAAAACGTGATCGCCGTCCAGGTCGTCAATTCAAGCCTGGCGGCCAGTTCCGACTGTTTCTTCGATTGCCGCCTGACCGCCCTGTTCGCGGCCAGCCAGGACGGGCCCACGCCGGGCCGGAGGAATCAGGCTTATGCCCTGAACGCCCCGCCCGCCGTGCGTCAGGTGGAGCACACCCCGGCGCAACCACACTCCGGCGACACCGTCCTCATCACCGCCCGGGTCACGGATCCCGACGGGGTGGCGGCGGTCACCCTCGAATACCAAGTGGTGTCCCCGGGTGCGTACATCCGTTTCGACATGCCCCAATACGCCACGGATTGGACGGCGATCCCGATGAACGACGAAGGGGCCGGCGCGGATGTCGTGGCCGGGGATCAGGTCTACACCGCGGCCATCCCGGCTTCGGTCCAGTTGCACCGCCACCTGGTCCGTTACCGGCTCCGGGTGCGGGACGTTCCCGGGGCTGAGGTGCAGGTGCCGTATGCGGATGATCCGGGGCGCAATTTCGCCTATTTCGTCCATGATGGCGTGCCGGCTTGGACGGGGTCGGTGCATCCCGGGGCCGCGGGCGCAGCCGGCACCCCCTTCACGGTCGGGACCAACGAGATGAACCGGCTGCCCGTCTACCATCTGGTGGCGCTGAAGGACGACGTCGAGGCGGCCACCTGGCGCGACCGTTCGCACGGTGACCAATATTTCTGGACCGGCACCATGGTCTATGACGGCCGGGTTTATGACCATATCCGTTTCCGACCGCGGGGCGGGGTCTGGCGCTATGCGATGGGGAAGAACATGTGGAAGTTCGACTTCAACCGGGGCCGGGACCTGGAGGCGCGGGACAATTGGGGGAAGAAGTATGACACCGCCTGGACGAAGCTGAACCTGGGGGCGTGCATCCAGCAGGGCGATTTCCTGAACCGGGGCGAGCAGGGGATGTTTGAGAGCGTCGGGTTCCGGTTGTTCCAACTGGCGGGTGTTCCGGCCGAAAACACCGCCTATGTCCAGTATCGGATCGTCGATGAGGCGGCGGAATCCAAGCCCAACGACCAGTTCAGCGGTGATTTCTGGGGCATTTACCTCGCGTGTGAACAACCCGACGGACGTTTCCTCAGCGAACACGGGCTGCCCGATGGCAATTTCTATAAGATGGAGGGCGGCTTCGGCGATCCCAACAACCTTTCCGCCGACGGCCCGGTGAATGCGTCCGATCTCTCCGCCTTTCTCAACACTTATAACGGCGCCGCCCCCGTGGAAAGCTGGTGGCGCACCAACCTGAACCTGAAGGCCTATTATGATTACCAGGCCGTCGTGCAGGCGATCCATCATTATGACATCGCTGACACCAAGAATTACTATTATTACCGCAATCCGGAGGACGGCCGATGGACGGTCGTGCCCTGGGATCTTGACCTGACCTGGGCCGACAACATGTACCGGTCGGGCCAGACCGGTGGCGACGAACCGTTCAAGAGCCGCGTGTTGTCCGGGTTTGCCACTGCGTCCCCCCGGTATCCGGCGATTTCAATGGAGTTTCGGAACCGGGTGCGCGAGGTCCGGGACCTCTTGTGGAACACCGACGAGGCATACCGCCTGATCGACGAGCATGTCCGCCTGTTGCGCGGGACCAACCAGTTCTCGCTGCTGGATGCCGACCGGTCGCAATGGGACTATAACCCGGTGATGATCGACGGGAGCCTCACCCTTTCGTCCAAGGCGGGTTGGGGCCGTTTCTATCAATCCGGCGCGGGGACCAAGGATTTCGCGGGCATGGTGCTCAAGATGAAGCAATACGTGGGTTACCGCGCGACGAACACCGCCTTCTCGCTGGACACCATGGCGCGTGAGCCCAACCGCCCCGCGAAACCCGGCCTCACCCATACCGGTCCGGGGGCGTTCCCACTGAATGCGCTGCGCTTCACGCCCGGCGCCTACTCCGGCGCGGGCAACCTGGCGTCGGTCAAATGGCGGATCGCGGAAATCACCCGGCCGGGCCACCCCGCTTATGCTCCCGACAAGCCCCTGCCATACGAGATCCAACCCACCTGGGAATCGGCGGAGTTGGGGGCCGATGCCCTCCGCGAATTCACCTTTCCCGCCACCGACCTGCGTGTCGGCCGCCTGTACCGGGCGCGCGTGCGTTACACCGATGACGCCGGTCGCACGAGCAATTGGAGCGATCCGGTGGAATTCACGGCGGGGGAACCGGACACCGCCGTGGGGGCGTTCGCCGACCTGGAAGTGAGCGAGGTGATGTACAACCCGCCGCCGGACGGGTTCGAATTCCTCGAGTTGTGGAACCGTAATTCCGGGCAGACCGTGGTGCTCGCCGGGTCGAAGTTCACCGCGGGAATCCAGTTTGAATTCCCGGCCGGCGCCGTGCTCGGACCGGGGCAGTACGGGTTGTTGTTGCGGAGCACCAATGTGGCGGCATTCCGGGCCGCCACCGGTGTCGGGGACGGGGTCGCCATCTTCGGAAGCTATGACGGCAGCCTCGCGAACGAGGGCGAGACCCTGACGTTGCGGGCGGCGAGTGGGTCCACCAACGAGCTCTCCTTCACCTATGGCGTGGCCGGTCCCTGGCCGTCCGGGGCCAACGGTGGAGGGCGGTCGCTGGTGCCGGCCCTGGGATCGGTGCACGATCGGAATGACCCGGCGTATTGGCGTGCGAGCACGCTGCCGGGCGGGTCTCCCGGACGGGCCGATCCGTCGCCGTCATTCGGCTTCTCCAGTGTCTCGCCCCAAGCCGGCGGACTGGACCTCACCTACGTTGTCCCCGAGGGGGTGACCGTGATGGTCGAGGTTTCCAGTGACCTGTTGACCTGGCGCGGGATGGGTGCGGCGCCCCCGGGTGGCCGGATGACCGTGCCCTATGCCCTGACCGGGGTGGGCCAGTTCGTCCGGTTACGCCAGGGCGGGCCCTGAGCCGATCCGGAAAGACGACGGGGATTTCCGCGCGATCGGTCAACATCCCCTTTGCCCCCGTCCACCCGGTCGGCATAATGTCTCCGAAACCGTTTCCGAATGCCGCGCCCCGACGTGGCGTCCGGAATGGCGGTCATACTGACATGCATAAGATCATTGCCATCGCTGTGGGCCTGTCGCTGGGGGCCGGGTTCGCCCGGGCCGCCGACAAGGTGGACTTCGAGAAGGACGTCGCCCCGTTGCTTTCCCAGCACTGCGTCAAGTGCCATGGGGAGGAGAAACAAAAGGGAAAACTGCGCCTGGACAGCAAGGCCAACGTCGCCAAAGGCGGGAAAAGTGGCAATCCGGTGCTCGGCGGAGGCGACGTTGCCAAGAGCGAACTCGTACGCCGCATCACGCTGCCCAAGGGTGACGACGACGCGATGCCCCCGGAGGACGGCCCGCTTCCCGAGAAGGCGATCACGGTCTTCAAGGATTGGATTTCCCAAGGCGCGGCCTGGCCGGAAGCCTTCATCGTGAAGGCGGCCGCCAAGTCCGGGGCTGAAACCTCCGCGGCACCCGCCACCCCGGCCGCACCCGCCGCCCCCCGGCGACCGGTGCCGCCCTTGCCGGAGTTGCCCAAGGATTTCAAGCCGGCACCCGCCGAGACGGCGGCCATCGCCACCCTCGCCAAAATCGGCGTCGAGCCCCGCCCCATCGCCCAGAATTCACCGTGGAAAGAGGTCAACCTGCGCCTGAAAGGTGCCGAGGTGACGGACAAATCGATCGAACCGCTGCACGATCTCACCAGCCTCATCGAGGTCCGCTTGGGAACCACCAAAGTCACCGACGCCGGTCTCGCCACCCTGAAGACCTTGGAACATCTCCAAGTCCTCGGGCTCGAGCTCACGCCCATCACCGATGCGGGTCTGGAGAAGATCAAGGGCCTGACCGACCTGGTGTATCTCAACCTCTACGGCACCGCGGTCACCGATGCCGGACTCCAACACCTCGCCGGTCTGAAACATCTGCGGAACATCTATCTGTGGCAGACCAAGGTGACGCCGGAAGGGGCCAAGAAGCTCCAGGAATTGCTCCCCCTTTGCGAAATCAACACGGGTGCCGAACTGGTCATCATCCCGCCGCCGGAGAAGAAGGAAGAGCCCAAGAAGGATGAGAAGAAAGAGGAGAAGAAGTAGGGGCGCGTGAGGCGTGGAACGTGAAACGTGAGGCGTGAGCCGTTTGAATGAGATCGATGGTCCCCGATCCGCCATCGGTCATTCGTCATTCGTCATTCATCATTGGCCACCCCTCCTCGGGCTCAATTCAAGGATCCGGCCTGGAAGCCATCCCCGGCCGGTCTTGAAGTCGGTCGGTCGGGTGTACTCCAGCACGTATAATCGTCCGCCGGCGACATGCAGGTCGATCGGCCGTCCCAAGGGGGCCAGAAACGTGCGCGTCTCGGATTCCCAACCCGTGCCGTCGGCGGATCTCCTGAGACGCAATGAAAGCACGTCGAAACCCACATCAACCCCGTCGCCCGTGGTGACGAGATTCCCGAAGCGGCCCATCAGGAACGTGCCCCGCCACGCTTCCGGCCACCGGTCGTCCAGCCACACCAAACCCGCGGGCGACGAATGGGGTTGGAACGTCCTCCCGTCACGGTCCGCCGGTTTGCCCGCCGGTCCCACGTTGCGCACGGGAAGGCTGAACGCCAACCCATCCGGCGCTGCGGGGGTATGGGGATACGCTTTCTTGGAAGCCGGCCAATCCTCGAATTGATACGGAAAACCGTGGTGTTCGTGTTTTTCCGGTTGGATCCAGTCCATTTCTTCGCAGGCATGCGCATCCGGGCCGTTGCTCACCGTGAAGAGGTTCCCGGCCCCATCCCAAGCGAAACTCCAAGCGTTGCGGATGCCGCGCGCCACCACCTCGATCGCCGGTTCCGATGCCTCCGGGTCGAACCGCCACAGACACGACGTGAGGTCGACCTCCCCCATCCTCCCCAACCGCTCGTCCGAGCCTTTCTCCCCGCCATCGGTGCGTGATCCGCTACTGACGTAGAGCCTGCCATCCGGGCCGATGGCGGGTTGGGACACACCGTGGTTATAAGGCCCGATGCCGTAGGGGTACGCGGTGCGGAACCAAGGCTTGGGCGAGATCGGATCACCGCCCGGCGCCGCCCCCGCAGTCCGGAAGATCGTGACCTCATTGGTCACCAGCGGGCGGGTCGAACCGTTCCGCTGATTGCAGGTGATCCAGAGCCGCCGATGGGAATCCAGGAACAATCCCAAGGTGCCCGGATCCCCGTGACTCCGGTCGACATAGGAATCACCCGTGAACAGGAGGGTCGCCTTTTTGGTGGCCACGTCCACCCGCCAGACATTGCCGTTCTGACCGAGCACGTACAGGCGTTCGCCCCGGCCATCGCTGGCGAGACGCACGCCGAAATCGGTGAGGCGGACCAGTTCACGCACCTCAAATCCGGCCGGTGCGGAGGGCAGCGGGGGATACGCATTGGCTTCGACCAGTTGGGCGAACGTCTTGAAATTCGATCGGGCACGGATTGTTTTCACGTCCGAGGCGGCGAAGCTTCCGCCCGGATTTCCCCACGAATTGAAGACGAACGTCAGGACATCCGCCACTTGCGGGTCATCCAAAACCACCGCCGGCATCTGGTTGGCATAATCCTGGCCATTGACCTTGAGATTCCCGCCGAGACCCTGGACCACCGCGAGGATGGCACCCGTCCGTCCATCCGCCCGGGCGAGGTAGTCGGATCCGGCGAGCGGCGGGTACACCCCCGGCGTGCCGTGACCCGTGACCTGATGGCAGATGATGCAGTGGGCGATGAAAAGGGATTGGCCGCGCTTGGCTTGGACTGCGATGTCCGCCGGATCCGCCGCCCAAAGGGTCGCGCCGTTGGTCAGGCAGAACAGGGCGACCCAGGGCAGGAGACGTGCAAAGGGAACGGGCGCAGGGCGTCCGGTGAAAGACATGGGTGGACATTACGGAATCGGTCTGTCGAAGGGCAAGCGGGGCAGTGAACCGGGGCCAGGGGTCGGGGAGCAGTGGTCAGGGGTCAGTGGTCAGGGGTCAGTGGTCAGCGACTCAAGGGGATCTCATTCGAATGCGATGGTCAGGCTGGCCCCGGTGCTCCCGACCTGGGTGATCGTGCGGGCCGAGGCGTCGTTCACACGGAAAAAGCGCTGCGCTCCGGTGATCGGCACGGTGAAGGTCTTGGTGCTCACATTCAGCACGGCGCTGGTATCGATCTGGAAGAGGCCGTCCAATGTCGACGAACCAACGAGTGTCGCTGGTTGGGTCACCGCGGCGGCCCCGAAGGACCACGCGAAAGTCTGGACACCATCCTCATCGGTGAAAGTGACCTGGGCGGTGTGGGCTGCGGTCGTGGCCAGCGGCACTGCGGGCGTATGGGTGAGCACGAAGATGGGAGCCCCATCGAGCAGATCGAAGGTCACCGCCTTGCCGTCCACCTCCAGATGGATGGAGTCCGGTTGGAGCGAGGTTTCCAAGTTCACCAACCGGACCACGACCGTCG
>JANYCC010000194.1 GCA_025360495.1 Verrucomicrobiota bacterium | reverse complement strand
TGCCGCGAGCGGAGCCGCATCAAAGAACACCCGGCCTTCCCCCAGCATGCCATCCGCACGGACCGGGTAGGCCATGATCACCGGCTTCTTCGGGTCCGATTGGTTCACATAAAGGGTCTTCTCATCCGGTGAAAACGCGATGCCGTTCGGGAACGCCAGTTCGCTCGTGAGCAGGACGACCGTGCCGTCCGTCCGGCGGAGATACACCCCGTTGAACGCAATTTCCTTCAACGGGCTGGCGTCCAGTCCATCCAGGCCATAGGGAGGGTCGGTGAAGTAGAGGTTTCCCTGATGATCGAACACCAGGTCGTTGGGGGAATTGAAGCGGCGACCGCCGAAAAACTCCGCGGCCGGCGTGAAGTGGCCATGGCCTGCATACCAGGAGATCCGCCGGTCGCCGTGCTGGCAGATGGCCAATCGTCCGGAGGGATCGACGGTCAATCCATTGGAGCCCGGTTCCCGGAACTTGAGGGCCTGCCCGGTATAGCCACTGGGCCGGATATAGGTCTGGAGACCTTTCGCTTCCGACCATTTGTAGATGACGTTCTCCGGCACGTCGGAAAACACCAGGGCGCGCTCCCGGCCCAGCCAGGTCGGACCCTCCGACCAGGTGAAACCGTCCGCCAACTTCTCCATCTGTGCGCCCGGTGCGATCAGGTGATCGAAGGCAGGGTCAAGTCGCTCAATGCTGCCGTGGGCGGTGGGGGCGGGGCGTTTGGATTCGACGCGTGGGGCGGGTGTGAAATGGCGGCCCAGGCTGTCGGTTTCGGCGTGAAGGACACCGGCAAACATCACCATGCCGGCGGTCAGGATGCGAGGGAACATGTGCCGACCCTATGAAACTCGTGCGCTGCCTGCAAGGTCTCAGGCTTCAGCCGAAACGATTCAGACGAAGCGGGGCGTCTCACGCAAAGAACGCCAAGAACGCGAAGAAAGGAGCGAAATCCCGAATGAATGACCCCGCACTCGTGGTTGAGTGAAAGAAGAGACGCTCGTGGTCCGGTTGACTGCCACTTTGCGGGCTTGGCGACCTTTGCGTGAAGCCTCTTAGGAATGGGTCCGGCCCAGGCATGCGTCAGGAGTATCCAAACTTGCGGCAGTACGGTTCCAGGTCGGGAAGGATCGGAGCCAGATGCTTTTCATAGGCATGCCACCTCCCCACCGACCGGGAATAGACGGGGCGGGTGACGTCCTGATAGGTGGGCGAGTACATCTGTTTCTGGCGGCTCTTTTCGTGGAAACGCACCTGCCCTTCATGCCAGGTCAGGCTCAGGAATCCGGTGACCCGGCGACCTTCCTTTTCCATGTCCGCCACGGTGTCCTCATAGCGGGTTTCCATCCACCGGAAGCCCGGCCATTCCCGCACCGCCAGCCAGATGTCCATGAGATCCGCATAATGTCGGGCCAACCGTTCGAAGCTGAGGAAGTTCACATTGACCGCATTCAGCGGGATGTTCTGGAAATAGCAGCTCAGCAGGACGTCCCGCGGATCCCTCAGCGCGATGATGACCTGCAATTCAGGAAAGACCCGCAGCCACAACGGCAGGCGCGCGGTCGGCGACGGGTTCTTGTCCACGAGGAGCCTGCCCTCCGCACCCGTCCCCAACTCCCGAAGCAGGGTCTGGATATAGGTCTGCCGCAATCCATTGATGCGCGCGCTGGAATGGTCCTTGGATTTCTGGAATGCGGGCTGCAAAAAATCGATGAAAGCCCCGGGTTCGTCCAGCGCCGCCACGTCGGGATGCGCGTCGAGGATCTGTTCCAACAATGTCGTCCCGCTGCGGGGATGCCCCCCGAGGAAGGCCAGGCGCGGTATCGGTTGGCGTTTGGATTCGGGAAAGAATCCGGCCCAGGTCTGGAGAATGTCCTTGGGCAGGGACTCGGTGAACCGGCGGGCACTCTCGGCCCCCTGGTCATATCCCCGTATCAGGAGTCGGGTGTCGGTCAGTCCCCGCACCAGCGCCTTGGCATCGCCCAGATGGAGCATCGCCTCATCATAGCGGTCGGTGCGGTCCAGCACCTGGGCCAGTTCATAGCGGCAGGCATAGCGGACATAAGGATGCCGGGGTTCCGATGCGATCAGGTCGCGCAACCGGGTCTCGGCCTCCGCCAGTTTGCCCTCGCGCCGGTCCAACACCGCTGAAAAATAGCGTCCCTGATCGTCGCGGGGATCGATGGACAGGCATTCCTCGACGGCGGCGCGGGCTGCGTCGATCTGGTGGGTTTGCTCCAGCAACACCGCCAGGCTGATGCGCGGGTTGATGGCGCGTGGGTCGGCGGCGGCCGCCAATCCAAAGCACGACCGGGCCCGTTCCGGTTGGCGCAGGGACTGATAGCGATGGCCGATCATCCCCACCAACTCGGCATTGCGCGCCCCGAGTTCCAAGGCTTTCCCCCAAGCTTCGTCCGCCAGGTCCATCCGGTGCAATCCCGACGCGGCGTTTCCATATTCAAACCACAGGACGGCCGCCCCGGGGTTCGCCCGGGTCAGTTTTTCATAAAGTGGCAGGGCCCGGGTGAAGTCGTGGCTCAACAAATATTGCCGGGCATCGTGCAATCTTGCCTGATAATCGATCGGCTTCATCGATGCCGACAGTAACGCCTCCGGGAGAAGAACCTGCGAGTCAAAACACCCGGAATCATTGTTTGACAGTTCGGCGGCTTCAGGACAGAAAGATATCGGCCCCAGTTGATCGCTGGGTGGCCGCCGACCGACCTATCCATGGCCATGCAAAAGCCCGGCTTTGAACCGCCATCGCAACCTGACCGCTTTCCACCGCCTTCCATCGCCTTCCATCCTTTTTCATCGCCTCCCTTTTCCAAACGCCCGGAGTGATAGACCCGTCATTGTACAGTCATTGCACAGCACTATGAAAACCATTCGTCCTCGTTCACACCAGCAACCCCTCAAGGCAGCCTGCACCGTCTCGGCCGCGGCCCTGATGCTCGGCGTCAGCCACGCCGCGTCCGTGGGATTCAACTTCCAAGTCAACTATTGCGGGGCCGCTTCCTATACCGGGGCGCCGGTCACCGCCCAGGCATTCGGGATCGATCCGGCCGGTTGGGAAAGCCTGACCCCCATGGACACGGGCTATGGTTGTGATGCGGCTTTTTTCACCCTCAACGAGGTCATCGACACGACCACGTCCGCCGATGGCCTGCATCCGTTGCCCGCCGGTTCGCTCAGCGTGACCTGGTCGGCTTATACCGCGAATGCCAGCGGCTTCGGCGGTTATGACCGGAGCCCGCCCCATTATACCTTCGGGGGAAATGGCCACCGTCCGGGGGAGGAGGAAGTGTATTGGGGTTTCCTGCGGGACGGCGTCAATTTCGGGCCCGGCTCCAGTGGCGGGGACAATGACCAACCGGGTTATAACATCGACCTGGTCGGCCTGAAGAGCCTCTTTGGCACCCATCCTTTCGTGGTCCAACTCGTCGGGTCGGGCGACAGCATCCAAAACCTGACCAATGCCTTCATCATCGATGCCACGCTGACCGCGACCCAGTCGGTGGCGTACCCCAACATCCCCGTCCCCGGCGTCAACGGGGACACCGCCTGGCCCCGGGGCGTCGGTGGCGGATTGAGCACCTCCAGCGGTCCGGTGAGCACGGATCATCTCCAGATCGTGGGCAATCGGGCCCAGCACGTCGGGCCGAATGGCGACACCCCGGGATTCAACAACGCGAGCACCATCGCGGGTTTCATCATCACCGACCAACCCGTGGTCACGATGTCGCCCCAACCGGTGCTGGCCGGGCCGGGCGACAACGTCACCTTGCGGGCCATCGCCATTGGGGTTCCGCCCCTGACCATCCAATGGCGCAAGGACGGCGTCGCCATTCCCGGCGCCACCAGCCTGACCTACGGCATCCCGACGGTCAGCGCGGCTGACGGCGGTCACTACGATGTCTTGGTGACCAATGTTTATGGTTCCGCCACCAGCAAAGTGGCGGCGCTGACGGTGGACCGGCTGGCCATCGCACGCCAACCGTTTGTCCTGGACTCCAAGCCCGGCGGCACCGCCCATGATGGCTTGGATCTCGGGGCGGCTTGGGTCGCTTCCAACCGCGACGGTGATGCGGTCACCCGCACCGGGGTCATGCAGTTCGCCGCGGCCCATCCGGACCAGATCGTCCTGCCCGCGTCGTCCGCGGATTTTGACGTGCCCGCGGGCACGATCTCCTTCTGGATGCGTTCGGCCGGAACGGTCACGGATGCCGGCGCTGATGGCGCGGTCCTCTTCGACCGGGGCCTCCTCGTGGTCCAAAACGATGATGGCACCATCCTGGTCCAAACCAATCCGTCCTCGGTGAACCAATTCTCATCGGCGGCCAAGGTCAACGATGACAAGTGGCACCACGTGGCCGTCGTGTTCGACCAGACGGCGGACACCGGGACGATCCTGATCTATATCGACGGAGCCCTCTCCAATTCCCAGGTGAACACGGGCGGTTGGACGTGGCCGGCCCAACAGATCGAGCTGGGACGTTCCCATGATTCCCACTGGCGCGCCTACAACGGCCTGCTGGATGATGTCCGGCTCTACAACACGCAGTTGAACGATGCCCAGGTCGCCTCGATCCACAATAATGACGCCTTGGTGGATGCCGGGGCCTTGGTGGTGCGGCTCAACTTCGACACGGCGCCGGCTCCCGGCGTGAGCATCAACTGGCAGCTCAGCGGTGCGGTGCTGGAGTCGTCCGACACCCTGACGGGGACCTATACGACCGTGGATGCCGCGGCCGCGCCTTACGCCGTCCGTGCGGAAGCCGGTGCGAAGTTCTACCGATACACCCATCGGCCGGGTGTCCTTCTCAGCAATCCGTACGACATGTGATCCGGTGCGGCTGAATCGGTGTCTTGAAACCAGGCGGCCGGGGCGTGAACCCCGGCCGCTTTTTTTGGGCGCATCCGGGCCTCGTGGGAAGGCGGGGCATCGGAGAAGCACGGCGGGTAGGAAAACCCGCCTTCCCAGGGCGGTCGCGACAGCTCCGGGAGGGCGGGTTTTCCTACCCGCCTTCCCATGATGCGCAGATGCGCCCGCTTTTGTTTTGTACCGCACTTGGCATTTGCGAGCCGTCGGACCGGTTGACATGCTGGGCGCATGGATCAACCGGACCAACTGCGGGAACTGTTCCGCATGCAGCAATCGCTCAACCTGCGGATCGGGGTGGACACCTCGGCCATGGACGAGGCGGAAAAGACCAAGTGGGTCCTCAACTATTGCCGCGCCATGGGCCAGGAAATGGCGGAATTGACCGACTCGGTCCCGTGGAAATGGTGGGCCAAGTACCAGAAGTTCGACGATCAAAACGCCCGGGTCGAGGTGGTCGACCTGTTCCATTTTCTCATCAGTCTCGCCCAGGTGCTTGGGATGTCGGCCGATGACGTTTTTGCCGCCTATGTGAAGAAGAACGAGGTCAATCTCCGGCGCCAGGACAGTGGGTACGTGACCAAAGATCCAACGGACTCCAGCCACATCTGAATCCTGAACCGCGAATCCGATGAGACCCAAGAAGGAGTGCCAGTGCGTGGCACAGTGAAGTCCAAACGGCCCGTGCCGGAATTGCACCGTCTCGACCGACGGGTTCCCTCCGTGCACCGCCACACTCTGGCGGGCAGTGCCGTGTCGCAACGGGTCCTGGCCCGTCGGATTGCGGAATTGGGCCGGGAAATGGCCGCCGATTATGCCGGAACCGAGGTCGTGATCGTGGCCCTGCTCAACGGTTCCGTGTTGTTCGTCGCCGACCTCGTGCGGCAGTGGACCGGTCCGATGAAGTTGGATTTCATCGGGGTCTCAAGTTATCGGGGTGGGTTGAGCTCCGGACGGTTGGTCCACACCAAGGATCTGCGCCTGGACGTGCGCGGGCGGGAGGTGCTGGTGGTGGACGACATCCTCGACACCGGACGCACCCTGGAGGCGGTCCGGCGCCGTCTCGGGGCCCTGGGTGCCCGCCGGGTCCGGATCTGCGTGCTCCTCGACAAACCCGCCGGTCGCATTTCCCCGGTCCAGGCCGATTACGTCGGGTTCCGGATTCCGGATTGGTTCGTGGTGGGTTACGGGCTCGATTTCGAGGAACATTGGCGCAACCTTCCGTTCATCGGCGTGCTGCACCCCGAACTGGAATCCCGCACCGGCCGTCAACGCCCCAAAGCCAAACCCGCGCCCGTCCTCTCATGACCGTCAAAGTCCAGTTATGGTCTTATTTCCGGGAATTGGCCGGATGCGCCGAGCTGGAAGTTGTGTTGCCGGACGGCGCCACACTGGGTCGCCTGCTCGACGAGGTGCACCGGCTGCATCCGCGTCTGGCGCCCCTTCGCAATTCCACACTCACCGCGGTCGGCGTCGAGTATCAGGGTCAGTCCCATGTCCTGTGCGACCACGACGAGGTCTCCCTGTTCCCACCGGTGCAAGGGGGTTGATGGGTCCATGCACCGCGAATTGCTCATCACCCGGGAGCCGATCGACGAACCAGCCCTGGTGGCGTCGCGCGCGGCGCATCCGCAGTGCGGCGCGGTGGTGACCTTTTCGGGACTGGTGCGCGACCGGGAATCAGACAGCGGGATCGAGGCCCTCGATTACACGGCGTTCGTGCCGATGGCGGAGCACCAATTTGCGCGGCTATTTGATGAGCTGGAGCAGCGCTGGCCGGTGGCCTCGGTGCGCTTGGTGCATCGGTTGGGCCCGGTGGCGGTGGGCGAGGCTTCGCTGTGGATCGAGCTCCTGGCACCGCACCGTGCGGAAGCGCTGGCCGCCTGCCAGTGGTTGATCGACGAATTGAAACGCGTCGTCCCGATCTGGAAACAGGCCGTGCGCTGAGGACCCCACCATGACCCCTTTTTGGATCTTTGTCGGCGGCGGCCTTGGCAGCCTCGCGCGTTTCGCCCTCTCGGGGGCCATCGCGCACCGTTTCGGCGAGACCTTCCCGTGGGGGACTTTCGTGATCAACGTGCTGGGCTCATTCGTGATCGGTTTCTTCGCGACCCTGACCGGACCCGAAGGCCGTCATTGGGTGGGTCCGACCGGCCGGCAGTTTTTCATGACCGGGGTGCTCGGGGGCTTCACGACTTTTTCCTCATTCAGCCTGCAAACCCTGAACCTGGCGCGTGAAGGCGACTGGCTGCGGGCGGCGGGCAATGCCATCGGTTCCCTGACCATCTGCCTGGTCGCGGTGGCCTTGGGTCATATCGCCGCCGCCGCCCTGAATTCCAAGTGAGGTTCGGAGTCCCGGCTTCAGCCGGTCCGGCTAACGCAATTAACCAGGGACGGGGGGTAGGGACGAAGGATGAAGGATGAAGGATGAGGGATGAGGGATGAGGGCCGGACATTCGATCCCCCTCTCTTCCTGAGGAACGAAGGAGGAGGGCCAGGGAGAGGAGGAGGGTCCGAGTCTCGCTCTCGCGTCTCGTCCTCAGTTTGTCCCCGGTGGCGAAACTGGCCCCGCAGGACCCGGCGGGATTTGAACAGGAGAAAGCGGACGTAGCAGAGAAAAGAACCTCTGCGATCTCTGCTGCCTCCTGTTCAGGTTCTGACTTCGCCGTCCAACCCACCCCCCCGTCCCTTCCTCGCCGGGGCGAGAGCGACCGGAATGCCTCACGAACGCAGCACGTCGGCCGCGTCCAGACCCTGCAGCTTGAACAGGCGCTTGATCGTGTCCTCGATCAGGTTGTTCGGGCACGACGCGCCCGCGGTGATCCCGATGGTCACGGGCCGCCCGGCCGGGAGCCAGTCCTTGGTCTCGGTTTCATGGGCGGTATGCTGGTTCCAATGCCGGATCTCGGCACTGGACTCCATCATGGCCGCATTCTTGATGAAATACGTCGGCAACACCTTCTCACCCATCTCCGCCAGGTGGGAGGTGTTCGAGGAATTATAACCGCCCACCACGATGAGCAGGTCCATCGGTTCGCGAAGGAGTTTCTCCAGTGCATCCTGCCGTTCCTGCGTGGCGCCGCAGATGGTGTCAAAGACCCGGAAATGCCGGTCGATCTCCCCGGCCCCATAACGCCGTTCCATCGCACTGCGGAACCGACGCTGCACTTCCTCCGTCTCACCCCGCAGCATCGTCGTCTGGTTCGCAACCCCGACCGCGACCAAATGCTGGTCCGGGTCGAAGCCCGGCGAACAGGCGCCCTTGAACCGCTCCAGGAATTCGGCCCGGTCACCCCCGCGACAGATATAATCGCAGACGTAGTCGGTCTCCCCGAGATCGAACACGACCAGGTAATGGCCCGTGCCGTTGGCCGTGGCCTGCGAGGTCGTCGCCTTGGTCTCCTCGTGCTTGGCCTTCCCGTGGATGATGCTCGTCACGCCATCCTTGCTGTAGCCCCGCACCCGCTTCCACACGCTCATCACGTCCCCGCAGGTCGTGTCCACCGTCTTGCATCCCAGCGCCTCGATCTTGCGGCGCGTCACCACCTCCGTGCCGAAGGCCGGGATGATCACCACATCCTGCGGCCCCAGATGCAGCCGGGCGAGTTCGTCATCCGCCGGCTTGGGCGAGACGCTGACGATGCCCATGTTGCGGATCTGGTCGTTGACCTCCGGGTTATGGATGATCTCGCCCAGCAGGAAGATCCGGGTCGGTTCCGGGAAGCAACGGCGCGCCGCATACGCCAGGTCGATGGCGCGTTCCACCCCGTAACAAAAGCCGAATTCCTTCGCCAATTTGATGGTGAGGCCCCCATGGCTGAGGCGACCCCCATTGGCCCGGATCCGCTCGACCAATTCACTGCGGTAATGCGCCACCACCTGGGCCGCGACCGCCTCCATGACGTCGGGCCGGCGAAGATTGATGCGCGGCGCTGGAGCGGGCGCGGGGGACGGTGCGGAGGGGATCGCCGGGGCAGGGACCGGGGCAGGGGCAGGCGCCGGGGCCAATGCGGACGGGGCGACCGGGAGCGGAACTGGGACAGTGACCATTTCAACCGTCACCTTACCCGGACCCGGTGTGGCGTCCAGCGGCGGTGCGGACTCCGACACCAACCAATCGAGAATCGCCTTCTGGGTGTGCAGCCGGTTTTCGGCCTCGGTGAAGATGGTGTCCGCGTGGGCTTCCAGCGTGGCCTCATCGATCTCCTTGCCGCGATAGGCCGGCAGGCAATGCATCACCAGCACGCCCGGCTTCGCGAGGCCCACCAATTCCGCGTTGATCTGGTATCCGGTCAGGTCCCGGATCCGCTGGGCCGATTCCGCCTCCTTGCCCATCGATACCCAGACGTCGGTGTACAACAGGTCCGCCTGGCGTGCCGCCAACCGGACATCCTGAATCAGTTCCAAAGTGCCGGCCCCGATCGTCATGCGCTCGGTGACTGTATCCGCCGCATGACGGGTCCAGTCCGCCGCCTCTCCCGCCCCGGCGCGCCGGAGGATGGCCGGTGACGGCCAGTAAGCCTTCGGGGCCGCGAGCCGGAGTTCAAACCCGAGCCGGGCAGCCGCGAAAATCCAGCTCAGGGGGACATTGCACGCGGCATCGCCGACGAAGGTCACCACCCGGCCGGTGATCGTGACCCCGCGCTGTTCCTCGAAGGTGAAGATGTCGGTGAGGATCTGGCACGGGTGCTCGTCATCGGTCAGGGCATTGACCGTCGGAATCCCGGCGTGCTCCGCGAAATCCTCGACATCTTGTTGGGCGAAGGTGCGGATCACCGCGCCGTGCAGCATCCGGCCCAGCACGCGGGCGGTGTCCTTGATCGGTTCGCCACGCCCGAGTTGGATGTCATTGGCATTGAGGAACAGCACGGTTCCCCCCAATTCCCGGATGCCGACTTCGAAGCTGACGCGCGTGCGGGTCGATGATTTTGAAAAGATCAGGGCCCACGTCTGCCCGGTGAGCGGCCGGGCATGCGTGGTGCGGTTCCGCTTGAACGCCGCCACCCGGTCAAGGATGGCGCGCAGGTCGGTGCCGGACAGTTTTTCCAAACTCAGCAGGTGCTTCATGGCAAACGGCGCCGGGCGGTCGCCGTGATCCACGGGCCGCCCGGAAACCTTGAAATTAACCAATCCACGGCCGCTTCGTCACGTCATAATCTCGCTTCAGTCCGGATACCCGTCCGGATGCCGTTCGTGCCAGGCCCACGCCGTGGAGACAATGTCCTCCAATCGGGGAAAGCGGGGTCGCCAACCGAGTTCCTGGAACGCTTTGCCGGCACTGGCCACCAACCGCGGCGGATCCCCGGGGCGCCGGGGCTGTTCCACTGTCGGGATGGATCGTCCGGTCACCTGTTCGCAAACCCGGATGACTTCCCGGACCGAGAATCCCTCGCCGTTGCCCAAATTGAAGAACCCGGACTTCGCCGGTTCCAGCGCCCGGATATGCGCCTGCGCCAAATCCGCGATGTGGATGTAATCACGGATGCAGGTGCCGTCGGGCGTCGGATAGTCCGTTCCGTAGATGTCGCAATGGGTCTTCTGTCCCAGCGCGACCCGCAGGACATTGGGGATGAGATGGGTCTCAATCCGATGGTTCTCCCCGAAGGCCGCGCTCGCACCGGCGGCGTTGAAATAGCGGAAGGCGACGAAGTCGAGCCCGTGCAGTTCCTTATACCAGTGCAACACCCGTTCGAATATCAGCTTGGATTCGCCGTACGGATTGATCGGCCGTTGCGGCAGTGATTCATCCATCGGGACGCGTTCGGGCGGACCATAGGTGGCGCAGGTCGAACTGAACACGATCTTGCCCACCCCGGCGGCGACGGCGGCATCCAGGAGATTGATGCCCGACCCGACATTGTTGCGGAAGTATTTCGAGGGATGGGTCATCGATTCCCCGACCAGTGCGCTGGCGGCGAAATGGATGACGGCTCCCGGTTGCACCCGGGCGAGGCTGTGGAGGATGAGGTCGCGCTCGGCGAGATCCCCTTCAATGAAGGCGGCCCGGGAATCGATGGCGGAACGGTGGCCCTCGGAGAGATTGTCGAAGACCGTGACTTGGTGGCCGGCGTTGAGCAGTTCCTCAACGCATACGGAGCCGATATACCCGGCTCCTCCAGTGACAAAGACATTCATGGTTTACTTGGGGGAATTTGCAGGGAACCAAGGGGGGGTGGGCGGCCGGTTGGTGGGCGGGACCCAGGGATCGGCCGACTTTTGCAGGAAACCGGTGAGTCGCAGGACCACGTCCGGATGGGCCGCGGCAAGGTTGTTGGTCTCGCCGGGATCGTGCGCGAGGTCGAAGAGTTCCAGCGGTCGGTCCGGTGCCGGGCGCACCCCCTTCCAATCGCCGGCCCGAACCGCCTGCAGGTAGTCCTTTTCATGGCACTCCCAATAAAGGTATTCCGGTTCGCGCACCCGTTTGAATCCCCGGAGCAGCGGGGCAAACGACAGTCCGTCCAAACCTTCGGGCACCGGCGCCCGCGCGATGTCGGCCAGCGTGGGCAGGAAATCCCAGAAGGCGACCGGGGTCGTGTTGGTGGTTCCCGCGGGGACCCGCCCCGGACACCAGGCGATCAGGGGCACGCGGATCCCGCCCTCATAGAGGTCGCGTTTGATGCCGCGGAAAGGGCCGCTGCTCTGGAAGAATGCCGGGTCCACGCCACCCTCGGCATGGGGACCGTTGTCGCTGGTGAACAGGACCAGCGTGTCCTGTTCCAGATGGTGCCGGCGAACGGCCAGCAGCAGGGTCCCGACCGCGTCATCCAGCCGGCTGATCATCTCCGCCTTGCCCCGTTCCGGTGCGGGCCACGGCTCCTTCGCATAACGGCCCGGACCCGGATGTTCCATTCCGTTCGTGCCCCGTTCATTGTTCGCATGGGGCTCGGTCGGGGCGAAATAGAGGAAGAAGGGACGTTCCACACTGATCCGGACGGCATTGGTCGCGGCCACCGTGAACACGTCGAGTGCGTAATCGTTGCGGGCACCGTTGGCATTGCCTTGGAGTTCCACCTCCTGCTCGTTCCGCCAGATCCGCGGCGGAAAATGGTTGTGGGCGTCCACCTGTTCCAGGAACCCCACGAAATCCTTGAAACCCTTGTGCACCGGTTGTCCCGTGGTGCCTTCCCATCCCATCCCCCACTTGCCGATCGCAAAGGTCTTATATCCGACGGCCCGCAACGATTCCGCCACCGTCACATCCGCGGCCAGAAGCGGGACCTGCACGTTGCTGCGAATGCGACCGTGTCCCGAGTGAAGCCCGGTCATCAGGGCGCAGCGACTCGGCGCGCACACCGTGTTGCCCGCATAAGCCTGGGTGAACTTCATCCCCTCCGCCGCCATCCGGTCCAGATTGGGTGTCCGGATCCGTTGCTGTCCATACGCGCCCAGATCCCCCCAGCCAAGATCGTCGGCCACGATCAGGATGATGTTGGGACTCGGGTTCTTTCGCCGCCGTTGGATCGATGGTGGGATCGGGTCCGCCGCCACCAAACCCAAGGCCAACGCCAGGCCCAGCGCCGGAAGAAGATGCCGCCAGGAAAACCGGATCATGCGGCGGACGGAGTCGGGCGGGTGAAGGCGGCGAGGATGGCGCCGGCAAGGGAGAAACCGACGGTTTGATAAACGCCGTCCAACAGCGCCCAATCGGTGGCATGCGACCACCAGATCACCCCGCCCAGGTCGGATTCCACGGCGATCAGCAGGCCGATGGCGGAGGCCAGCAGCCAGCGCTGTCCGAAGCGGGGCAGACCGGAGGCCGTCTCCCGCAGGATGAACAGGAGGATCGCGCACGCCAGCCAACCGGTCAGGAACCCCCGCACCATCGTCACGGTCATCGTCGGGGCCGGATCCGGATGCCAATGGATCATCGCGACCGGACCGCGGGCGAGTCGCGCCGCCTGGGTTTCCGCCGGTTCCATCGCCGGCATCGCGTACAGGCCGGGCGAGGGAAGGGCCGCCTGCAACGCGGCGGCGATCTTGTCCTCACCGGGAATCGGGTGGACGATCTGTTTCACCAAGGGATTGGCCGCCCAGTAGGCACCTCCCCAGGCGAACAACGCGATGGCGGCAAGCAGGCTGGCGAAGATCAGGCGAATCATGGCCGGGATGGGTGGATGGTTTGGTTGCGGTCTAGGAGTGGGTTCGCGTGAGATGGGCTCGACTCGGCACCGGTCAGGTCGCTCAGGTCAGATACGGAATCGTCAACGGACCCTGCGGCAGCACGGCGACCCGCGCCGCCGGTCCGCGCGCCGCCAGTTCAGCCCGGACGGTGGCCCCGACATCCGGGCAGGGTTCCAAGTGGGCGGCGCGAAGGACGTCATCCGGGATGCTGGAATGGACCAATACCCGCGCCCGGCGTTGAATCAAGGCTTGGATCTGCGCCTGCCATTGCTCCGGTCGTACGAATCCCGGCGTGGCCAGCAGCCCCAGGATTTCTTCCGGCGTGGCGGCCTCCCGGAGCAGTCGGTCCAGCGGGCTGCCGGCCGGGACCCCTTCCCGGCATTCGGCGGCCAGGATCAACGTGCCCCCTTCCCGGATGATCCGCGCCCCGGCACTCATCCCCTTCACGCCCTGGTAAAGGTTCATGTCGAGCGGATAGCCCGAGTTCGTGGTCACCACGATGTCGAACGCCCGATCCACCGGTTGCATGGCCGAGGAACGGACGAAATCCCGCCCGGCCCGGTGCGCTTCCAGAAGGTCGCCCGCGAACACTCCGGTGATTGCGCGTCCGTGGTTGAGCGTCACGTTGAGGAGAAAGCTGGGTCCGACGCGCAGGGCGATGTCGCGCAGTTCCTCCCAAAGCGGGTTGCCTTCACACACTCCGAACGTGGCCCGCGGATCGCCGATGTGCGCCGCACCGTGATTGCTCATCACCGTCTCCACATGGGCGACCCCGGGCATGATCCCCTTGGGTCCGCCGCTGAACCCGGCGAAAAAATGGGGCTCGATGAAACCGGTGACGATCCGGACATCGGCCTCGACGCAATGCCGGTTGATCCATGCCGGAACCCCGCCGCGCGTGACGCCCAGCGCGACGCACGCGGCGTGATCGTCGGGTTCATGATTGAGCACCCGGTATTGGGCGACCACGGCCGGGGTCAGCATCCGTTCCAACTCCGCGCGGGTGTTGGGGCGATGGGTGCCGAGTTGGTTGAGCAGCGTGATCTGGTCGCGGGTGACGCCGGCCGACGCGAGGTGATCCAACAGCCACGGGATCAACCGCTCATTGGGCGTGGCCCGCGTGATATCGGTGAACAGGATGCAAATCCGGGCCCCGGGACGGAGCCAATCGCGCAGGGGCGCGGCACCGATCGGATGCTCCAAAGCTGCATGGACCGCACCCCGTTCATCCGCGAGTCCCGCCCGGTCGGCGGGTTGGATCACGGTGGTCCGGTCATCGGGAAGTTCGAGGTCGATGTGGCCTTGTCCGTAAGCGAGGGAAACCTTCATGGATGCGGTTCGACGGACAGGCTAGGCATCGGGGCGGGGGACGGGAAGGGGGAAGGTGGCCCGGGGAAGTTCGATCGGTTGCAAAAGGAATGAACCTTTCCGGCGCGGGGCGTCATCAACAACCAGAATGGCCGCCTTTCGACCTAACCCCCCGTTGGAATGAAAAAAGCCTTCGTCTTCCTCGCCGGCTTGTTGGCAGTTGCAATCCTGTCTTATCGCCACTTTCGCGCCGCGCCTTCCGCCGGGGTGGATTCGACGGTGGTGCCGGCCGCCGACGTGACACGTGCGCCCGCCATGGCTCCCGCCAACCCCCGACTGCCGGTCGGAGACCTGCCGGCGGCGCCTCCCGCCACCGAGATCAGCCCGCCCGATCATGAAGTGCTGCGACGGGTCGCTTTGGGTGACACCAATGTCTTCAGACTATCCGCCGAACAGATTCAGAGGTTTCTCGCCCGGAACCGGACCAATGCAGACAGTTTGCTCGCCGCGTTCAATGTAACCGCCGACCCGGAATTCCTGCGCGAGGCGGCGCGCCGTCATCCGAACAACCCCTGGGTGATCTCGTCCGTGCTGGGCAACGACGTTTTTCCCGACCAACGCCGCGAATGGATCGAACGTTTCAAGCAGGTGGCCGGTGAGAATCCCCTGCCCAATTACCTTTCCGCCCGGGAGCATCTGCAGAATCAACAATCACAACAGGCCCTGCAGGAGACCGTCGATGCGGCGGCCAAACCGGGTTTCAATGATTACACCCTCGATCGGACGCAAGGCTTGGAGGAACTCTATCTCTCCTCGGGTTATTCCCCGGCGGAGGCCAAGGCGCTGGCCACGATGGGCGTGCAGGAACCCGCGTTGCCCGTGTTGCGCGACCTGGCGAATGATCTCTCGAAAATGGAACGTCAATACGCTGCCGTGAGCGACTCCGCCTCGGTCGCGATGATCGCCAGGCTCGGGTTGGGCCTTGCCGCCAACATCAGTGACGCCGGTGCCAGGAGCCTGGGGACCCGGTTGCTCGGCGCGGCCTTGGAACGGGATTTCCTGACCGGATTGGATCCCAGCGGCGCCTACGACTTTCTCCAACAACCCATTGGCGAACGACTGACGCAATTGCGCGCCGATCGCACGGCGGCGTTGGAGGAGTCAAAACTGGCCAACCAATGGATGGCGACGGCCAATGAGACCCAACTGGTCAGTTACTTCGATCGCATGAAGCTCTATGGAGAGGTCGCGGCGTTGCAATGGGCGCGGACGCAGATGGACGGGAATCCCAAGCCCTGATGCGGTTCCTGCACCCAAGGCAGAGCAGTCCGCCCCCGACGAGGAACAATGAGACCGGGGCGGGTTCGGGAATGGGTTTGGCCGAGAATGGGCCGCGATGAAATCAGGGAAGGGCGAGCCGATAGAATCGACTGTCGACCCGGACGGTGACCGTGACTGAGGCTTCCCCATTCTCCACCACCGGTGCGACCTCCACGGGCGTCCAAATGGGAACCTGCGTGAGCGTGTTCGCCTGTTGGAGAACGACACCCGATGCGGAGCCCGGCCACGAGAGACGGGCGGAGGATCCCTGAAGTCCGACCTTGATCGCCGGGGGTGTCCCGACGGCCCGGGTGGCCAGTCGGATGACGTTGTCACTCGAATCGGCGATGAAGAGGCGATCGTGGGAATCGAACGCCAACGCAGCCGGACGGAAGAAGCGGGCTTCGGACCCGGTGCCGACATCGCTGCCGAACGGACCCGGTTGTCCCGCCACGGTGGTCACCCCACCCGCGGGCGTCACCCGCCGGATGCAGCGGTTTTCCATGTCGGCAACATGGAGGTCACCGTGGGAATCCAGTGCGAGGCCTGCCGGGTTGTTGAACCGCGCGGTCTCGCCGGGCCCGTCCGCGAAACCTGCCGCACCCGCCAATCCGGCAATCGTGCTCACACTTCCGTCCACGCTGATGCGGCGGATCGTTGAATTGCCGGAATCGGAGACGAACACCGTGCCATCGGGCGCCACCGTCAGGCTCATTGGGGCATTGAATCGGGCACTGGCAGAGGGACCGTCCACCGCCCCGGGCAGATTGGGGATGCCCGCCACGGTGGACACCATTCCTTCCGGTGAAACCCCCCGGATGCAATGGTTGTACGTGTCCGCGACCAGCAGGTTGCCCGCCGGATCCAACGCGATCCCGCCGGGTAGGGTGAATCGGGCCAGATCCCCCTGGCCATCGGCGAAACCGCTGTTGCCCGGCTTTCCAGCCAACGTGTCGACGGTGCCGTCCGGCGTCCGACGCCGGATGCAGGAGTTGGAGGAATCCACGATGAACACGACCCCGTCCCGGTTGACTGCAATCCCAATCGGCCGGTTGAATCGGGCCTCACCATCGGGGCCATCGGATTTCCCGCTGACACCCGCCACCCCCGCTACGGTGGTCACCCTCCGATCCGAATCAACCCGCCGGATAGTTTGATTGTCAGAATCCGCCACCCAGAGACTCCCGTCCGGGCCGACCGCGATGGCCCCTGGACCGCTGAATCGCGCATCGCTCCCCACCCCATCCCGGCTGCCTCGCGGAAGCCCGGCGACCGTGACTGCCGTTCCGTCAGGCTGCAGTCGGCGGATCGCGCCATTCTCGGTGTCGGCCACCCAGAGGGACCCGTCCGGGGCGAACGCCACGGCCCTGGGCCCTCGGAAACGGGCGGTTGCAGGCGGTCCATCCTCCCCTCCGGGAACTTTTGCCAGACCGGAGAAAACCGTCACCTGTCCGCCGCTCAGCACGGCCCGGATGCATTCGTTGCGCGTGTCGGTGATGAACAGGTTTCCCGACCCATCGCGGGCGACATCGGTCGGATCGCTGAAACCCGGCACGGGGGTCACGGCCAGCACCGACACCTTTCCGGCCGGCGTGATCCGGAACAGCTTTCCCCCCGTGCCGCCACCCCAATCGGCGACGATCAGGTTGCCAGCGGAGTCAAATTCCAACCCTTCCGGCGTCGACCCAACCCCGGCGGCAAAAAGGGACACCATGCCGTCGGTTGTAATCCGTCGGATCTGCCGGTTCCCCTGGTCCGCCACATACAGGTTGCCGACGGCGTCGCGGGCCAGTCCGCGGGGAAGATTGAATTGGGCCGACGCGCCGTCCCCGTTGGCCTTGCCCGGTATGTTGGCTTGCCCCGCCACCGTCGTCACCTCACCCCCGGCCGATATCTTACGGATCGTGTGATTGCCTTCATCGGTCACGAAAATGTTGCCCTCCGGATCCACGACCAATGCCCGTGGCGAGGAAAAGAGGGATTGGACGGCGGCCCCGTCGCGAAGTCCATACGAGTCGGCAATCCCGGCAATCGTGGTGACCGTGCCGTCTAGGTCAATCCGCCGGACGGTGGGACTGCTATCGGACACGTAAACCCGTCCTCCCGCGTCCACTGCGAGGCCGGTCGGGAAACGGAACCGGGCCTCGGCACCGGGTCCGTCACGGTGGGCATACCATCCACCTTTTCCCACATATTCGGTGACCGTCAGCAGCCCTGGCCCGTCGGCGGCAGCGGGCTGGCTCATCGCGGCCAGGACAATCAGGAACATCAGTGGAGGCGTTTTCATGGAAAGGGGTGTTGGGAACCGCGAACCTTCTGAAACCTCTCCACGGCCCGGACGCTTGGCAACCCAGATCGGTTCCCCCGGAAAGAAAGCTTAACGGGGCGGGGAATCGGTGGATGGGATCCTGTCATCGCCGGTCATTCATCCCCGGTCGCAAGGGGTTCGCCAGAGGTTCGCTTGCAAGTAAGGCACCGACCGGTTTGCATGGATTCATGCCGACGATCCTGCCGACGAGCTTCCGGTGGGCCCTTCTCCGGGTCCTCCCGGCGTCGGTCCTTGTCCTCCTCCTCGCGCACCGGATCAGGGCCGATGACTGGCCGCAATGGCGCGGGCCCCATCGTGATGCGGTGTGGGCCGAAACGGGGATTGTCGGGACGCTGCCCACCAACGGGCTGAAGGTCCTCTGGCGGGCTCCCGTGGGCCTGGGGTATTCCAGCCCGTTGATCGTGGCTGGTAAGCTGTATCTCAGCGACGCAGAACTGGTCAAACCGCTCGTCCGCGAACGGGTGCAATGCCTGTCGGCCGATTCCGGCAAGGTGCTCTGGACCCATTCCTACGAACATCCCGTGCCCGACTGGTTCTTCACGGAAGATATGGGACGCGGCCCCGGCGCCACCCCCATCGTTGCGCAGGGGAAACTCCATGCGCTCGACCTCTGGGGAAACCTGGTTTGTCTGGACACCCGCCACGGGAACCTGGTCTGGAAGAGGAACCTCAAGGAGGATTTTCATATGCGGGAGACCTCGGTCGACTCGTCCCCGTTGATCGAAGGGGAACTGCTCATCCTCATGCTCGGCGGCAAGGAGGGTGCGGGCATCGTGGCTCTCGATCGGAACACCGGACGCGAAGTCTGGCGGGCGCTGGACGAAACCGTGACGTGGAGTTCACCCATTGTGATCGAGGCCGGGGGAGTCCGGCAACTGATCGTCTGGACCCAGCAGTCCGTGACTTCACTGAATCCCGCCGACGGAAAACCGTATTGGCGGGAGGCGACCAGCACTGGCGGTTCCCCGGGAACCGCCGGCGTCTCGACGCCCGTCTTTCAAAATGGCCGTTTGCTGGTCAGCGGCTGGATGTTTCAGTTGGAGAAGGACCGACCCGCCGCCCGGACGGTCTGGCCGGAACTCCAGGGAGTCTCACGGCGGATCCTGAGCGACACCTCCAGCGGGGTGTTGCTGGGGGACTATGTCTATGGCGCCAAGACGGGCGGCGAGTTCGTCTGCCTGAGGGCGGCCACCGGCGAGGAAATCTGGAGGACCAACACCGTGACCGTACCGGGCAACGGGGCGAGCGTCCACGCCACCCTGCACGGCGATTCGGCCCTGCTATTCAATGACCGGGGCGAGTTGATCCAGGCGCGTCTGGGTCCCGGGGGCTACCGGGAAATCAGCCGCACGAAACTGATCGAGCCAAACTCGCCGTTTGGCAGCCGGAAATTCGCCTGGTCCGCCCCCGCTTTTGCCCGGCAGAATGTTTATGCGCGCAATGACCGGGAACTCATCTGCTTCTCGTTGGCGGCGAAATCCTACCGCGCTGGCAACGGCGGGAAATAGCCTGCGGGTGACCACGGGGTCGCTGTGCACCCGGAAACCGGGCACGAAAATGCCAGCACCGTGGTGCTGGCATGACTGGGCGCCGGGGACGGGCCTGCTATCTGTCAAAGTCCGTCGGGCCCTTTTCAATGACGATCGCGTACCTCATGGCTCATCCGGGAGCGCCTGGTTGGGCATCTTCAACGGCAACTGGAAGCGACCGGCCACAATCCCGGGGACCGTGAGATCCTCATCCAGCTCCTCCCAACGAAGGGCATACCCGTTGAGTTCCAGTTTCACCCTCGCCAATTGGGCCTCGGTGGCCGAGGCCAGGATGCGGAAACGGTCGGCCGGAAAGCCCACAGTTCGGCCATCGTGCAGCTCAACATAAATGGTGCGCCCTTGAGCCCAGGCGCGGACCGCCGCCGGCTCAATGGAAACACGCGACTCATCGATTGTGATACTCATGAAAAGCCCTCAGTAGGTCCGTGTGATGTTCGAAGACGATTCCCTCGATCCGCTGGAGATCGCTGGCCCGCACACCGCGATTCCGTGCCAGCCCGATGCCGGGCTCCAGCCAAAACTTGCCCTCACCTCTGGGATGCGCACGTGGATGTGCGCCGGTTCACCGCCTTCATCAGAGTAGAAATGGAACCGGAATGATCCAATTCGGAGGACCGTCGGCATGGCAGAACCCTACGGTCCCCACCGGGCCAGGCGAGCCATTTTTGTCCAACGCTCAGCTCAGGGACGCCGGGCCCCCGGCGTGAGACTTCAAAGCGGGCCTGATACGGGCGTTCCCAGGAGCGTCCGGGTAGGGGGCGCGAAGCTGAGGTTAGGTCGGTGACGATTTAATCGCCTCGAAACATGAGCTTGCCTAACAGCAGCCCCAAGCCGAATCCGAAGCACAATCCCGAGGCAATGAGTCCCACGAAATCAGTCCCGTGGAGGGTCTGAACGCGGGGATTGTCTATGGCGTTCAAGAGCGGGAAGAGCCCGAACATGAACATGAAGAAACTGACAGTAATCCTTACCCGACGCCGGGTGGTTTGCGCGCTCATAGTTGAACTTCAGAGGAAGAGATTGGAGTAAGCTGTCATCCGCCGCCCAACAATCAGCTCGGGGACGCCGGGCCCCAAGCGTGAGAATGGAAGCACAACGCAGTCCCGGCGTTCCCTGGAGCGACCTGTTCGGCATCACTTCCGGCTTAAACCCAGGTCCTCCAATGTGCCGCCAAACTCAACGTTTCCGTTGAGATGAAGAACCGTGCCGCCATCAAAGAGCAGGGTGCCGGAGAGCGTCGGACCGGCAGCAGCTCTATATGTCGCGTCGCCAGCCTTCGTCACCGTGAGGCCACCACCGCAAAGCCATCTGCCTGGAGCAAGCAGTCGAACCTCGGCAACGAGTTGTCCGTTCGACTGGATTCGAAGTAATCGCTCCTTCGATGCCGGCTTGTCCGTTGCCACCGCAGCGACGGCGGCCGCAACAAGGATTGCCGCTGCGATACCCACCCTTTGTGTTGGTCTCATGTTTGGAATATGATTTGTGTAAAGCTGCCGAGACCCTATGGCTTGGAACTGCTGGGAAGTGTGGGTGACGAGGCGCGTTTGCGTGGGTTAGTATCCGCCAAGGCGGAGCCCAGAGCCACAGGGTTGTGGTTCGCCAGATCGCTCCGTGAGACCAGCAACAGAGACAACGTCATGAACTCGTCACCCACGTCAGGCAATGTCAGGTACGTCGGCCTGGATGTCCACGCCGAAACCATCGCGGTCGCCATCGCCGAGTCCAAGGGGGAAGTCCGCTCGTACGGCAACATCCCCGCCCACTCCCACTCCATCGACCGACTCCACAAGAAGCTCGGCGAAGGAGGCGCCAAGCTCTGTTATGTCTACGATCAGCTCAGGGACGCCGCCGGAGCGTCAGCGACGACGGCATTCGGTGGAGCGTCGGGTTGAACGAAGCCGTTCGATGCGGGGCTGTTGTCGAGTTGGTGAGTCTTGAACGCAGGAAGGTCGCCCCAGGCAAAGTCAACGGTTGCCGACCAACTGGCATCACCAACCGTGACCGCGAGGTATGAGGTATCCCCGATCGGGGCATTGACTGGGATGGCGAATTCGATGAAAAACAAAATGGCATCTTCCAAGGAATCGCGACTATGCCAGCTACTCATCAAAGTGTACCTCGGCTCGACCGTGCCGTCGCCAACGTGAACCTCGTCAAAGATGTCGTGAACTCGCTCGCAGTCCGGTCCCCACGCACAGACATAGACGAGACCCGAAGCCAAGAACCGCTCTGCTACCCTGGTGATAGCGTCGGTACGGACGCCACGTGTGTCGGCTGCGATGAGCAGGACCGTGTGCGCCGACGGCAGGGAGATGTGCTCCAGCGCAGCAAAGTCAGCGACAAACTCTGTGAACAGCGGGCACCCAAAGATGGTATTGAAGCCGGACCGATTCATGCACTTCGCCAAAGAGAGCCATATCA
>JANYCC010000159.1 GCA_025360495.1 Verrucomicrobiota bacterium | reverse complement strand
GGGAGGAAGCGTGAGACTCCAGGAATCGGCGCAGAGCCTCCGTAGGCGGCGGCTCGGGCGGCGAGTTCCGCCGGCAACTCAATTCGAATCACGGTCTTGTTCATGTATTGGACCCTCAGAGCAGCAGTCCCGGTTCGATGTTCCAATGATCGGCGAGAATTCGGATGTGGTACACGGTGAGCCGGCGTTCGCCCCGCAGGATTTTCCGCCCCAAGGATCGATCCGCCCCCAACAACCGTGAAAGATCGGCCGCGGTCAGGCCGTGCTCGGCGAGGAGGAACGTCAGGGTGCCTGGTAGAGGCGGTAGAAGAGCGCGGACTCTGCCGAGGGCGTCACCGTGCTGGGTGTGTCGGACAAGGAGGGCTCCGGAATGACGATCTGCCAATTGATGAGGTCGGACGAAGCCTGCAGGTGTGCCGTAACTCCGTACCCATGTTTTGCGATCGCGAATCGGCCACTGGGCTGATGCAGGATCTCCAGCGTGGGCGCGGGGAGCGGAGAAAGGCGGGCATCGATGGTCAGGCTGATATTTTCGGGCAGGTACCGGGGGGCGAAAACCTGAAGATAATAGGTCTTTCCGCTGTTGGCGTTGAACCTCGCGAACCCTGTCAAGCCGTCGCGGTGTAAGAGCGGTTCGCGATGGAGTTGACCGCCCTCGTCGCGCGTCCAGATGGAGACAGATAAGTCTCCCAGAGCCACGGAAACGAAAGCCTCGGCGTCATGGGGAGCCGTCCATTGCCACCAGACTGAACCCGTCTTCGCGCCCGCGGAAAACTCGTCGATTTCAGCGGTGGACCCGAACAGGGATCCCTCATCGTGAACCAGCTCGCCGGTCAGCGCGGTGGCTTGTGCCAGATCGTCGTTGGCAGGCTTCGTCAAGCCACCGGCGGCGGGAACGAAACTGACATTGAGCAGGGCGGTACCCACGGAGTTGTCGACGCCGTCGACACAGATGCTGAATTCCTGGTCCGCACGGATTGCGGGCATGGACACCCGGCTTGTTCTGACCGCGGGCAACGCATCGTCGTTGATGTTCGTCACGGTTCCCGCCACGCGGAGTATCGTGTCGAAGGTCGAGCCTTCAGTCGTGAAGGTGACGATGCCTGGACCGGGCGAAATCCACCGCCACCAGACGGTGTGACCTGCGGTGTTCAGGCTTTTGAAGATCTCGCCACCACGGACGAGCACGCCATCAGGGTAATTGTCAAGCGGTCGTTCCCCAGGCTCCAGGGTGGCCCCGCGTATATCCGCGGTGACCTGCGCCACCGAAGCCGGGATGAGGGTGCGATTGGCATAGGAATCATTGGGGGGCGGGGAAGGCTGGTGGTCCCGATAGGACACCCGGATGTGGACCTGACCGATCCTGGGATCGCGCATTGAGACGAAGAAATGATAAGTCGACCCCCGGCTGACGCGGAGTCTCCACGCACTGAACGGCGCGTTCCCCGCCTCGTCGTCGTTCATCCCGAGATACGCTCCGTTCCCCACTGACGGTCCCATCACGAGCTTGAGGATGGTGTCGACTTCGCTGCCTTCGGTGCTGATACGCACCAGTCCGTCGTCCGGTGCCACTCATTGCCACCAGATCGAAGGCCCAGCAAGTTCCGTCCGGAGCAGTGTGCGATCCAGCATAAGCGCTGAGGATCTTTGGTCGGACGGTTCCGCCCCTTCCAACACAAACGGCTGCTCTGACGCCGGGGGCCCGTCCGCCCGGAGCATCCCGCCCAGGACTATCTGCCAAGCCAGGCCGACGGACGCCAGCGCGGAGAAAAGGCGAAGTAAAATGAGACGAGGCGGGTGAAACATAGGAGTTCCGATGGGTTCAAAACGGACCGCCATTCCAATGGCCGGTGCAGGGACGGATGAGAACCAACAAAGCACATCCCGGGCCATCGGGGAGGCAACGACCGATCAAGCTCAATGGCACCCGTCGGACCCTTCCAAAGGCATTTGGGTGCCCACGACTCTGACGCGATCTTTGACCAGCACCTCCACCAGCAATGGATCAGCTGATGGCCCCACGTCGGCGGTGACTGTGTCGCTTCCACCAGACCGTAGCCGTCCCGGCAAGGAGAAGGCCGGTCATCGTTCCGACCCACCCCCAATGCGCCCGGGTGCCTGGTGGCCGGCTCCGGTCATCGCCGAAGGAGATCTCCATCGAACCCAAGATCACCTCGAGACGAGACCCTCCTTCATTATCGACGGGAGTGAACAGTCGTAATCCGATGCGGGTTTC
Organism: Verrucomicrobiota bacterium; assembly: GCA_025360495.1. GTDB lineage: Bacteria > Verrucomicrobiota > Verrucomicrobiia > Limisphaerales > UBA9464 > UBA6176. The sequence continues at coordinate 5,760 of JANYCC010000159.1, read as the reverse complement.
GCCGGGCTTGACGGTCCAGTCGCAAGCGATCTGCTCGCGCCTCATGCTTGCCACTTCGGAGCGCCGCGCCGACTTCGCGGCCGCACTGCGCACCGGATCGGATAGGGCGGGCGACACGGAGTTCGTGAGCCGGTACAATAGGGGCTGTTTTTGCTGGCCGCGCCAATCCTCGACGTCGGTGATCCCCCGGGACATGGAATCAAACAGGCGGTGCTCGACGTTGGAATTCACCTCCACCTGGGACACCTCGATTCGGCAAACGGGCAGGCGTTCCCCGGTTGTGTACTCGTGTTCGCCTGCGAAACCGGTCAATGAGCACGCCAAAGGAAACCGTTGCCCCGCCAGGTTTGTGATTCCGAAAGACTGGTGGAGTGCGATAGGGATGGAATGCCCAGCGCGATTGGTGGAGGTCGGCGCCTGGCCGTTGTGGAGGGCCTTGGCCCAACCCGAGGGCTCGTACCAGAACTGGATCGCTTCGGGGAGTCTGCCCTGCGGGGACAGCATCGACCACTGCGCCGGGACGAATGCTTGCGTGCGCACCTCCCGTTCCGGGTGCCGGAAGGGCCGCACGGTTCCGTTGGTTCCTGGTGGAAGATAGAACTGCGCCGCGTAAGCCACCCATATTGTGGACGCCAGGTTGTCCATCGCGGTCGGCATCCCCGTGTCATCCACTACAATGAAGCCGCTGTTCGATCCCCTCGAAATCGGGGCTTGGTTGGTGTTGAAGTACGCCCAGGCGGTCAGATTTGTACCGTCGAAAATGTGGTGAGTGCCTGAAGCTGTCCCTTGAACCGGGACAGTCTCCATGGCCCAGCAGTTGTTGCCAACCGTCAGGGTGAACCGGTTGGTGAAGTGAGCGCCCGTGCCGAGGGAATCATAAGAGGCGATTCCGTGGACCGTGTAGGAGTCGTTGGGGAAGCTGGGAAGCGGGGCTGGGCCGATGAGCGGGATCCGGCTGGTCCGGGTGACGTGCCTGATGCCCATCCACAGAAGAAGGATGCCGGCAAGACCGATGATGACGGCTTTCGAACTGTTCATACGGCATCACAATCAGTGTTCGCGCTTCTTCTTTAGAGCCTTCCGGGTGCCGGCGACAGCGCCAAAATCAGGTCCTGAGAATCTTCTCCATCGCCTTCCCCTTGGCCAATTCATCGACCAGTTTATCCAGGTAGCGTATCTCCCGCATTGTCGGCTCCTGGACGTCCTCCACCCGGACGCCACAGACCACACCTTTGATCAGGGCTCGTGAGGGATTCATTCCGGGGGCTTCCTTGAAGAAGGTTTCAAAATCCTTCCGCTGTTCCAATTGTCCTTCCAACTCCCGCTGGCTGTAGCCTGTCAGCCAGCAAATGATGGCATCGACTTCTGACTTCTGACGCCCCTTTCTTTCCGCCTTCGCGACATAGAGGGGATAGACGCTCGCGAAGTTCGTTGTGAAGATCCGATGTTTTGTTGTCATATGAATGGAAGGCCTGACGATCAGCTCACCGATTCTGGCGGAACACGAGCCCCGGTGTTGGGGTTTTGCGATGTGGAATTTACCGCTTTCCCGCCAGCACCGCGACGAAGTATCCGCTGATCGGCGCCGTCGGCCATCGCGCGAAGTTTTCCCAACCCCTCATGAGATGCAGCAGCCAACGCGCGGGGCGGGATGTCGGATCGGGCAGGGTGCATAGATGGAGAAATCCAATCCGGGGGGCGTGCAGGATATGGCCGGAATGGACGATGCCCAATCCCAGATTTTCAAGTTCGCGCCGGAGCGCCGGCAGGGAAAGCGTGTGACCCACGAAATAGGGAAGGATCGACGTGCGGCCGAACCACGACGCGGGAAGACGGTTCCGCAACGCGACGATCGGATTGACCGGGTTGTCCAAGGTGATGAACAACCGACCGCCCGGCGCCAACACCCGCGCCAGTTCGCCCAGGGCCAGGGTCAGGTCGGACCGTTTCGCGAAATGATCGAGCGTGGAAATGGACACCACGAAATCGATGCTTTCCGAGGCCAGTGGCAGGTGCCGGACGTCCGCCACCGCGGCGGAAAGCCATGGATGACGTTCCCGCGCCCGCGCCACCACCCGCATCGACAGATCGATCCCGAGCAGGCTGTCGCCCGATGCCGCGAGAAAGTCCGCCAACCCCTCGCCCTGGGCCTCCTCGAAAAGATCGGTCTTGAGTGTGATGCGAAACCGGCCTGCGCCAACCCAATCCCGGATCACGTCCGCATGGAGCCCGTCGCAGTACGCGCGCCACAGCGGATTGGCCAACGCCTCCAGGCCGGCACCGGGAAGTCCGTCCCAGTCGCCGCCGAATGTCCGGCCATCCGCCGGCGCGGTCGAGACGCCGTGCCCGGGGACGGTGCGATCGGGTGGCGTTCCGGTCATCGGGCAAGGATGCTCCCGACCCCGACGCCAACGGTCAACACCGTGGCCAGGCCATTATGATACAGGAGCGCCTCTTTGAAATGTGGGTCATACAGGCCCGGGAAGATGGAACAACAAAGAAAGATGGGAATGCGCCCTGCGGCACAGCGACACTTGAAAAAAGAAACCACGGATGACACGGATACGGAGATTCTTCATCAAGGTCATGGACGTGACCTTGCACCGGAGGTTGTTGCTGATGGAACGGGCGGCCGATTTGCCGATGCCATTGGTCACGGCTTCGGTTGCCGTACGGTTCGACCGATTATATAAGGAAGGGGTGACGGACTTCCTGAACTTCCGTCGATCCGAATCCGGAGCCATCCGGCGCTTTGCCCCGGGTCGGCGCGGGTCACCGGAGGACTTTGTCCGGGATCGGCTCGACGCGGGGCACGCGTGTCTTCTGGCGCGGTTTGAGGGCCGGATCGTGTCGGCCGTCTGGGGAGCCCGCGATCTCGGGCCGGTGCCGTATCTCGAATGCAATCTCGCGGTGGGTGCGGAGGGTGTCTATGTGTACGACGCGTTCACGGACGCCGGTTTTCGCGGCAGGAATATTGCCCCGGCCCTGGCGACCGAGCTGATCGAGAGGTTCCGGAGCCGGGGTTGTCGCCGGGTCGTTATGGCCGTCCTGCCGGAGAATCAACCGGGCTTGCGGGTCTGGTCAAAGATTGGTTTCAAACCTTGCGGCCGGATCGGATATTGGGGAGTGGGCCGTTGGAAACATCATTTCTGCCGATCGCCGTCGTACCGGATCGTCCCAGTTTGAAATTCAGCCGGCGAAAGGCACGAACGGGCGGCTCTTGCCGGAGGGTCCCGGTTCGATGACTGACACGATTTTCAATGACAAGGTTGCCCGGCCGTCGAGTGCGGCGCAGGCGACGATGCGCAATCGCCCGGTGTCATCCACTGTGGGAAGTCCGTTCGGCACGATGCGGAATCCGATGTGGTCGCGCGTATATTGGATCAATTGGAACTGCCGGATCCAATGCAGGTGGGGCTTGATGGCATTGATGATCTCCCACGGATGTATCACCCGGCCGTCGCTGAGAACGAAGCAGTCGATCGTCCGGCCACGGATGGCCAGCAGCGTCGAGAAGGCCGCACCGCACGGGCACCGGTCCGGTCCGCGGACGGCATCGTCACCCAACCGATAGCGGATGAAAGGCATGGCATAAGAAAACAGGCTGGTCGCAACCACCTGTCCCCATGCGCCGACCGCCACCGGTCGATCTTCCGGACCGAGCACCTCTATAATATGGGCATCATCACAGACGTGGTAGGTCCCGGCCCCGTTGGGACATTGCCAGGCGACGAGGTTCAGTTCGTTGCATCCGTAAAGATCATGGATGGGGACACCGAATGCGGCGATGCGCGCCCGGAGCGGCTCGGTCAGAAGTTCGCCCCCGGTGGCGATGAAGCGGGGTCGAATCCGGTGCGGGCCGGACGCCACGTCGTCGGCGAGACGGGCGATGGCGCTGGTCATGCCGGAGACGACGTGGGGATCAAACTTCGCGACGGCCCCGGCAACCCTTGGATCCGAAAGTCCATCGAAGACCTGGCGCCGGCACAGCCCCAAGCTTTGCGCGAGCCGCATCCATGCCTGGTTGTCCCGGCGATCTTCCCCGGCCCGGAAATCCATCACGGCCAACCGGTCGCCCGGGCCATGGCCATAAGTGTGCAGGGCCCGCCAGCGGAAGGCATTGAGCAACCGTTCCTCAAACCACGTCCGTTTGACCAACATCCGTTCACCCGTCGACCCACTCGTGGACCGGTCGAGGAGACGGGACCTCGCTGCATTGTCCGCCACGACTTGGGCCGGGCAGGCCTGTTGATAATCGCGCTTCCCGACCACCGGCAGGCGGCCCAGTGCGACCGCGGTCCGGATGTCGTCCGGTCCGACCCCGGCATCTTCCATGAGGCGGCGGATGAAGGGGACATGGCGATGCGCATGAGACAACAGGGACCGCAGCCGGGAATCCCGTCGGCGCTCCAACTGTTCGCGGTTGACCGGCGCGCGGACCGCCCACGGCAGGGCGAAGATTCTCTCAGGGCCGGACATTTCCAAGTTTCCGCATGCAGGATGCGGTCCCTCCGGTCGTCCGGCCAGCGCGATCGCGGGGCAACCGGAGTCTGGGTTCCTTCGACTTCAATGGCCCGACCTAGGGCGATTCCCAAGGAATGGCGGTGAGTTGGGCTTCCGCCTCGTACCAGTGACGCATCTCCTGTCCTTCCTGACAGCCCTCCGACAGGTAGATCTGGAATGCGGCGGCGGCGATGTCCTCCTGCGTCGGCTTGGGCAAGGGCTGGACTCGGGCCCGTCGATCATCCCAGGCCGGTGGATCCTCGTGATGACACCCCCCATTTCGGCCCCGGACCGGCTGCACATGGACCCACCTCCAGGGATTGTGACGGCTTGACTGCTTCACCTGTTGATTTCTGTTGAATGACCGGGCCGGTCGCCCAGGAGTCCTCACCCCATGAAGTATGCGCCGGTGCCGATTTGAACCGTCGGACAGGTGGTCCCCCGGATTTGTTCAAGGTCGCCTTGGTAGGGCGAGGTTCCACCCGAGCCGCTTGGGAGTCCGGGGCGGGGGTAATGCCAAGATGTCCCGATCAAAACCGGGGTGGGACTGGCGGCAAGACGGGTGGCGGCGAGTATCTGGACAGATGGCAGGCAAGGCAGTTGGTTCACTTCTTTAGGTTCGCCATCTCCATCTTTGAGTGAATGGTGAAACCGTAGTCGATCCAGAGCTCGATTTCAGCCTCTGCCGAGATCCTGGTCCGGACGCGCTGGTTCAATCCATGGTTACGGCGCCCGATCCGCGTCAGCGTGGGGGACGGTCTCCGGCCGCCCCGGGTTACGAAGCAAGAAAAACCAATAGATGGGCGCCAATAGTGAATAGCTCGTCAATGAATACAGCAGGTATCCCCCCACTGTCAGAAGGGACGGACGCACACGATCTGCAACCCCGGAACGGAGGATCTCCCCTTGTGAGAAGATGTAGAGATAGGGCATGTAATTGTTATAAGGACCCACGGATGCGTTGCACGTGGGACAGAACCATTCGGTGGTTCCATGCGGGGTCAGGCACCGGTGGCAAAGCTCCGGCAAATCCGGATCATCGAGGGATTGTTGGACGTCGGGACCCCACGGATTCAGGGAAGGCGGCATGGGGGCTGTGAGCCATCGGAACGACCTCCAGGCGAGGGCGAGGACGAGAAGGAATATCGCAAGCGTCTCGAGGTTCATGCTGGGGAAGCCTGTGAGTAACGTATCGGTGGCCGTCGGCCTCTGGCAAGATTGGAGGGGTGCCAGGACTCCAAAAGGCGCGCATCTGGG
>JANYCC010000384.1 GCA_025360495.1 Verrucomicrobiota bacterium | reverse complement strand
CCGGGATTCCTATTGATTCCCAGAAGCAGTGTGGCGAATTCCTCAAGGTAGGTGCCGCCGGGAAAGTTCAGGGTGGGCTCCGCCATATAGCCGCGGAAGTACCGGGTGCCGGTCGTCCCGAACACTTGGTACCCGAGCCCGGCAAAGTCATGGACGTACCATCCGGACAGATGCCTTTGATAGACATTTCCAAACTCCGGACCCTGCTCAACGAAGCCATTCGGGGTTTCCAGGAGGAGGTATTTGGAAGTGATTGCCTCGCATTTTTCCAACAGATCGAACCCCAGGCGCTTGGGCAAATGCTCAATCACACCATAAAGGCAAACCAGATCAACCTGGCGCGGCAAACCCGATGCTTCCAATAGTTGGCCCACGTCTTCCTTGAGAATGTCCGCCAGCACATACGCATCGTGCATTTTTCCGGCCCGTGAGATCTCAATCGCGGACTCACAGCTGTCTATGCCCACCGTCCGGATTCGCGGCCGGAACCGGCTCAGGTAAGAGTGGCTTCCACACCCGATGTCCACCGCCGTCTTTATCTCCCCGGCCTCAATCAAATCCGAGGTGAAATCCGCAGCATTCTTAGGACGCAACAATTCTCTTAGGGACATAAGTCGATGGTGATGGCTTCAGCTTGCAGCTCTGGCCGGTTCCCGGTGGAAGACAGCCCCGGGACCGGCTCCACGACCCCCGTCCGCCCCGCCCATTGAAGGCCGCGAAGGGTGGTTCGTCGCAACATCATGTCGGTATCCGGTATGTCGCAGTTCCACGCTGCACCCGACCACGACGGCAGGCATCGGAGGAGTTCTCATCGGACTTGAGGCTACACAGGGGCGGGTCTCGATCAAGGCAGCAGCCATTTTCACCCCACCGATCCCGCTCCACTCCATTGCCCTGCAGATACTGCCGCGTGACAACCGCGAATCCATGTCGGATTCTGCCGTGCCTTGTCCATGCCCCACACACTGAGTCCGTGGTGCCGGGGTTGCCATGCCCCGGACACCGGGTTCGACCCGCTCCTCGCCATGGATCCCATGCCGCTGGCCGGGATGTTCTGCCGCACCCCGGAGGCCGCCGCCATCGCACCCTGTTTTCCCCTCACCTGGATCCGTTGCCAACAATGCGGTCTCGTCCAGGTCCTCGAGGATGTCCCGGATCGCCTCCTGTATTCCGAGTACAACTACGCCTCGTCCACCGTGCCCGGTCTGGTCCGCCATTTCACCGGGTTCGCCGCCCATCTCGCCAGCCAATACCCGGCCAGCGGCGTCACTTATCTCGAAATCGGCTGCAATGACGGGGTCTTGCTCCGCCAACTTCCCCCGGCCTGGCGCCGGATCGGTGTCGATCCCAGTGATGTCGCACTCCGCGGCGTCAGTCCCGGCGGCCACGAACTGTTCAACCAACCGTTCACGCCCGACCTGGTCCGGCAGACCGGATTGGAGGGCCGCGTGGACGTCGTTTCCGGGTCCAACTGTCTCGCGCACATCTCCGATCTCCGACAGGTCTTCGAGGCCGCCGCCCTTTCCTTGCGGGTGGGCGGCCATTTCTGGGTCGAGGTCCATGATCTCCAGGCCACCCTCGCCGGGGCACAGTGGGACACCATCTACCACGAACATAAGGCCGAATGGAGCGAGGCCGCGCTGATCCGCTGTCTGGCCCCCCTGGGTTTTGCCTGGGTTTCCACCGACCGACTGCCCCTGCATGGGGGTCTCCTGCGCATCCGCATGCGCAGGGAATCCGGTCCCCAACCCATCCCCGCCGGCTTGGAGGATCATCGTGAGGATGTTGGCCGACTCGCCGAAGCCTACCGGAACCGGCGCGATTCGGCGGCCGTCCGACAACTCTTGGACCTGCGCAAGGCGGGTCGCACCCTAGCCGCGTATGGGGCGTCCGGACGGGCCAATGTGTACCTGAACCAGATCCCGGAACTCGGTTTTGCCTATATCATTGATGAATCCCCGCTCCGCTGCGGCCGGTTCATCCCCCGGATCGGAACGCCGATCACCCCACCCGCGCGTCTCCTCGGGGAACCCGCCGCCGCCTGCCTGGTCACGGCGTGGAATTATCGGGACGACATCATCCGCAAAAACCCGGACCATCGCGGGGCGTGGTTGACCGCCTTTGGACAGCCATGATGCGCGTCGCCGTGCTCGGTCATCGCGGCATGCTCGGACATGTCGTGGCCGGAGTCCTGCGCGCGGCCGGACACACGGTCTTGGAAACCGGCGTCCGTCATGATCCGGCCTCGCCGGAACGGTTTTTGGAGGCGATCGGACAACTCCAAGCCGAAGCCGTCGTGAATTGCATCGCCTTGCCCCCGGGATCCGCGCCGAAGGATCTGGTGGCGCTGAACACCGACTTCCCCATCTCGGTCGCCCGGCACCTTGGCTTGGGCCCGCGCTTCATTCACCCGAGTACGGACGGCGTGTTCCGCGCAGATCTTCCCGGTCGTTCGGCCGACGAGGAACCCGATGCGACGGATCCGTATGGAAAATCCAAGGCCGCGGCGGAGGTGGGGCTCCGGGAGTTGGGGGCCACAATCATCCGCTGTTCGATCATCGGACCGGAACTGGGGACCGGCCACAGTCTCCTGAACTGGGTTCGGTCGCAAACGGGTCCAATCTCGGGGTACACCAACCAGGTTTGGAACGGGATCACCACGCTGACTTGGGCCCGGATCTGTTTGCGCGCGCTGGTGGAGCCCCCGGTGGCGCAGGTGATCCAACCGGGATTTGTGCCCCCGGTTTCCAAACAGGAGCTGCTGAGCCGGATTGTCCGGATCTGGGGGCTCCCGGGTCCGGTCCTGCCGGCCAACGCGCCCCAAGGGGTCGGACGTTGGTTGCGGCCCAATGTCGGAACGCCGCCCTTGGAGGAACAACTCCTGGCACTTAGGGAATACCGGCCGCAAGGAACCTGATCGGGGCAATGAAACCGCGGATGACACGGATCGCAGGGATGCAGGTCCCGATTGGGCTTTATAAGGAGCAGGGTCCGCAAATGTGTCCCATTTGGGGGCGAGGTTCCATCCGAGCCGATCCCGCAGGCCGATCCGTCAACATTCCCGCCGGCTCGGGTGGAACCTCGCCCTACCAAAGGCTTCTCACCCTACCAAGGTGACCTTGCACGAACGTTGCCCTTCCAGCGCTCCATCGGTCATCTTCCGGCATCAAGCATGCCTGAAGTGATCTCCATCATCCCGGTCTACAACGGCGAACGCTTCCTGCCCGCGACCCTCGCGTCCCTGGCGGCCCAGACACGCCGACCGGACCGCATCGTGGTGGTCGATGACGGCTCCACCGACGACACCTGCGGCGTGGTGGAAAGATTCCAAGCCGGGAACCCGGGACTCGCGGTCGAACTTCACCGGAATCCCAAGAATCTCGGCTTGTTCGAGAACCTCAACCGTTGCCTCGATTGGGCGGATCAATGCGATCTGCTCCATATCCTGCTCGCGGACGACCTGGTGAAGCCGGCGTTTCTGGAACGGTTGGTGCCCCTGTTGGAACCGTGCCCGGCACCGTCCCTGGCCTACACCCTGTGCGACGCGATCGATCCCTCCGGGGCCTTCCTGAAACCGATCGGCCCGGGCTCGCAGGCGGCGGTCCGGGAAGTCCCCCGACGCGAGTTCCTCCGTCGGCAATGCGAGTTGCAGACCATTTATTGCGGGTCCTTGGTTTTGAAATCCGGTCGTCAACCGAGTCCCTGCCGTTTTCCCGTGGATTTCCGGCACGTGGGCGACTGCCTGTTTTACGCGCGGCTCGGCGAAGCGGCCCACACCCGCGTCGAGGTGGGGGACCGGTTGTGCCAGATCCGACTCCACGGCGGGAGTGCCTCCGCGGCCAACGCCCGACGCCTGCAATCGTGGGTGCTGGATGAATGGCGCGTCATGCAGGAATTGGCGGATGGGTGTGCCGTCCCGGGGTTGGGCCGGTGGTGCTACCGGGTGAAATTGCGCTGCCTGTTCGCCGCACGATCCGTGGTGAAAGTGCAACTCACGCGCGCCGCCACGCCGGAATTCGCCACAGAGATCGCCACCGCCACCAAAGCCCGCGTCGGACACGCGGCCTGGATCGCCGGCCGCATTGCGGTCTGGCTTCGCGACCGCCTTTTCGGTTCCCCTCACGCCTGACCGACCGACAGCAATGCAAACCGACACGACCCATGCAACGCGGGGACCGAGCCTTTGGTGGTCCGCACCACTCCTGATCGGGACGCTCCTGGTCCTGCTCTTCTTCCGGTCCTTTTCGACCGGCATGACCCTCTTCTCCAATGACGGTCCGCTCGGCGTGATCAGCACCGCGTCGGGTCACTTGCCCGAAGGATTCCTCGGGGTGTGGCAGGATCAGAACTGGGTGGGGACCGCGAGCCCGGCCGCGACGCCTGATATCACGCAAACCCTCGGATTGTTGTTCCGAACGGCCGTCCCCTTTTCCAAGTTTTATACGCCGACATCCCTGTTGCTGCTCGGGCTTGCGGCCTGGTTTTGCTTCCGCCAACACGGGTTTGACCCGGCGGTGTCGCTGCTGGGTGGGGTGGCGGCCGCCCTCAATTCGAACCTGCTTTCCTATGCCTGTTGGGGTTTGCCGTCGCGTGCCCTGGCGGTCGCCTGCTGCTTCGTCGCCATCGGACTTCTGACCGGCCGGGGTCGGTGGAATTGGATCCGCGTGGTGCTCGCCGGATTCGCCGTGGGCATCAACGTCATGGAGGCGGCCGACTCCGGTGCGCTGCTGAGCCTTTATGTCGCCGGGGCGGTTTGCTGGCGCGAGTGGGCTTCCAATGCGGGAACGGTCGGAGCTCGGATCCTGCGTGGCGGACTCACCGCCGCACTCCTCGCCGTTGCGGCCGCGTGGATCGCGTTCAGCGGCATTCACACGCTGGTCACCACCTCGATCCAAGGGGTCGCCGTTCTCCAGGACGAACAGCGACCGGAACAGCGTTGGGAATTCGCGACTAACGGAAGCCTTCCGAAGACCGAGGTCCTCCGGTTCATCATTCCCGGGATCTTCGGCTACCGCATGGACACCCCGGATGGCGGCGAATACTGGGGCGCCGTGGGACCGGATGGAGACCCCGCCCACCGCAGTTCCGGCGGCGGCGAATATGCCGGCGTCCTGGTGATGCTCGGGGCCGCCTGGGCGGTCGCGCGCTCTCTCCGCGCCGGTCCTTCGCCGTTTTCCGACACGGAACGCCGCATGGTGTGGTTCTGGGCGATCGCGGCGGCGGTGTCGGTGCTGTTGGCGTTCGGACGGCATGCGCCCTTCTTCCAGCTTATCTTTCCGCTCCCGTTCTTCCGGACGATGCGCATGCCGATGAAGTTCCTGCACGGGTTCCATCTGTGCGTGCTGTTGCTGTTCGGATATGGACTCCAAGCCCTCGCCCGGGAACATCTCGCCCGCCCCACCGCCCGGCTCCGGACCTGGGGTGAGCTGGTCAGATCTTGGTGGCGTGCGAACTCCACCCCGCTGGGCGAACGGCGCTTCGTCATCGGGCTGGCGATCACCCTGGCCGCAAGCCTTCTGGGGACGCTGGTTTACACCTCGTACCGGCCCAATCTCATCCGCCATCTCCAATCCCTGGTCATCGATGGTGAGAGCACTTTCAACCACAGTGTCGTCGAGATCCTGATCTTCGCCGGCTTCCTCGCGGCCGGAGCCTCGGTCTGGGTGCTGATCCTCGCCGGGGCCTTCAACGGGGCGCGGGCCCGGGTCGCCTGGTGGATCCTCGGCGGGCTCCTGGCCACCGACTTATATCGGGCCAGCACGCCCTGGATCATCCATTATGATTACCAGCGCCGCTACCAGACCAACGCCGTCATCGATTTTCTCCGCGCCAAACCGCAGGAATCCCGCGTCGCCTTCCGCCTTCCCAACACCCGGCAATTGCTGATCTCCCCGAACGACGGAGTCATGTGGAAGGTGGAAGGCGACGCGGGATTCCTGCGGTTTGGCGCGGAGAAAATCGATGACGGCGTTGGTCTGGTAGCGGCGCTGGTAATCATAATGGATGATCCAGGGCGTGCTGG
>JANYCC010000149.1 GCA_025360495.1 Verrucomicrobiota bacterium | reverse complement strand
CGCATCCGCCAATGTTTCGCGTACGAACCCCGGGGGCAGGCTGACCGGAGCCGCCAGGGTGGATCCGATGGCCCAGAGTCCGAGTGCCAGCCAACCCCAGACCCGACACGGACGGACGAATGGATGAATCATTGGTTGAGGACACTGTTCACCGCCTCGACAAGTTGCTGACGGTTGAATGGTTTGGCGAGCGTCCGTGACGCCCCCAGCATCAGGGCCATGGTCAGGTAATCCCGGGCTTCCCCCTCCCCGCCACCCGACATCGCGATGATCTTGATCTCCGGTGCCTTCCGTTTCAACTCCCGGATCGTTTCAATTCCCTCCTGCTCGGGCATGATCAGGTCCGTGATCACCAAGTCGAAGGGATTGGCCTCGGCCAGTCGAACCGCCGCCTTGCCATCGGCCGCGGTGGTGACTTCATGATGCTCCATGACCAACAATTGCAACATGACGCGCCGGAGTGCGTCCTCATCCTCGACGAGGAGTATTCTTGCCATGGCTCACGATCGGTAGGTGTGGCAGCCCGTCGAGCCCCGCAGGGTCCCAGAGGGCTGTAAGTGATGAATCAACCATAGGTGATCCACCGTTGGGCGCGCCACTTTCTCCACCATTTCTCCGGCTCAATGGTTTTGAGACAGAATTCCGGCCTCTTTCCAAATCCGTGCCATCCCGTCCCATCCCACCGGCTTTTTCCTGTCGCCGCGGTTTCCCGGCTCCTACCTTTTGCGTTCATGGTCAAGAAAATCGGTCCGTACCTCGGGAGTCGCCCATGGGTCCTTGGCCTGGCCACATTCCTGATGGTTGGTCCGGTCGCGCCGGCCAGAACTTTGACGGCCCAGGATGCCCGTCCATCGTCAGCGACCCCACCGCAGCCATCCGTCCAACTACAGATCGATGAACTCCGGGAAGGGCAGGCGCGCATCCTGAGGGAATTGGCGGATCTCCGCCGACTCTTGGAGGAGAAGACGGCTCGGAGGGATTCCCCGATCCGTCCGGTTTCCCCCAACCCGGCTCCCGGCGCCGCGCCAATCCCCATCGCCAAGAAGATCTCGGTCGACATCGAGGGGGAACCGTTCCGGGGCAGTCCCGGGGCGCGGGTGGCGATCATGGAGTATTCCGATTTCGACTGTTCCCATTGTGCGAGATTTGTCCGCGAAATCTATCCCCTGATCGACCAGGACTATATCCGTCCGGGCAAGATGAAGTATTTCTTCCGCGACCTGCCCGGACCCGGCGACGCCAATGCCCTGCTGAAGGCCAAGGCCGCCCGGTGTGCCGGGGAACAAGGCAGGTTCTGGGAGATGCACGACCGACTGTTCGCGACCCAGACCGAGAATCCCGCGCCGGACCCCATGTCCCACGCCCTGGCCCTGGGCTTGGACGTGGATAAATTCAACGCCTGTCTCGTCAGTGACCGCCACTTGGAGAACGTTCGACTGAGCATCGCCGGTGCAAAAAAGGTCGGGATCTATGGCACCCCGGCCTTCCTGGTGGGCACCGTGGGCGACGACGGCAAGCTCCTGACGGTCACCAAGGTCCTCGTCGGAGGGGAATCACTCGCGCCCCTGAAAGCGGCGTTGGACGAACTGATCGCGACGCCGGCAGGTCGGTAGGTCGGTGGGTCGGCAGGCCTGGAGGGTGCCAGGCCGGTGGGGATCAGGGGTTCTTGAGGTCGCAGTATCCGCCGCCCGCATTGACCCAGTTGCGTTGGATCAGGTAGCTGCGGGCACCCAGAGGGGAACCCAGGGTGACATTGGCCAAAGCGCCATTGGGGGCCGCAAAGGTCGTCCCGAAGGTCCACGCACATTTGTCGGCATTCTCATACCCACGGCGATCAAACCAGGCATTGAGATCCGGATCGGTGGCGGCTTCCGACGCCTCGTGCGCGATGATGGAAATCATCCCATCCACACCGGCGTTGCCATTGGGTCCCGTGGACTGCGCGGCGCAAGCGTTGATGCATTGGGCGGGATTGCCGACGAAGGAGTACTTGATGTCGGTGCCGGCAATCGTCGCATGGGTGTGCCAGCCGCAATAACTGGTGCAAAACCCGGATTTGGTCACATCGGACGAAGTCAGCACGAAGTAAATCCCATTGGGGTCCGCCGCACCCAGCCCCCCGCCTGAAATCGCGGTCGCTACGATCGTCTGGATGTCCGCATCGCTCAGGTTCACCTTGCCCCGGGAATAGTTGGCATCGGACACCGCGCCCCTATAGGAGACAGCACTGCTGACCGGATTGAGCGAGCTTCCCTGGTTATAGGTCGCGTTGATCTTCCAATACGGGGAACCGCCCAGGCCATTGGCGAAGTCGGTGAGGATTCCCGTGGCGGTGGAATCCCAGGTCCCGTACAGGATATAATAGATGTTGACGGTCGCCTGCATCACCGGCCCGCCGTGGTAATCAATTCCGTTCGATACCCCGCCGCCGCCCGGCTTTCCGGCAGAACCAACCCCTTGGTCCCGGTGCTGTTCCCCCGGATTTCCCGCGGCCGGTCCACCCCCGGCATATGGATTGGGCAGGTGGATGAGGATTTCCTTGGGTCCACCCTCGGCATGGATTTGCGCCAAAGTCGCACCGGCCAACAGAGCCGCGACACAAAGGGATGTCCGGGATCCATGATTCAGACTCATGGTTTGAAAAGTGAGGGTCCGGACCTCCAAAAGGCAATGTCAAATCGCCCATTCTTAGCTGGCCCATTGGCAATCACCGTCCACCTGCTACATCCCTCGGGTGCCTGTCCCCCATCGCGCAACCTGGTTCGGCGCCCTGCTCCTGCATCTCGCCACGCTCGCCGGTCCCGCGGTCAACCTCCCGGATCCCTCCGCCCCCGCTCATCACCACCTCTCCGCCTCCGGGCGCTGGCTGCTCCATGCCCCGGGGAACATCCGCTTCGACGCCTCCGCACTGCTGCTCCGACCCGATGGCTCCCTGCTCACCGTCAATGACAAGGCTCTCCCGGTCTGCCGCATCGAAACCGGCACCAACGGGATCGCCCGCCTCATCCCCCAACCCGATCTGTTTCCCCAGGCGGCCGTCCAAGCCGTTTCCGGCCGACCCCATGCGCCCCTGGATTGTGAAGGATTGGCCCAGGATGATCAGGGACGCCTCTATGTCTGCGAGGAATCCGGACGCGCGGTGTTCCGGACCCGTCCGGGCGGCCCGGTGGAACGTCTCGACATCGACTGGACCCCGGTTCGCAAGTGGTTCAATGCCGCCGACCCGAATGCCTCGTTCGAAGGGATCGCCGTCGGTGGAAACCGATTGTACGTCGCCAACGAACGCTCGATCGGGCGGATCATTGTGGTCGATCTGCCGTCCTTGAAGGTGGTGGACGATTTCCAAGTGACCCCCATCGACCGTCCGGCAAGAGACGTGCATTATTCCGACCTGTGCTGGTGGCGGGACGAGCTTTGGGTCCTGTGCCGCGAAAGCCGTTGCATCCTCCGGGTGGATCCCACCACCCGTTCCGTGAAAGCGCAGTATGATTATGCCGAGGTCGAACAGGCCCCGCAAAACGCCTATTTCAACCCCCTTCCCTATGGTTTCGTCGAAGGCCTGGCAGTGAACGACGATTCGATCTGGCTGGTCGTCGACAACAACGGACTGTCCCGGCGGGTGGCACCCACGGACACGCGGGGGCTGCTCTTCCGATGCGACCGACCGGACCGCGTTCAGCCCGGGCCAACCCAACGGTGAGAGTCAGGAGGGGGGCCGAGCAACCCGCCGGATTCGCCGGATTCGCAGGCTCGGGGAGGCGGAGCCCAAAAGAGGCCCGGACCAGCCAAAAAACCAGCGTGGTCCCAAGACCAGCGCTGGTGTTTCCATCCGTGGCGGGATCACGGACCGATCCCGGTCTCCGATCACTTTTTCGCAGCGGCAGCAGCGGCGACGGCGTTCAGCCGGAGCTGGAGCCGGGACCGCTTGCGGGAGGCGGTTTCCTTGCGGATCACCCCACCCTTGGCGGCCTTGTCGAGGGCCGAGCTGACATTCCGGTAGGCCGTCTGCGAGACGTCGGCCTTTCCACCCGGGAGGGTCGCCAGATAGCTCTTTTCGAGGGTCTTCAGGCGGGACTTGACGGACTGGTTGCGTGCGGCCTTGCGGGCGCTGCTGCGCACCCGTTTCTCGGCGGACTTGGTATTCGGCATATCTTCTGTTTCGAAAAGTGAGGTCGGACGGTATCGGTGGCGGCCAGCTTGTCAACGGGTTGTTCACATTACCGCAGCCGCACGCCCGCCGCTTTCAGGGTCTGCGAGAGTCGCACGCGGCTTTCCTCGCTCACCGGGACCAGCGGAAGCCGGATCTCCTCGGTGCAGATCCCCATCAACGCCAGGGCGGCCTTCGTCGGGGCGGGATTGGTCTCGATGAACAGGTCCTTGAAGAGTCCGTACAACCGCCGATGCCACCGTAAGGCCGTCTTGAAATCCCCCGCGGCATAAGCCTGCACCATCTGCGCGACCTGACGCGGGACGACATTGGACGCGACACTCACCACCCCCACGGCCCCGACCGCCATGAAAGGCAGGGTCAGGGCGTCATCCCCGCACAGGATGCGGAAGCGGGGGCCGCAGGCGGCGTAGATCTGGCTCACGCGGTCGGCGTTGCCACCGGCCTCCTTGATCCCGACGATGGTCGGGCATTCTGACGCCAGCCGGACACAGGTCTCCACACTGATTTCAACACCACAGCGCCCCGGAATGCTGTAAAGGACCAGCGGAAGTTTGGTGGCCCGGGCGATCGCCTGAAAATGCGCGACGAGACCGCCTTGGGTCGGCCGGTTGTAATAGGGCGCGACCTGAAGCGAACCATCGGCACCGACCGCCTCGGCCTGTTGCGTCAGGTGAATCGCCTCCGAAGTGGAGTTCGCACCGGTTCCCGCGAGCACCTTCACGCGGCCGCGCGCAAACTCCACGGCGAGGCGGATGACGCGGATGTGCTCCTCAAAGTCGAGGGTGGGCGATTCGCCGGTCGTGCCCACCGGCACGATGCCGTCCACCCCGCCCTTGACCTGGAGTTCGACCAGGCGGCGGAAAGCGGACTCATCAACCTGGCCGTCGCGGAACGGGGTGACCAAAGCGGTATAGGTGCCGGTAAACATGGCAGACAGACAGTGAGGCTTGCGGACGAGAGGAACTTTTGGAAGCGGCTTTCTTCAGGATTTATTCAGGATGCCCCGGCATTCCGCACCTTTCGCGCCCTGGGTCGTCCAAGGTCTCCGCACCGGATTTCCACGCCTCAAAGATGCGCCCCTTTCGCCCTTCACCGTCCCCGCTCCGGTCCCTACCGTCTGCGGCCATGCCGAATCCGGTCCGCGTCCGTTTCGCGCCGTCCCCCACGGGTTACCTCCACATCGGGGGCGCCCGCACCGCCCTGTTCAACTGGCTTTATGCCCGCCACCACGGCGGCGCCTTCATCCTGCGAATCGAGGACACCGATGCCGCCCGGAATTCCCAGGCCGCGATCGATGTCATTCTCCAGGGGCTCCGCTGGCTGGGGCTCGATTGGGATGAAGGCCCGGTCACCGGCGATCCGCAGGGGCCGAGTTTGGGGGACCGCGGACCTTATTTCCAAAGCCAGCGGCATCCGCTTTACCAGCGTCGCATCGCGGAACTCCGGGACCGCGGATCCGCCTATGAACGCGACGGGGCGCTCTATTTCCGCATGACCCGAGATCCGGTGCTGATCCCGGACCTGATCGTCGGTGAGGTGCGTCGCGAACTGAACGATCGAGAGCGCGAGAATCCCGATTGGGTGTTGGTCCGGAGCGACGGCCAACCCGTGTTCCACCTCGTCAACGTCATCGACGATCTGGAGATGGGGATCACCCACGTCATCCGCGGCGAGGATCACCTGAGCAACACGGCCAAACACCTGGCCTTGTTCCAAGCGTTCGCCGTCACGCCGCCGCAGTACGCGCACATCCCGCTCATCCTCAATCCGGACGGGACCAAGATGAGCAAACGCGACCGCGGGGCGATCATCACCAACTACAGCGACGATGGGTTCACCCCGGAGGCCGTGGTGAATTATCTTTCGCTCCTGGGTTGGTCCCCGGCCGACGGACAGGAATTCCTCAGTGTTGCGGATTTGGTGGCCCGCTTCGACCTGGACCGGGTCAACCGCAGCGCGGCGCGGTTTGATGAACGGAAGCTGGAGGCGCTCCACTTCGAACACACCCGTCGCATGGAACCGCAACGGTTCGGCCAACTCGGCCGCGCGTTCCTGAAACGGGCCGGCATCGCCATCGATCGCTATCCCGACGAGTATGTGGA
>JANYCC010000129.1 GCA_025360495.1 Verrucomicrobiota bacterium | reverse complement strand
GGTAGGGCGAGGCTCCGCCCGAGCCGCCTGGCCTCCGTCACTTCGCCTTCGGCGGCAGCAGGGCCAGCAGATCCTGTTGGCGAAGGTACCACTCGCGCAACGGCCGGCTCAGTTGGGAATCCTTGAACTCCTTGAAATTCGCGATGTTCA
The DNA here is from genome assembly GCA_025360495.1 of Verrucomicrobiota bacterium. Lineage (GTDB taxonomy): Bacteria > Verrucomicrobiota > Verrucomicrobiia > Limisphaerales > UBA9464 > UBA6176. The sequence goes on along the minus strand of JANYCC010000129.1, from coordinate 10,206 downwards.
ACACCCCGTCGACATCCTCCTTGAGCGACTTGTTGAGGTCGCCCTTGGCATCGGTCGCCCAACCGCGGAACGAGCCGGTCTTGTCGTTGAGGGCCTTTGCCGCCGCCATCCGGGTTTCGTGGTCGAACTTATAGTCCACGACCTCCACATAGCTCTTGTCCACCTTGCCCTTGATCCGCGTCGACTCGTCCTTCGCGAGCAACACACTGCGGGCGAGTTCGATGGTCCGGCGTTCGAACTGGGCGACCAGGTCCTCCTCGCCGACGCCGCCGGTGGCCTCATGGGCGAGGTCGCGGGGCGCGTTTTCCAGGCGGATGAGCACATGCTTGAGGACGGCAGACTCCAGATCCTTGAAGAACTTGCGCGATCGTTCGCTGATCAGTTTCCGTTCGGGTTCGGTGAAGCTATAGCGCTTTTCATCCAATCCCACGAAGTTCGTATAGGCGGGCGAGACGAGCAGTTTCTCGAGGCGCGAAGTGAGTCCCGCGGCATCCAGCTTGGGTGCGGCCTCGACCCCCTCGGGTTCCTTCTTCAGCTCCAGTTTCAGGTCGGCCGGGAGCGGGGCGAACAGGACGCGGTCCATCCCGCCCAGCTTCTCAAACTCCTCGGTGACGGATTTCCAATGGGCCTCGTGGCGTTCCTTGAGGTTGAGATCGCCGATGAAGTCGAACTGGTTCTCGACGGCGAGGGAACGGCTGCCGGACTGGAACAGGGCGAGGACGCCGGAGAAACCGCCGGCCAGTTGGTTGGCAGTTGCGGTGACCGAGAGGTTGACCTGCTCGAGGGGGACGCGGTCGCGGGGATCGCGCGGTGCCCGGGCGGCGATGAAGCGTTCGATGAGGGTGTTGGGGAGACTCTTGAGGGCGGCGGAAAGTTCGCTGTAGATCGCGAGCACGGGCCGGTTGCCGTAGTCGAAGGTGCGGACATCAACGTAGCGTCCGGAATCCTGGTCGGTGCCGAAGAGGAGCTTCTGTTCCTGGGGTTCCTTGCCCTCGAAATAACCCCATTGGATGGCGGCTTTGTCATGGGGCAGGACGTTCGTGGTGGTGGTGCGCATCTGCCAGCCGATGAACACGCCCGCCTTGAAGACGCTGTATTCCATCATGGACGAGCTGGAAAGACGGTTGGTCCACGCCTCGACGCCCTTGCCGGTCACATAGGACTGGAACCATTCGTCGAGTTCCTTGGGGCTCATCGTGGCGGCCAGGCTGCCGGCGAAATTATGCCGGAGACCCAACACGTGCCCGACCTCGTGCGCGACCACCTCGCGGACATAATCCTGGGAGGCGCGAAGGACGGCGGCGTCGGTGAGTTGGTCACTGGCGAGCAATTCCTCCAGGCCGGCGGCATACTGCTGGGCGAAGGCGATGGGGTTGACCTGGCAGGCGTTCGCCGATTCCATGATCGGGAGTCCCAGGTCCGGCCAGGTGAGCTTGCCGTCGCCGCCTTTGCCGTCCTTCTTCCCCTCGATCAATTCGCGCATCGACCGCAGGGCGGCCCGCGCCCGGGCCCGGCCGCTGATCGCGAACACGCTCGTCATATAGGCCTGGCCGTGGACGGAGTCGCCCGTCCGGGGATCCACAAGGATGTCGGCATAGGCCGAGCCGGCACCGTCCCAGGGGACCCATTGCACGATATTATACCGCGGATCCGGGGCGGTGACCCCTTCCGGGGCCTTCTCGGCGCGGACGACGTTGGTGCCGAACGCCCGGTTCCAATACAGGATGCCGTCGCGGACCGCATCGACATAATTGGAAGGCGTGTTGGCGCTATAATGGAAGATGATGGGCTTCGCGAGGTCGAAGCGGGCCATGTGGGTGGAGCTGCGGCCGGTGGTGGTCTCCAGAACCGGGGCGGTCTCGAAGAACCGGGCGTAACGGGTGTCGACGGCCGACTGTTCCCGGCTCCGGGTGACGGGTTCCTCATAGGCGCTGAAGAAGTATCGGAGCTCGAAACGGGTTTCCACGCTGGCGCCGTTGTCGAGGTCGCGGGCCTGGACGCTCTGGCGCAGGGCGAGGATCTCGTCGCGGGCCTCGGCGGCGAACACCCGGCTCTGGAGCACCTCCAGGACGCGGTCGCGATTGCCGCCGCCGTACCAGATGTCCGTGAACACCCGGCGCATCCCGCGGTTGAAATCGATCACCACCTGGCGGTCGTCCTGGCTGATGATCGGGAAGGTGGTGAGGAGACGGCGGGCGGGGAGATCCTCGGTGACGACCAGACCCTTGGTGGATTCATAGAGGTCGACGCCGTCATGGAAAAGCTCGAAGCGGACGATCTTGCCGGCGAGACCGGTGCTGGTGGGGGAGGTCTGCTGCGGGATGAGGGAGGCGGACAGGAGGTATTCCCGGCCCAAGGCGGGGCGGGGGATGACCATCTGGTAGTTGGTCCCGACCGACAGCAGGAGGGGCGGGACATGGCGTGGGGTCTGGGCCGAGACCGGTCCGAAGCCGGCGACCAGCAGGAGGAGCAGGCAGAGCCAGCCCGGACGGCGGAACTGAGGGATATGATTCATCGTCGCAAGGGAGGGACAATGGCAAGGCGATGGCCGGGTAGCAACGGGGGAGGGGACGGGGTTTGGAGATCGAAGATCGGGGAACGGGGGTGCAGTACCGCAACACTTCCAAAGGAAAGAGGGTGTTTTCGTGCCCTTGGCACCCTTTGCTGTTCAAAACCCGGCGGTCTTCCCACCCACAACCCGAGGATGCGTCCAGCGTCTTGTCGTCCATTCCTACGGGCCGCTCCTACGGGCTTGCCCGGGGATGGTGGGAACGGTTCCACTGGGGGATGCCGGGGCGAAGACGGATCATGTTCGGTTGGATTCGGCGGTGGCCGCTGTGGTGGCTGGCATGGGCCGGGGTTTTCGGCGCGAGAGCCGCGGACTCCCCGGCCGCGCGGGATGCCGAGGCGACGGCCTTTTTCGCGGGCCCGGTCCTGGCTTGGGAAGTGATTCTGCCGCCCGAATCGCTCGCGCAATTGCGACGCTCTCCGCGCGAGTTCGTTTCGGGGACGGTCCGGGTCGGGGGTCGCGAATTCCGCGGGGTGGGGGTGCATGTGAAAGGTTCGGCGGGAAGCACCCGGAATGTGGATGACCGACCGGCCTTGACCCTGAAGTTCAACCGGTTTCACAAAGGCCAACGGGTGTTCGGATGCGAAAAGCTGCACCTCAACAACTCCGTGCAGGATGGATCCCTGCTCCATGAGAACCTCGCGAGCCGCGTTTACCTGGACGTCGGCATCCCGACGACGCGGGCCACCCATGGGATGGTGCGCTTCAACGGGCGCGATCTGGGCATCTATGTGGTCAAGGAAGCGTTCGATGATGATTTTGTCCGCCGCAATTTCCCGGCGGACGGCGATCATCCGGGCAACCTTTATGAGGGCGGGTTCCTCGGGGACGTGAACCGCAATCTCCAGAAGGACGCCGGACGGGGACCGGACGACCGGTCGGATCTCCTGCGGTTACGGGCGGCGTTGCGGGTGCCCTTGGAACAGCGGTGGGCGGCGCTGACCAATGTCCTGGACGTGGAACGGTTCCTGACCCTGACCGCGATCCAACTGACCTTGGACGACTGGGATGGCTATGTGCGCAACCGGAACAATTACCGGCTCTATTTCGGGGGCCGGGATGGTCGGGCGGTGTTTTTGCCCCATGGGATGGACCAACTGCTCATCCATTCGGAAGCGCCGGTCCGGGATGTCTGGGCCGGGTTGGTGGCGCAGGCGATGTTTGAATTGCCGGCGCAACGGATCCGGTTGCGGGAGCGGATGCGCGAACTGGTATCCGACCGCCTCAGCGAGGGACGCCTGACCAATGAATTGGCGCAGATCCAGGCGCGGTTGGAGGCCGCCGTCTCGGACCGCACCGTGGAGGAACGGAACCGGGTGTGGCCGGATTCTTGGAGCACGCCGGGACGGATCCGGCAGCGCTTGGAGGTGGTGCGACGGGAACTGGCGGCATGGCCCGATCCGCTGCCACCGTGGGCGCCGGGCCGGACCCTGACGCCGTCGGGATGGACGGTGCTGGTGCAAAGTGGCAACGCCCAATGCGAGACCAACGTCGCGTCGGCCGGGGTCGGGCGGACGTTCCATCTGCGGGTGGAACAGCCGGAAACCCGGGCCTCATTCCGTTCCGTGGTGAATTTGCCGGCGGGAAGGTACCGGTTTTCCGGACAGGCCCGGACGCGCGGATTGGAGGCGTTCGAGGATCAGTTCGGCCGGGGTGCGGCCCTGCGGGTGACGGGTGCGACCGCGACGGCGCACCTGGAAGGCGGGCACGGGTGGACCGGGTTGGATTACGACCTGTTCCAACCGGATGACGGGCCGGTGGAATTGATCATCGAAGTGCGGGCAAACGCCGGGGAGGCCTGGTTCGATGCCGATACGATCCGGGTCGAGGGGCGCTGAGCCGTTCGATCGAGCGCAACGGGATGGGCCGTCGGGATCTTGAACAACGAAGGGTGCCAAGGGTGCCAAAACGCCGCCTTCGGAAACGGCTACGGCCAGAGGTGGCGGGCGCATCTTGCCAAAGCCCCCGGGAGGACCTCTCAGGCGGCTCGGGTGGAACCTCGCCCTACCAAAACGGCAGCATCACAATGCCGTCACCATGGGAAGTTGGTGGACTTCACGCACGGTGCAAAATGCACGGTGACGACGGTGCAATTCGGTCGTCGCGAACAGTGTCTCTCCCCGATCTCCGATCTCCGAACCCCGATCTCCGATCTCCGATCTCCGATCTCCGATCTCCAATCTCCGATCTTCAGCGTCCCACCCCGCCTCACGCCCCCAGCTGGGTTCCGTTGGACGGGTGGTAATGGAAGACGGTGCTCCGACCGGTCAACCGGGCCAGACGCAATTCGGCGGGTTCATCGAGCACCTCTTTCACCGTCTGGAGCAGCAGGTTGAAGTCCAGGGGTTTTTCGAGCAGGGCCCCGACACCGACGGCCAGGGAGGTGAACAGTTGGCCGGGCTTGGCGGTGATGACGATCACCCCCAGGTTCGGGTTCATGGAGGTGATGCTGGCGAAGGTGTCCCAGCCGCCCTTGCCCGGCATGTTGAGATCAAGCAGCAGCAGATCGATGTGGGTGGTGTTGGCGAGGTCGATGGCCTCGAGGCCGTTGGCGGCGCTCAGGACGTGGTAACCCTCATCGGCGAGAACCCGGGCGATCATCTCGCGCACCGAGGGATCATCGTCCACCAACAGGATGGTGCGGCGCTCCGGGTTGGCGGAGGGCTTGTTTTTATGCGGTGCCTTCATCTGGGATTTCTTTCCTGGCCGGGGTCTTCTTCCCGCAACCACGGGAGGGTTTAGCGGGAGGCATGCCACGACCGGCACAGTGCTTGCAATCGGCTCGTAGGGGCCTTTTCAATGACGAATGTGAGGGCGGAAAGCGCCGAAAGGCAACCCGTTTGTCCCCACCTGAACAGCCAGTGACCCAACGACGGTGAAAACTCGCGTCCAACGAAGAATGGCGGGCCTCATCGCCGCCATTGTGATCCTGGGGTTGGGCATCGCTTTCCTGACCATGAGATCGCAGTGGGAGGCGGGCGAGTTGCGGTACCAACTGAAGCAGGTGGATTCGGAGAGCTTCCGCATTGCCGATCAATTCGGGGATCACCTGCGACGGTTGAACGACATGCTTTTCCAAGGCGGTCGGAACCACACGCCGCCGGACGCCAGGGTCTTCGCCAGGAACAGCCACGAATTGGACCTCTGGATCGACGCGCAAAAACCGAAGCTGACCAGCCAGGCGGAACGGTCCCTCATGCAGCAGATCGACAATGCCTATGATGATTATCTCCGGGCCTCGACGGAATTGGTGATCCGCTTGCAAACCCTGGGCAACCAGAGCGCGAAGGAGGACGATTATGCCAGCCTGAGGCGGGAATCGCGGCGGTTGTTTGACCTGGTCCAGGCCCTGACCCGGGAACATCTGGCCTCGCGGGACCATGTCCTGGCCCGGGCGAACAGCGACCTGACCCATCTGCGGGTGCTGGCGCTGGTCTCGCTGGTCCTGCTCTTCCTGCTGGGCCTCGCCTTGGGCGCGGTCGTCTATCGCGACATGATCGTGCCCTTGCGTGTCCGGTTGGTGGAGAGCGAGACCCTGCTGGAACGCCAGGAAAAGCTCGCCTCGCTCGGGGTCCTCGCCGCCGGGGTGGCCCATGAAATCCGCAACCCGCTCACGGCGATCAAAGCGGCGCTCTTCATCCGCCAAAGGAAATTTGAACCCGGCAGCCAGGAGGCCGCCGACGCACAGGTGATTGATCGTGAGATCTTGCGGCTCGAACGCATCGTCAATGAATTCCTGCTCTTCGCGCGCCCGGGTGAATGCCAACTTTCCCCCGTCCTCGCCCACGAACCCCTGCGGGAAGTCCACGCGCTGCTCGCCCCGGAACTCGCCAAGTCCAATATCCGGCTTGTCCTCCAGGAAACACCGTCCCTCCGGATCCTGGCCGACGACGAGCAGATCAGGCAGGTGTTGATCAACCTCGTGCGCAATTCCGCCGAGGCCATCGGCAGGGATGGCGTGATCAAATTGCGCGGTCGGGCGGGCCGGAAACACCTGGGGGGAAAAGAGTGCGAAGTCGCGATCCTGGAGGTCGAGGACAATGGCAAAGGGATTCCGCCCGACGTCCAGAAGCGGTTGTTTGATCCGTTCTTCACCACCAAGTCCACCGGGACCGGGCTCGGTCTCTCGATCGCCGTGCGCATCGTCCAGGCCCATGGCGGGGTGTTGGAATATCAGACGGCCCCGGGACTGGGCACGACCTTCGGCATCGTCCTGCCCCGGCAGGCCGCTGATGGAGGCTTGGGCGCAGCTTGACACGGTCTCCATGGGTGCCACCGGGTCGGCTCGGGCGGAGCCTCGCCTTACCCAAAAGGACCCTGCGGGAGGGTGCCCCGAATCGGTGGGGCGAGGCTTCGCCCGAGCCGTCTGGGAGGCCAGGTCGGGGCTGTTCAAAGATGCGCCCGAACCTTCGTCCAACCGTGCGCACCGTTGACAGGGCCGGTGAGGCTTCGCGAAGCTACCCGTTCCTATGTCGGATCCAAAAGTCAACGAGCTGATGGAGAAGGTCGTCAGCCTGTGCAAACGCCGCGGGTTCATTTTCCCGTCCTCCGAGATCTACGGCGGCATCAACGGCTTTTGGGATTACGGCCCGCTCGGCGCCGAACTGAAGCGCAACGTGAAGGAGCTGTGGTGGCATTCGATGACCCGGCACCGCGAGGACGTGGTCGGGCTCGAGGCGACGATCATCATGCATCCGCAGATCTGGCGCGCGTCCGGGCATGTGGACACCTTCAGCGATCCGATGAGCGATTGCCTGCTGACCCGGAAACGGTTCCGATCCGACCAGATCGAGCCGCAGTCGGGCACGGCCTACCATTACACCGGCGCCCAGGATGCGGTGAGCGGCAAGTGCGTGGACGAGCCGTATGCGGTGCTCCTGCCGGCGGGCAAACCCCCGGAGAGTGCGCGGAAGATCGCCAACCAATTCTACCAGGCGCGGGGCTTGGGCCAGGTGGAGTTGCAGGGTGAACGGGCGGAAAAAGTGGAGAATTCCCAGCGGTTCAACCCGGACAACGGTTCGCTGCTCACCGAACCGCGACCGTTCAACCTGATGTTCAAGACCTACGTGGGGCCGGTGCCCGACGAGGACAACGTCGCCTACCTGCGACCCGAGACGGCCCAGGCGATCTTCGTGCAGTTCAAGAACGTGCTGGATTCGTCGCGCCAGAAGATGCCGTTCGGGATCGCCCAGATCGGCAAGGCGTTCCGCAACGAGGTCACCCCCCGGAATTTCACGTTCCGTTCGCGCGAGTTTGAGCAGATGGAATTGGAGTTCTTCATCAAGCCCGACGAGGTCGTGGAGGCGTTGTGCGGGACGGTGGCCAAGCCGGCCGGCCCCGGTCATCCGGGCGAACCGCGTCCGGATTGGGGCTGGCAATTATGGCACCAATACTGGGTCGAGGAGCGGATCCGGTTCTACGGCGAAATCGGTCTGCCGCGCGAATCCCTGGAGGAGTATTGGCAGAAGCCGGAGGAATTGGCGCATTACGCCCGGGCCACGGTGGACCTCCTGTTCAAGTTCCCGTTCGGCACCCAGGAATTGGAGGGGATTGCGGCCCGGAGCGACTTCGACCTGAGCCAGCACGAGCGGTTTTCGGGCAAATCGCAGGCGGTGTTTGACGAGGAATTGAGGACGGCGTGGGCCAAACTCGCGGAGGAACGGCGCCAGGCCTTGTGGCAGCGGTATCACGATGCGCGCCACCAATACCTCACCAAGGCCGGGGTCCCGGCGCAACAGGCCGAACAGGACGCCCGTGAAGACGCCGACGGCCTGGCCAGGGGTCAATACATCCCCCATGTCATCGAACCGTCCGCCGGGGTGGACCGCCTGATCCTCGGGTTGCTCACCCACGCGTACGGCGAGGTGACGACGACCGACGCCAAGGGGAAGACCGCGACCGAGGTGGTGCTGCGGTTCCATCCGAAGGTGGCGCCGATCAAGGTCGGGGTGTTCCCGCTGTTGAAGAACAAGCCGGAACTGGTGGCCAAGGCGCGCGAGGTGTTCGGGCTGTTGCGCAGTGAGATGGCCGTCTTCTATGACGAGGCGGGGTCGATCGGGCGGCGTTATGCGCGCCAGGACGAGGCCGGGACGCCCTTCTGCGTGACGATCGATTTCGACACGCTCGGCGAGACGCCCGAGTTGAAGGACACGGTGACGATCCGTTACCGGGACGACGGGCGGCAGGAGCGTTTGCCGATCGCCGGATTGAAAGCCCACCTGCTCCCCCTGGTGCGCTGATGGCCCGCATGGAGAAGCGTCCACCGGGTCTGTGGAGCATTGTGGCGTTCAAGCTGGGCAAGGGGGTGGCCTTCCTCTCCCTTGCCTTCGGCCTGTGGTCCCTGATGGACAACAACCTGCCGGAGGATCTCCGCCAGCTTCTCAACCAGTTCCATGTCGATCCGGAACAGCGGTTCTGGTCGGACGTCGCGGCGCGCGCGGCCCATGTGACGCCCGGCAATCTGGCGTGGCTGGGATCGAGCTCGTTCCTGTATGGGATGCTGTCGGCCGCGGAGGCGCTGGGATTGTTCTGGCGTCGGCGCTGGGCCGGTTGGCTGGCGTTGGCCGAAGGCGCCTTCTTCATCCCGGTCGAGGTGTTTGAACTGTCGCATCAATTCACCCTGGGCCTGGCCGCCATCCTGTTGGTCAACGTGTTGATTGTCGTCTACCTGTACCGCAACCGGAAGCGGCTCCTCGTCCCGGCCGGTGGGGGCGCCGAGTCCCCGCCGGTCGGCTGAGTGCGGACGAGGCACTCCGGCGGGACCCATGAACCATTCCACGCGCCTTTCCTACCTCTTCATGCTCGGCCTGCTGGTGCTGGTCGTCGCGTTGCACATCACCACCCCGCTCATCACCGTGTTGTTCGCGTTCTTCGCGCTCAACCGGCTCTCTTTCGGCGGTAAAAAATGGGTCGGGCTGGTCCTCTTCACCCTGGTGTTTGTCGGGGTGGTCTGGGGCTTCGTCCATTTTGCCAAGCAGGCCCGGGAAGAACTGCCGAAGATCGGGGAGGAGAGCATCCAGAAGGTGACCGATTATGCCGAGAAACAGGGTTGGAACCTCCCGTTCACGGACTATAAGAGCCTCCGGACCCTGGCGCTGGGCAAACTCAAGGAAGAGGTCTCCGGCGTGGCCACCTATGCCCGCAAGACCGTGGTGGAATTCGTGAGTTTCCTGATCGGGGTCGTGGTGGCGCTCAGCCTGTTCCTCGGTCACAAGCTCGACTTGGGACACCATCCCGAGGGGGTCGCCGACAATGCCTACGCCGCGGTCACCGAGGCCATCGCCCAGCGGTTCCGCATCTTCTATGAGAGTTTTTCCACGGTCATGGGCGCCCAATTGATCATCTCCCTGATCAACACCGCGTTCACGGCGGTCTTCGTCCTGTGGAACGGTTATCCGAATTTCAGCGTCATCGTAATCCTGACCTTTGTCAGCGGCATGCTGCCGATCATCGGCAACCTGGTGAGCAACACCCTCATCATCGCCATCGGTTTCACCCTGTCACCCATGGTCGCCTTGTGGGCATGCCTGTTCCTGGTCGTGATCCACAAGCTGGAATACTTCCTCAATTCCCGGATCATCGGCGCCCGGATCCGCAACCCGATGTGGCTGACCCTGCTCGCCCTGCTCCTGGGCGAG
>JANYCC010000379.1 GCA_025360495.1 Verrucomicrobiota bacterium | reverse complement strand
ACGTGGTGATGGGCCGACCGGATGTGGAGGTGGACGACGGGCGGGTGATGGAGGCCCTGCGGGATTCGCGCAGCGAGTGGCTGTTGAAGAAGATGCCGAAGGGTCTCGATTCAAAGGTGGGACGGCTTTTCGAGGGCGGGCACGACCTGTCGGGGGGTGAATGGCAGCGCCTGGCTTTGGCCCGGATCATGTACCGGGACGCGGACATCTGGATCCTGGATGAGCCGACCTCCTCGCTGGACCCGGAGGCGGAGGCGGCGATTTTTGCCGAACTGAAGGAGAACCTCAAGGGACGCATCGGCATCGTGATCTCGCATCGGTTCTCGACCGTGCGCATTGCCGACCGGATCGCGGTGGTGGCGGATGGACGGATCACGGAACTGGGCACCCATGAGGAACTGGTCGGTGCGGAGGGCCGCTATGCCCGGCTGTTTGAACTGCAGGCCGCCGGATACCGCTGAGCCGGAGCGACGGAGCGTCAGAGCGTCAGAGCCTCAGAACTTCTTTCGGGATGACCTTCGACAGCCAGGGTAACCTGCTGGTGGCGATCGCCCAGTTCACCAACAAGGTGTCACGGGTGTCAGGGGCCGGAGTGGTTTCGACGGCGGTGACGCTGCCCCGGGCGACCGACGCCACCGATCTCGCCTTCGACAGTACGGGCCGGCTTTATATCTCGAGCCAGGGCGGGTTGGGGGTCGGCTCGTTCGCCAAGAGCACCGACCTCGTCATGGGTCTCGCCTTCGATTCCCACGGTGACCTGTTCGTCGTCGACCAGGGCGCCGACCGGCTCTGGAAGGTCACCAAGGAGGGGACGGTTGGCGAATTCGTCCGCGGCCTCCGCCAGCCCATCGGCATCGTCGCCGTCCCGGATCCCGGTCCTTTCCATTTGGCGGCTGTGGTCCAAAGCGACGCGGAAGTGGTGAGAGACGGCCGACGACTTCGGTTGTCCGGGGGTTTGGGGCGCTTTTATCAGTTGGAATCGACAGTGGATTTCACCCTTTGGTCCGTGATCTCGACCAACCGGGTCATCGCGGACACCGGGGTCGACGTGTTGGATCCCACCGGCGGGGTTGGGCCATTCCGTTTTTACCGGGCGCGATCCCTCCCCTGAGGATCGCGCCAGGGACCTCGGCGATCGGCCGCGGCGGCAGTGATGAGATGACCCCAAGTCAGGACACCGATCCGGCGACGACGGCCACTTCCCGGACGGTCTCCCCACCGATGGCGGGCGTCGCGGCGGTTTGCTTTATATAAGACCGTTTGATCCCGCTGAAGAGGACATAAACCGCGGGGACCACGAACAGCGTGAGAAAGGTGCTGGAGAGCATCCCGCCGACGACGGCGATGCCCATCGGTCGCCGGCTTTCCGCCCCGGCGCCGAAACCGACGGCGATCGGGAGGATGCCGGCGATGGTGGAGAAGGCGGTCATCAGGATGGGGCGCAGCCGGATGGTCCCGGCCTGGACCATGGCGTCGAGGGGGGACACCCCGCGTTCGACCTGCTGGTTGGCGAACTCGACGAGCAGGATGGAGTTCTTGGTGACCAGGCCGAGGAGGAGCACGACGCCAACCTGGCTGAAGAGGTTCCAATTCATGCCGGACAACGGCTTCATCAGGCCGGAATCGCTGAGCCAATGGAAGAGGAGGAGCGATCCGAAGGCCCCGACCAGGGCCAGGGGGACGGCCAGGATGACGGTGAGTGGGTGGATGAGGCTCTCGAACTGGGCGGCGAGGGTCATATAGACGATCACCAGGGCGAGTCCGAAGATCCACCAGACCTCGGTGTTGGCATCCTGGAGATCGCGGGCCTCGCCGCCCCACGCATAAGTGAATCCCGGGGGCAATTCGTTTTGGAGCAAGGTGGTCGCCAGGGTGGTGACCGTGCCGACCGTCGCGTTGACGGGGGATCCGGAGATCGTGGCGCTGCGCAGGCGGCCATAATGGTTGATCGCATTCGGGGCGGCGCCGGTGGTGCGGGTGACCAGGCTGCTGAGTTGGATCAATTCGTTGTGCGAACTCCGGACGAAGGCCTTGTCGAGGTCCTGGGGGTTGAGTCGGGACTGACGTTCCAACTGCGCGATCACCTTATATTCCTTTCCCGCGACCTTGATGCGGCTGAGGTCGAGGCCGCCGAAGAGGATCTGCATGGTGCGGGAGATGTCCTCCACGGTGACCCCGAGGGAGGCGGCGCGCTGGCGGTCGATCTGGATGCGGAGTTCCGGTTTGTTGACCTCGAACGAGGCGCGGACGTTCTGGAGGACATTGGAACCCCGGGCGTCCTGCAGTTGGCGGAGTTGGCCCGCGAGCGTGTTGGCGGCCGTGTTGAGGGCGTCGAGATCCTGGTTTTGGAGGATGAGCTCGAAGGGGGAACCGCCGCCGCGTCCGATGGCCTTGGGGATGCTGGCGATCGCAATGCCGCCCTCGACGCCGGACAGGAAGCGGTTGCGGAGGCCCTCGGGGCCGTTGACGATTTCCTGGACGCTGCGGCGGGGACCGTCCTTGAAGGTGACGAACAGGATGCCGCTGGTGGCCTGGCCCGGCCCGTTGAATCCGGGGGCCACCATCCCTGCGTAAGTATCGACCTCCGGCACCTCCGCCATGAACTTCTCCATCTTGTGAAGCTGGCGGTCGGTGAACTCGGCGGTGGACCCGTTCGGGGTGAACATCATGCAGAACAGCCGGCCTTTGTCCTCCTCGGGCAGGAATTCCTTTTCAAGCAGGGCGAACAGCGGCGCCACGACGGCGACGGAGGCGGCGGCGAGCACTCCGACGAGGGCGAACCCCGCGGTGGTGCGGACCAGCCAGGGGGCGCGGCGGACCGGGACGGTGAGGCGTTCGGCGAGGCGGACGAGGGGTTCGAGCGCGCGGACATAGGTCCGGTTGATCGCCCGGAATCCGCGTTCGAAGAAGTTGAACAGCGCGCCGTGCTTCTCGGCCTGGACCGGTTTGAGGATGCGCGCGGCCATAGTCGGCGAAAGCGTGAGGGCGACGAATGCCGAGACGACGACCGAACCGGCGACCGCGACCGCGAACTCGATGAAGAGGCGTCCGGTCTGGCCGCTTTGGAAGGCGAGCGGGAGGAAGACCGCGACGAGCGAGACGGTGATGGCGATGATGGCGGAACTGATCTCCTCCATCGCCTTGTGCGCGGCGGCGAGGGGCGCCATGCCTTCCTCGACGTGCCGATAGATGGCCTCCAGCACCACGATGGCGTCGTCCACCACCACGCCGATGGAGAGGACCAGGGCGAGCATCGTGAGGATGTTCACCGAATAGCCAAAGGCATGGAGGATGGCGAAAGTGGAGACGATGGAGACGGGGATCGCGACCGCCGGAATGAGGGTGGAGCGGAGGTTGCGGAGGAAAATGAAGATAATGAAAACGACGAGGAGAAAGGCGATCAGCAGCGTTTCCCAGACCTCGCCGATGGCCTTCTCGACATAGACCGACTCGTCATAGCCGACGCCGAGTTCGACGCCGACGGGCAGCAGCGGGCGGTAACGGGCGATCTCGCTCTTGACGCCGCGGGCGACGGTGACCGTGTTGGCCTTGGACTGTTTGACGATGCCGAGGAACACGGTGGGCTTGCCCTTGGACCGGGCGATGGTGCGATAATCCTCGACCCCGGCCTCGGCGCGGCCGACCTCGCGGAGCCGGACCAGGGTGTTGCCTTCGGTGCGGACCACCAATTCGTTGAACTCCGCGGCGGTCTTCAATTCGCCGCGGGTGAGAATGGTCATCTCGCGATCCGGTCCCTCGACGCGGCCGGAGGGGAGTTCGACGTTCTGTTCGTGGAGGGCGCGTTGGATGTCGAGGACCGTGACCCGGCGGGCGGCCATTTTCTCGGAATCGAGCCACAGGCGCATCGCGAACCGTTTCTCGCCGCCGATGATGACGGAGGAGACGCCGGCCACGGTCTGCAGGCGGGGTTTCACCTGCCGTTCCGCGAGCGTGCTCAGTTCCAGCGGCGAATAGCGGTCCGAATTCATCGCGATCCAGATCACCGCCTGGGCATCGGCGTCCTGCTTGGCGACGACCGGTTCGAGGATGTCGGTGGGAAGGGCCCCGCGGACCCGGGAGACGCGGTCGCGGACGTCCTGGGCGGCGAGGTCGATATCGCGTGAGAGCTCGAATTCGATGGTGATGTTGGAGGACTGTTCCCGGCTTTCCGAGGTGAGGGTGCGGATGCCCTCGATGTTGTTGATCGCCTCCTCCAAGCGTTCGGTGACCTCGGTCTCGACGACCTGGGCATTGGCGCCGGGATAGACGGTGCTGACCGAGACGATGGGCGGGTCGATGTCGGGGAGTTCGCGGACCGGGAGACGCGAGAGGGAGATCACGCCGAACAGCACGAGCGACAGGCTCAGCATGGTCGCCATGATCGGGCGCTTGATGGAGATGCGGCTGAGAAACATGGCGGGTGAGGTCCGGGAGTGCGGGGCTCAGTCCAGGTAGGGGGCGGCGGCCGCGGGCGGGGCGAGCCGGACCGGGGCATTGGGGAAAAGCTTCTGGATGCCTTCGACAATCACCAGGTCGCCGGCTTGGAGTCCCGAGGTGATCTCGACGCGACCGGCCAGGCGGAGTCCGACTTGGACCGGTTTTTGGAGGGCGGTGGTCTGGGGTCCGACGATGAACACGCTGAGGGCATCGCCATTGCTGATGAGCGCGGGTTCCGGGATGACGAGGGCCTCGGCGCGCAACTGCACGGTGAGATCGAGCTTGGCGAACATCCCGGCCCGGAGTCGTCCGTCGGGGTTGGGGACGCGCGCCTTCACGAGGGCGGTGCGGGTGCCGGGATCGAGTTGCGGGGAGATGAAGAACACCTCGCCGGTGAAGCGGTTGGTCGGGTAGGCGTCGACTTGGAACGCGATCTTCTGCCCGGCTTCCACCTGCCCGAGGAAACGTTCCGGAACGCTCATCTCGATTTTGACGAGGTCGAGGTCGACGAGCGTGGTGAGGGCGGTGGTGCGGGAGATGACCTGTCCGGGGCTGACCTGGCGGGCGCCGATGGTGCCGGAAAACGGAGCGAGAATGCGGGTGTCGAGAAGCTGGCGGCGGCGGAGTTCGACGGTCGCGTCGTTCATGGCGGACGTCGCGGCGGCCTGTTCAAACTCCTGCTGGGAGATGAGCTTGTTGCGTTGGAGTTCGCGGGCGCGCTCGAAGTTGGCCTGGCTCAACTGCCGGTTCGCCTCGGCCTCATGGAGCGAGGTGCTGAACTTGGTTTCGTCGAGCGCCAGCAGGAGATCCCCGGCGGCCACCTTGTGCCCCTCTTCGAAACGGATCTCCTTCACCACGCCATCGGTCTCGGTCTTCACCTCGATGGATTCATTGGCGGCGATCGACCCGACGAGGGGGACGACCTCGATGACGGGTTGCCGGCGGGCGGGGACGGCGACGACTTGGACGGAGATGCCGGCGGCGGCACCGGCGGTGGCGGGCCCGGATTTGGGCTTGCAGCCGGGGACGGCCAGCAGCACGGCGAATCCGGCGACGACAAACACGGGGACGGATCTGGTCATGCGATGAGGGTGCGGATCTTGGTGGGTCGTGGGACGCCGGGGCGAGGGAAAATTGCCGGCAACTTGAAGGCGGGACTAACACCTCCATGGCGTCCACTGGATGGGGGGATCAGGTCATGCGGCGCCCAGATTTACGGCCCGGGCATTGCCCACGCCGGAAACCGGAATTCCGAGATCAAACGTCACCATCCTGCAGTGATGCCTCATTGCCGGCGCCAACAGATAGAAACGGCGAAGAGGCAAATCGCATTCAACCGTGCCCGCATGGCTTATCCCGCTGTGCCAATTCCTTGGCCGCCTGAAACCCATCATCCTCAATGTCCAAGGTTTTTCTCATGCATCTGAAGGTTTTTGCATCAGCCCATCTGAGCCAAACCCCGGGTGCTCGTTCCCCTCCCGTTGAAAGGACTGCTTGGTTTCTCTGTCTCCGTTCCCCGGCGTCGCTCGCGCACCGGGCGACGGAATGTGGTCGGACTTGAGTTCGCGCCGGGCGATCTACGCCCGTGGATCGGTCGGGCCACGCCGGATTCCTGGTTGGGGAGATGAGCGATTGACATCGTCGCCGAGGGGGTCCGCCATGCAGGTCACCCATGTGTCCAAGTTTCCGGTCGCGTCCTTTTGATTTCCGGTCGGTGGTCCTCGTTCTCGCTGTGTGCTTCGGTCTTGCTGTGCGGGCCCAAGCGGTGCCGCCGAATGACGGATTTGCCGCCCCGTCGGGCTTGGTGGAACCGGTTCAATTGGTGGAGGGCAGCAACGTCGGGGCGACATCGGAGGTGGGTGAACCGCCCATTGCGGGTTTTCAGGCCGCCCATTCCATTTGGTGGAGCTGGACCGCATCTGTCGACGGGAAGGCAACCATTGCAACAACCGGGAGTGCGTTCGACACGGTCCTTGCCGTCTTCACCGGTGAGAGTGTGGATGCCCTTTCGCTGGTTGCTGAAGATGACAACGAAGACATCAACACGAGGACCAGCCGCGTGATCTTCACCACGGTTTCCGGCACGATCTACCATGTCGTTGTGGACGGAGTCGGTGGTTCGACCGGAGCCGTGGCGTTGCAATTCTCCGTGGTGTCCGCCGGGACGGAACCACCGCGGATCACCCTTCAGCCCCAGAGTCAGACGGTCGCCGTCGGTGGCGGTGTCACGTTGCGGACCGTGGCGACTGGCGCTCCGCCACTGGCCTATCAATGGTGGCACGACGAGAAACCGATCGGGGACGCCACGAACCCGATCGTCACGCTGTCGAAGTTGGCCGTGTCCGAGTCCGGCGTCTATCGGGTGACCGTGTCCAGTGCTTTCGGGGTCGCCGTAAGTTCAAATGCCTTGGTCCGAGTCACGGCCGCCCCGGTTATTGCAGTTTCGCCGGCGCCCCAGGTGACCGTGCCCACTTCGGTGGTGCGATTTTCGGTGTCTGTTGTCGGTCTTCCGACGTTCGCCTATCAGTGGTATAAGGATGGAGTTGCCATTCCCCTGGCCAATGCCGCGACCCTGAACATTCCTTGGGCTGTGGCCTCGGACGTGGGGATCTATACCGTGCGGGTGGCGAATTTCTTTGGCAGCACCCAGAGCACGGGGGCGGGCCTCTCATTGTCCCGCACGCCCACGGCCGGTGAATCGGCCGCCCGCATCACCGGCATCCAGGCCGCCAGCAGTGTGTCGGAGGGAACTGCGGTGAGTTTCACATCCTTTTATACCGGGGAGACACCGATGACGTTCCAATGGTTCCTGAACGGCGATCTCCTCCTGAACGCAACCAACGCCATCCTTCGGATCGAAAGCGCGCGGCCCGACCAATCAGGTTTCTATTCCGTCGTGGTCGCCAATATCCATGGCAGTTCCACGAACACCACCCCGCGATTTGATGTCCTCCCGTTGGTCCGACCGTTCAATGACGGTTTCGCCGACCGGGAGATTCTCGAGGGCAATCCGGCGCTGGGTGCCTCCTCCACGGCCAATGCCACTGCGGAGCCCGGCGAACCTGCTCCCCAAGCCGGCAGCGGCAGACAATCGGTGTGGTGGACGTGGACCGCCCCCTCTGGTGGAATTGCAATGATCGAATCTGCCGGCAGCCAAATCTACCCGATGATCACCGTCTTCCATGGCACCTCGCTGGATTCCTCCTTGATCGTGGCCCGAGGGGTGTCGCTGTCAGGACTTGGCACCACGCGTATCGTCTTCCAGGCCGGACAGGGCGATACTTTCGCCATCTCAGCCGACGATTATCTCGGACAGGGAAAATCAGTGCAGATTCAACTGGGTTTCACCGCCGACGCACAGGCCGACCTCATTCCGTTGGTGGTCAGCCCACCGGCAGGAACCAATGTTGTCGCCGGATCCGACGTGAGATTCTCCGTGTCCGCCACGGGAAGCCATCCGCTGATTTATGAATGGCGCAAGGACGGGATTCCCTTGCCGCAGTTTGCCGGAATCGATTTGCAACTCGCCCACGTCCTGGCAGCGGATGCCGGCGCTTACTCCGTCAGAGTCATCAATGCGAACGGCTCGGCAATCAGTGACAATGCCCTGCTGGGGGTGCTGCCAATCGCTCCCCGGATCAGTTCCCATCCGAAGGACATCCAGATAACTGAGGGATATCCCCTGCGACTCGCCGTCATTGCCTCCGGCACCCAGCCGATGGAATACATTTGGAGCCGGGAGGGGGTCCCCATTTCTGGCGCGACCAATTCCGTCCTCATCCGATCCAACGCCACGACTGAGATCAACGGCGCCTATGCAGTCCGGGTTATCAATTCAGAAGGTGCCACGAATCTTTCTCCGGTGGCGGTCTCGGTGATCCCGGCCCCGATCCGATACCAATGGACGACGCTGGCCGGAAGTCCACGACAAGCAGGTCACGTCGACGGTTCCGGTTCCGAGGCCCGGTTCAGCAGTCCGTCGGGCATCGCGCGGGATGGCGCGGGAAATCTGCTGATTGCCGATTTGGGCTCGGGCACGATCCGTAAGGTGTCTCCCGAAGGCCGGGTCACCACCCTGTCGGACGCGGTCGGCAATCCGGTCCGGTTCACGACGCCGGTGGACATCGATGTGGAGCCTGACGGGGCCCTGCTTGTGCAGAATGAGAGTGGCGGGACCACCCGGTTGTCGGAGCCGGGAATCAGGGTGCTGACCGGCGGCGGAGATTGGGGTGTCGGCGAGGGTCCGGACGGCACCGTGTACCAGATGAATTTCGGTTGGATCGTCCGGGTGTCCAAGGACGGAACCAAAACCAGCTTCGGGACCCAGCTCAATTCGCCGGTGGACATCGCCTTCGACGGCTCTGGAAATGGCTATATCGCGGAAGCCGGCGGAGGGACGATCCGGAAGATGGCACCGGATGGCAGTCTGACCGTGCTGGCCGGAGTTGCGGGCGCGGGCGGGTACTCTGACGGACCCGGCCCGGTCGCCCGGTTGAGCCATCCGAACTCCATCTCGCTGGATGCCCTCGGCAACATTTTCTTCGCTGACGAATTCGCCGAGACCATCCGTCGGTTGGGCACCGACGGAGTGGTGACCACCGTCGGGGGCGCCTATGCAGTGTGGGGTGCCACGGACGGGGCGGGGAGCGACGCTCGCTTCGCCGAACCGCGTCGGGTTTTGGTGGCACCGGACGGTCGGCTCTATGTCGTCGACACCAACAACCACACGATCCGGATGGGAGTGCCCTTCGTCGCGATCCCGACCGCGACAGGGTTGGGGGTGGCGCTGCGCAACGGCCAGCTTGAACTTGCATGGCCGCAGGCCGCCGGATCACAAAATCTGGAGGCCACCGACAGGCTGGCTGGCGATTCCACCTGGCAGGCCATCAGTGATGGAATTGGCTCATCTGGGGACCGATTCGTGTTTTCCGAGCCGATCCAGGCCGGCACCCGATACTACCGCCTGCGTCGCCCTTGAAATCGAACCCGAGATTTGCCCATTGGTTGCCGGTGTCATTTGGATTATGAGCAAAGTTCTCGAAGCGGTGATGCCATGAATACTGGCATTCGGCCCGCAAGCGCGGCCAGATGTGACGACCTTCCAACCGGTGCTAATAATTGAACCCATGGGAACGAGTCCAGAGCCGAAGCCGACATCGTTGAATGGGAGGGTGGAATTCTCAAAAAGCTCCTGTTTGCCACCACCTGAGCATGCAGCGATGTCGCGCTACCCAGTGCGATCCGACCAAGCAGATCGATGGGATGGAGGGGCGGTCCTCCGATCCGGTGTTCCTCCACGGAGGAACTGGCAAGGGTGGCGAAGAGGTCGGGGATGGGGATCAGTCCTCCGGATCCTCGGGCCGGCGGAGATAGGCCTTGGTGCCGGTCCGCGTGCGGCGGCGGTTCTGCAGGTATTCATGCCGTTTCCGGCCGGCGTTGACCTCGGTCAGTTCGGCTTGGAGCTTCAGGAAACTCCGATGCCGGTCTGGGGCCAGCGTCCCGGCCACCACCGCCGCCTGCACCGCGCACCCGGTCTCGGTGCGGTGCGCGCAATCCCGGAACCGGCAGCCGGAAGAAAGTCCGAAAATGTCCGGGAACGCCTCGTCCAATCCGCCGTCCGCGACCCACAGATGGAATTCGCGCACGCCTGGGGTGTCGATCACCAGTCCGCCGCCGGGCAGCAGGATCAACTCCCGCGCCGTGGTGGCGTGACGGCCTTTCGAGTCTGTCGCCCGGACCGGGATCGTGGGCTGGATGCGTTCCCCGTAAAGGCGGTTGATCAGGCTCGATTTCCCGACCCCGGACGTGCCGAGGAAGACGACGGTCGCGCCAGGCAGGATCAATTCCCGGAGCCGGGGCAGGGCGCGGCCGGTGCGGGCGCTGACGGCGATGACGGGGGTTTCGCCCACGGCAGCGGCCACCTCGGCGAGGCGCGCATCGATTTCGGGGCAGAGATCGGCCTTGTTGAGGACGACGACCGGACGGGACCCGCCTTCATGGGCCATCACGAGGAACCGTTCGAGGCGGCGGAGGCTGAGGGTTTCGTCGAGGGCCTGGACCAGGAATGAGAGATCGATGTTGGCGGCCAGCACCTGTCCGGTGGATTCGCGTCCGGTGACCTTGCGGGAGAGTTGGGTGCGGCGGGGCAGGACGGAGCAGATCGCGCCGGCCTTGGAGTCCGTGGGCGGGGTGCACACGACCCAGTCACCCACCTTTGGCAGTTCCGCGAGGCAATTCCGCCGGTGCAGGAGCCGGCCGGAAATCTGGGCCAGGAACGGGCCGTCCGCGGCGACCACCGTGAAATAATGTTTCTCCTCGTTGACCACCCGTGCGGGGACCACGGCGGGGGTCCGGAGGGACGCAAAGGACGCATCCCAATCTTCGTCCCAACCGAGTTCTTTCAGGTCCATGCAGTTGTCTTATCTCGATCCATCATACGCTTCGGTCCGGCCAGGGCCAGCCTGCAACGCGGGGCTGGCGGGAGGGGTTGGGAAATGGAAAACGCCGTGTTCCCGTTGCCAGGAACACGGCGCTGATCCGTGGTTGGGCCCGTGACCAGGGCTGGCCTTGAGTCAGGGAAAGAAGGGCGAGAGAACCCCTGTGGGAATGATCTCGCTGGGGGCCGAGGGGACCTGGCCGGGACGTGCCCATCCGACGGAAAGATTGTCAGTCCCCGGGCCCTCTTTCTGGAGCACTTCGAGGTAATAGAGTTGTCCGGCCACCAGGCTGATGGCGGCGGATTTCTGGGAGGGATCCTTGGTCCATTGGCGGAAGCCGGTCTTCTGCGTGTTGGACGCGATCCGGACCTTGTTCGCCGGGTTGGCGGAGGTGGAGAGCCACACTTCCGAAGCCTCATCAGCGGAAGTCCAGAAAGTGTAATTGCCGGTGGCCGGCGCCCGCAGATAACCACTGAGGCGGGTGCCATAATTGTCCGCCCAATTCTGCGGCGCTTCCGGTGTCGGGAGGAGGTCGGTGAGGTTGGGCGCGCGGGTCAGGGGGATCTGGTTGACATTGTTGCCATTCACGCCCGTCCACACTTCGCGTCGGATGCCGCGCTGGGTCACCTCGAGCCAGTTCACATT
This sequence comes from Verrucomicrobiota bacterium, assembly GCA_025360495.1. Classification (GTDB taxonomy): domain Bacteria; phylum Verrucomicrobiota; class Verrucomicrobiia; order Limisphaerales; family UBA9464; genus UBA6176. Next base: position 3,089 of record JANYCC010000379.1, on the reverse strand, counting down.
GAGATCGCCTGTGGCGCATTGGACCCGGAGCAATTGGGGCCCGGCCACCAGGTTCACGTCGGCCTCGACCACCGTGTAGACCGAGCCCGATCCGGTGTTCGGCACGGCGAGGGTGGCGACGAGCGTGGCCAGCGTGTTGTTGGCGGGACCATTCAGCACCTTGATCGCGCCGGTCCCCACCGCCGCCCGGGAAACGCGGAACCGCAGCACATAGGGTCCCGATGCCGCCACATTCACCGAGTAATCCAACCATTCCCGGTTGGACAGCACGACGGCGGTTCCCCCGGTGCCGTCACTGTTCGCCAGGATGTCGACGCCATCGGCCCGATAGGCCCCGCCGCTGTTGCCGGCGGTGGTGTCGAAATACCCGACCAACGGGCCGCCCGTGTCATAATCCTCGGCTTGGATCCGGCCCGGGAGGGAACGTGCCACCCCGCCGAACGGAGCCGGTGCGGGCGTGGGCAACGGCGTGATCTGGGCGATGAAGGCCTCTTCCAAGAACGTCGCCGCCACCGTGCCCGACCCGATGATGAACCGTCCGTCCGGTGAGATCGCCGTCGCCTCGTCCAGGCTGTCCCAGTAACTCAGATCAACACCCTGCGCGGTCAAAACATCCGCCAGGCGCTTCCATCCGCCCGCCGCGGTCCAGACCGTGGCCGTGGTCCAGGACGGCGTGTCCGAACCATAGCCCACCAACGTGTGACCGTCCGCGGTGGTGCCCAACGCCACGGAATTGAAGTCCCCGCCCGGGATATCCCCGAGCAGCGTGGCGCCCACCCCTTCGACCCAGCGCACCGCCTCGGCATTGTTGCCACCAGGATGCACCACTTCCCCGACCACCACGGCACCGTCGTCGGAGATGCCGAAGCCCGAAACGCTGGCATCATTGGGGAACGAGGCCAGTCCCGTGGGATTGGTGCCGGACCAGCGCGCCAGGGAAAGACCCGAGGATCCGGCCGTGAACAGGGCGTCGCGGGTGATCGCCCCGGGGCGACCGGTGGTGGTTCCGGCCAACAACCCAAGCCGGACCAGGCCGGTGGGGTTCCAAGTGAAGGGTGTGAGGTCTTCGAATCCCACGATTGTCGCCCCGTCGGCGGCGATCGCCGTGGCGGTCGAGGTGCCACCGGCGATGAGATGACCGAGCGGCGTCAGACCCGTCGTCGCGGACCAACGATAGGAATCGGTGCCGGACCAACCGGCCAGAAGGGAACCGTCACGGGAGATCGCCGCGGCCGAATTGTCCGTTGCGCCGCCCAGGTTGCCGAGGTCCACCATCCCGCCGGTGGGGGTCCATCGGAAGGCCAGGCGCGAGCCGTCGAACTGATAGGAACTGCCGGCGATGGATTGTCCGTCCGCCGAGACGGCCAGGGCCCGACTCCAGTAACCCTCGGCGAAATCACCGAGGCTGGTGAGGGAGGCGGCTTCGGTGCGGGGAAGGGTCGAGACGGCGGTGAGGCCGGCGCCCAAGACTGCCAGAAGCGGGCGCAATTGAGTCCGATGGTTCATGTGTGTTGTGGGTCTGCGGAGACAGTTCACACCTTGTCCGACCCGCCATGGATGCCCTCAGGGGAGGACATCCGTGGCGGGTTCGGGAAGTCGGGACCGATGGGGGTCGGTTCCGTGCAGTCCCGATCTCGGAGCCCGTCCTCGGGGAAACCGTGGCGCCCCGGGATGACCCGGTGCCGCAGAATCTTTTGATGGCGAACCTCCTCACAGACAGTGGCTGACACCGGTACGTATGGGATTCAGTTTGGGAAAGTTGCAGGGTTATTCCTGACAACCTCAAATCCGGGTAGGGGTTCTTGTTCGGGAGCCGCCAGCATGGCATTCGCCCGGGTCCCGGCTATGGTCGCGGCGCATGACGGATGCTCAACGCGCCGAAACCGTCCGGTCGGCCCTGCCACCGGGCGGGTTGTTTGCCGGACAAACCTGGAGGATTTCACCGCGCCCCCTGGCGTTGCCGGCCCCGATGCTGGCAGACTTCGAGTTCCTCGGACGGGTGCTCCTCCAGTTTTACCGGGCCGTGGGTCTGCTCTACCGCCGCAGCCATGAGGGCAAGGCTCCGGCATGGGTGGCGGCGCTGCTCGACCAAGGCAAGCCCGGCAACCTGATCGACTGGCAGCGACACGCCGGCTTTCGCAACGAGATCCCGCGCGTGATCCGTCCGGATGTCCTGCTCACGGACTCCGGGTTCGTGATCTCGGAACTGGATTCGGTGCCGGGCGGCATCGGGCTGACCCAATGGCTCAACCAGACCTATTCGGGCTTCGGTGATCCGGTCGTGGGCGGGCCGAACGGCATGCGCGACGGGTTTGCGGGCATCTTTGGGGATGCCGCCCGGGTTCACGTGATGGTTTCGTCGGAAGCGGGTTCGTACCGGCCGGAAATGGAATGGCTGGCGGCCCAGTCAGGTCCCCGGTTTGCAGTGCGGGACGGGACGTTCACCGGATTCGTGGACGGGGACGCGGTGTACCGGTTTTTCGAATTGTTCGATCTCGCGAACGTGCCGGCTTCCGGGCCGGTGTTCGACGCGGCTGCGGAACGGCGGATCCGGGTCACGCCGCCGCCGCGGCCGCTGATGGAGGAGAAGCTGTTGTTCGCATTGTTGTGGAACCGGAACCTGCGGCCGTTCTGGCGGCAGGAATTGGGCGAAGGTTTCCTCAAACGCCTGCTCCAGGTGGTGCCGCAGACCTGGGTGCTGGACCCGCAACCCCTGCCTCCGCACGCGGCCTATCCCGGTCTCGACCTCACCGACTGGCGCCAGTTGAAAGCCCTCTCCCAGCGGGAGCGCGAACTCATCCTCAAGATATCCGGTTACTCCCCTGACGCCTGGGGCGCACGGGGCGTGCACCTGGGCAGCGACCTGAGCGCGGAGGATTGGGGTGCGGCGATCGATCGCGCCCTGGCGGCCTGGCCGGCGTCCCCTTATCTGCTCCAGCGTTACCATCGTCCGCGCGTGATACCGGCCGAATGGTTTGATTTTGACCGGATGATGACCGTGGCGATGCCCGGCCGGGTGCGCTTGTGCCCCTATTATTTCGTGGTGGGTGACGGCGACAAGGCACGACCCCACCTGGGCGGCGTGCTGG
>JANYCC010000098.1 GCA_025360495.1 Verrucomicrobiota bacterium | reverse complement strand
CCGGGACGGCGAAGAGGACCGCCAGAAGTCGTGATGGGGACGGTTTCGGCATGGTCTATTTCTTGTCGGCGGGAGGTGCGGCCGGGGTCACTTGGACCACGAAGGGAGCGGACCAAACAGCGAGGGTGACGTCGCGCGGCTTGGCGCGCTCCTCGGCCGCCTTCTTCGCCGCCTCGGCATCTTTCCGCTGTTGTTCGGCCGCGGCTTTTTTGTCGGCCGGGGCGGCGGCGAGGGCTTTTTCAGCAGCCTTCAGGGCGGCATCCGTGCGCTCGACCGCTTCCGGTTGGTTGCGGTATTTGCCGGCAATCTGGCCTTGGAGCCAGAGCGTATGGCGGCCTACGGAGAGCGCGGCGTCGCCCAGGTTCAACTCCAGCACCGCATTCGTCGCCTTCTCGCCGATCTTCAATTCCGGCACTTTTTCGAGAGCGGAATGACCGCTGGCCTTCAGCGTGAATGCAGCCGGGAATTCGTACCGCCGCATGATCCCGAAGGGCACCGTGAACTTGGTTCCCGCGACGACCACGATCGGATTCGTGGTGGTGGGCGTGACGGTGATCGGCGCCGATTCCCCGACGACGCCCAGGAGGGTCTGTCGGGTGAGTCGATCGATGACGGGTTCGTTGTTGACGTCGGGCACCTGCCATTTCACCGCACCCCAACGGGCGGGACGTGAGGTGGGTCCGGAACCGGCCGGAGTGTTGCCCACGATCTGCACTTCGGTCACGGATTCCGGCGCGTTTTCCGCCGCGGTGAGGAGCAACCACCCCGATCCCTGGCCGGCGGCAAGGCGTGTGGTCGCGGCCGTCACCCCCCATGGCAGCCCGGTCGCGGTGATCTGGAGGTCGTCATTGAACCCATCCTGGCGGAACACGGCGACCCGCACGCCGACCGTCTGCCCGCGCCGAAGCCCGAACCCGCCCGGGTGGGCGTTGCGGTCATCATTGTTCGCTTTCGGCGGCGGCGTCGGCCAGGCCACCAGTTGGAAATCCGGTCGCGGTCGTCGCACCGAGAGCCGGTAGGGACGGCGCGCCGAAGACGGTGAGGCATGGAATGGATCCCGGACGAGGACCCGATAATTCCCCGTCTCCGGCGCTTCAAATCGGGCCATGCTGTCCCGCGACGTGGTGTTGAATTCGGCCCCGCCTGCATTGGCGTCGAAATGGATGAACTCAATGACATCGGTGAATTCCGATCCGGTTTTGCCAGGGACTTCGCGTTGCACCACCGCGTTGGGATCGACCGGCAGACCGAGTCGTTCGGCCACGAGTTCCAGGAAATACACGTCGCCCTTCTGCGCGGCGAAGGTGATTCCCGACACCTCACCGGCTTGTGGGAAGAGGCTGCTGAATTCGACCGGCGGCGTGACCGGCGTGAGTTGGGTCAGCAACCGGCCCCGCGCATCCGGAGCCCGCGCTGGTGCCCCCGCGACCACCGGGTTGGTGGACAAGGTGAACAGCAGGGGATTCGACACCCCGTTGGTCGCGGACCAGGCCCAATCCCAAATATCCAGGGTCGCACTGGCGGGCCGACGGAGACGGTCGGACGGCCATGCGGCGGGAAGGACTGACTCCGGTGCGACGATATCGACGGACACTTCCTCGAGGGCGACACCCTCGACGCCCGTGATCGCAGAGCGCCGGCTTCCGGGAAGATTACGACCATGGAGTGCGACGCGGTTGGTGGCACCGGATCGCAGCACGGTGGGCACGGCAAAATCAAGGACCGGGCCGGCGGTGAGTTCCAGTTGGCAGCCATAATCGTCGCCCCCGCGGAACAGGTGATCCGCGAGTTGCAGCAGAAACGGGCCGTCGTTCGCAGCGGTGAAATCGATCCAACCGAGGCGCCGCGTGCGGACGAGTTCGGTGCCGGCGGCGTCGAAAACCGCGAGGTTCGGCACCAACCGCGAATCGATCTCGGCGGCCAGTGCGCGGGCCACGAGACGTTCGCCGCGTCGGGCATCAAAGCGGAACCAGTGGACCGCACCCGCCGCCACATGCGTGTGGACCGTGTGACCGCGGTCGATCGGAACGGCCGTGGCGGGGGTGGTGTTGGTGGGTGGGACGATCTGTCCGGGGAGCGACCCGATCCGGAGCGTCAGCGGGGACGACACGCCGAAGCGTCCCGTGAATCGGACATCGACGGACCCGGGCGGGACATTGGTGGGAACGACCAATGTGAAGACGGTGGAGGTGCCTGGATGGGGCGTGGCGGTGATCCGGGGATCGGAGCAATGGAGACCGGTGGGATCGTCGAGATCGGATCCGGCGAGGGTGATCTCGTTGGTGGATCCGGCGATGGCGCCCGCGGGAAAGATCCAGGCGAGGTGCGGGGCCGGGAGTTGGGCGTGGGTGACGGTGGCGGCGGCCACGGCCAGAGCCAGCGCGGCGAGCGGGGTCTGTGTCTTGAAGCGCCAGCACCTCGGCGACCCCTTATTAAAATCCCTTTTCGTGTGTTTCGTGTGTTTGGTGGGCAACCCCTCACTTGAATCACTTGCCGGGAGGGAATCGAAACTCTCCATGTCCCTTTCCACTCGGGCCTTCGTCACGCCGGTTTTCAGAATCAATGGTTGAAGAGGAATTCCTTGGTGTTGAGCAGCGCCCAGACGGTGTCCTCATAGGTCTCGCGGCGGGCCTTGGTCCGGGCGGCATCCTCCTTCGCGGTGGCGACCTTCCGGTTTATATAATCCTGTGCGAACCCCAATTCCGTGGCTTGCGGATCGCGCGCGTAAGCCAGCCGGTAAAGGGTGCGGAGCCGGGCGGCATCGTCAAGGGCGGCCTCCGAGGTGAGTTGCGCGGCCCGGCCCTGGTCGGAGCTGATCTTCGCCTGGATATCCTTTGAGTTGAGCAGGTGCAACGCCTGGCTCAGTGAGGCGTCGAGGCTGCGTTCGCATTCGCAGGCGCTGCTGCCCTCCGGCCGGCCGAACACGGTCAGGAAATAACTGCCGGCATTGAAGCTGTTGTCCGGCAGCCCCACGGCCCGCGTCCCGGACGGCAGACCCTCAAACTTGGACTCCGTCCCGGTCACCACATTGACGGCGTCCAGCAGGACCTCGGCCCCGAGACGGCGCGGATAGAAGCGCGAGAAACTGTGGCGATCCCGCGCATTATAGGCATTGGGTTCGGCGGAAAGCTGGTACGTGGAGCTCGTCGCCAGGGTGCGCACGAGATGCCGCAGGTCGAAGTGGTGCGCCACGAAATCAGCGGCGAGCGCCTCCAGCAACTCGGGGTTGGTCGCCGGGTTGGTTTCCCTCAGATCATCCTCGGGATCGACCAGGCCGCGTCCGAAGAAATGCTTCCAATAGCGGTTCACCAACGCGCGGGCGAACCACGGGTTTCGGGGCGAGGTCATCCAATCGGCCAATGCCAGCCGGGGATCGTCATCGGGTGCGAGTTCGCCGACCGGTGAACCGAGACCGGCCGGCCGGACGGGTTGCCCCGATTTCTTGTTGGTGGTCTGGGCGAGGCCGCGCTTGTGGAAGACGACCTCCTCGCCGGGTTGGCTGCCGGCCCGGCGTCCGACCTGGGAGAAGAACGCGCCAAAACTCCAGTAATCCTGCTGGCTCCACTTCTCATACGGATGATGGTGGCATTGCGCGCACTGGAGTCGCTGGCCGAGGAACAATTGCGCCGTGTCCTCCAACTGCCCTTGGAGCGTGCTGACCTGGCGGTACCAGGCGACCGGCGGGTTCTCCGACATGTCCCCCGAGGCCGCGAGGATCTCCCGCACGAAACGGTCGTAGGGCGTGTTGCTCAACAGTTGGTCGCGGATCCAACCGTGAAAGGCGAAATTGCCGCGTTGCTGCTTGGGATCGGACCGTTTGTTCCGGAGCAGCGCGCTCCATTTGTTCGCGAAATAATCCGCATAGTCCGTCGAGGCCACCAGACGGTCGACCACGGCGTCACGGGCCCGCAGGCGCGCCTGGGTCGGGGCGGGCCCCCCGTTCGGCGCGACCACCCCGGCCTGGTCATCCACCGCCGCGGCGGGCAGAAAGGCGTCGAGTTCCTGCGGCGTCGGCAACCGTCCCGCCACGTCGATCGTCACCCGCCGGAGAAAGGTCGCGTCGTCGCACCCGGCACTGGGTGGCATGCCGACGTGCAGGAGTTGGCGGAACACATTTTCATCGATGAAATTCCGCGCGAGCGGCAGGGCGCCGACGGGGGCGCCGAGCGGGATCGTGCCGCGGAAGGTCGCCACTTTCCCCTGGTAGCGCACCATCACGGCCACTTCGCCGGGTTGGTTGAACGCCTTCACCAAACCCTGTTCGTCACAATGCGCGAGGTCCTTGTCATTGGGCTCGAACAGCGCACCACGGGTCACGTCTTCGGCCGAGCCGTCGGTATAATGGGCCGTGACGGCCAGTTGCTGTTGTCCGTCGAGCGCCAGCATGCGGCCCGCGGGAAACACCTCGATCCGCGCCACCGTCGGGGCGTCGGGATTTCCGGCCGGCATGCCCTGGCGGATCCAACGGAGCAACTGCCGGTAATCGTCGGACGCCGGTTCGAGCCGTTTGCCACCGCCGTGCGGGAGTTGGGCGGTGCCCTTGGTGAGCAGCAACGATCGTTCGGGTGAGGCCGGGAAGAGCCGGCGGCCACGGGCTTCCTTCACCAGATGCTCGAAATCTTCGGCGGGTTCGAATCCCAGCAGCGAAAGCCGGAACCCGTTTTGCCCGGCCGCCTTGCCATGACAACCGCCGCCATTGCACCCGTTCTTGGTGAAAATGGGGACGATCTGGTTCGCAAAATGGATCGGCGCAGTCTCGTGCGAATCCACCACCTTCACCGGCAGCACCGCCTGCGTGCCATCTTTCGCCGTCGCCACGATCACCGCGTCGCCATCCGCGATCGGGGTGACCCGGCCGGCGGAACTGAGGTTCACGATGCCGTCCGGACGCGCGGACCAAGCGACCTCGCGCGTGGCGTCGTGGTCGGTGCCGGAGGTTACGAGCAATTGCTGGCGGGCATCGGCGGTGCGGAGGACCAGGTTGGTCGCGCCGGCACGGTGCTGGATCGTGAATGGTTCGGCCGCCGCCGAGAGTGAAACGAAGAGAAACAGTTGCACGAGCCCCCGGGCCATCCGGGTAGGGCGAGGCTCCGCCCGAGCCGTCCCGGTGCGTTCGTCCCGGCCGAGGCTCCGAAGCTCCGAAGCTCCGAAGCTCCGGGGTTCCGAAGCTCCGAGGCCCCGGGGTTCCGTGCCGCCGCACCCGTCGCTGGCAAATGGGATAAACATGGTTCTGGGGCCGGTCTCAGCCGACCAGTTCCCGCATCGGCTGGCAGGCGTCGGGCACGAGGAATTGGGGACGTCCGGTGAGGTCGGGGATGGTGACTTTGTTCACGTCGATGCCAAGGGTGTGGTATAAGGTTGCGAACACCTCGCCGAAGAGGACGGGTCGTTCGCTGGGTTCGCCGCCGAGCCGGTCGGTCGCGCCGATCACCTGGCCGGTCTTCATGCCGCCGCCGGCCAGCAACGCGCAGTTCGCCCGCGGCCAATGGTCGCGTCCGGCGTCCTTGTTGATCGTCGGGGAACGGCCGAATTCGCCCCACACGATCACGCTGACGTCCTGCGCGAGACCGCGTTCGTGGAGATCCTCGATCAACGCATTGACGTTTTGGTCGAGCAGCGGCAGGTCATTGCGGGCATTGCCGAAATTGTTGCCGTGATAATCCCAGAAACCATACGCCACCGTGACGAAACGCGCCCCGGCCTCGACGAGTCGTCGCGCCGTGCAGAATTGTTCGTTGAGCATCGGCGCCGCATCGCCATGCACCTTGGCATCGCCCTTGCCATAACGTTCGAGCAGCTTCGGATCCTCCTTGGACAGGTCGAGCGCCTCCAGCAACCGGCTCGAGGTCAGCATGCCGAACGCCTGCTCGTTGAAGCTGTCGAGACCGCCCATCAATCCGCTGGCGTCCACTTCGCGACGGAAACGGTCGAAGCCCGCCAACAATGTCCGGCGATCGGCGAGTCGCTCCGTGGTCACGCCGTTCAACACCATGTCGGACTTGGCGTCGGCGGCCGGCCGGAAAGCATCGTGGGCGACCCCGACGAAACCGGCATTGGCGGCGTTGTACGGCCGGTGTTGCATCCGCGGTTCGAGCCCGACGAACGGCGGGACGGCCGGATGCGCGGCCCCGAGGACGCGGGACACACAGGCGCCGAAGGTGGGCCAACCACCGGGCGGTTGGCCGTTTTTGCGCCGACCCGTCTGGCACATGAAATCGGTGTGGTCATCCACGGCGTCGGCGATCGACCGGATCACCGCGTATTTCTGAGCCAGCCGGGCGAGGCGGGGCAGGTGTTCGCAGATCTGGAAGCCGGGAACCGTGGTGGGGATCGGCTTGAATTCCCCGCGGATTTCCGAAGGGGCGTCCAGCTTGAGATCGAACGTGTCCTGATGCGGCGGTCCGCCGGGCAGGTAGATCATGATCACGGCCTTGTGGGAGGACCGCAGCCCCGCCTGGGCCTCCGCCTGCAGCAGTTGGGGCAGGGCCAGTCCGCCCATCCCCAACGCCCCGATCCGCAGGAAATTTCGACGCGACACGCCATCGCAATAGCGGTTCGCAGGCCCGGGGATGGTGAGCATGGGCAATCTTTAGCTCAAAACACCCGTCCGCAACAACCCCGCGATTGGGGGAATTTCAGGGGGGGCACATCTTGGCATCGTGGGCAGGGCGGGTAAGAAAACCCGCCTTCCCGGGAGGGCGGGTTTTCTTACCCGCCGCGGTCGCTCCCATTGCTGGGCTTCCCACGATGCCTCGATGCGCCCAATTTCCGGGGGGTGCAGCCGGCCGGCTTTCTTCAGGGCCCACCAAAGGCGTACAGGTGCCCCGACGTCCGGACATACAGGTGCCCGTCCGCCAGTGCCGGCGTCGCCACCACCGTCCCGTCGAGCGCATTCCGGGCGAGCACTTCCAAGCGGTCGCCAGCCCGGAACACCACCCCCACGCCGGGCTGGGAGAACACGAGCACTTTGCCATCCGACGCCACCGGCGAGGCATAATTGTCACCGACCGCGCCGAGTCGTTCCTCGGCATAGGCCGGTTTCCCGGTCCCCGCATCCAGGCAGGTGACCAACCCGCCGTTGCGCACGAGATACAACCGACCCCCGTACAAAAGCGGTGTGGCGCAATAAGGCAGGCCGCGTTTGTGGCGCCACAGAACGTGGGAATCCGTCACATCGCCCGACCCGCCCGGGCGGACCGCGAGCGCCACGTTTTGGGACACATCGAAGGCGTGGGCCACCGTCTCGTATTCGGACTGCGTGAGACGGCCGTCCTTGTTGGAATCGAGGTATTGGAAATGTTGTTTCGCCGGGCCCGCGGGAGCCTCGGCCTGCGTCAACACCCCGTCATGATTCACATCGCCTTCCGCCACGATGGATTCCCATGTCGGCATGTGGGCGACCCCGGAACCGGCCGTCCAACCGGCCACGTAGATGCGGTCGTCACCCCCGACCGGTGAACTGACCATTTCGTTGGGCAACCCATCGACATGCCACGCCTCGGAGCCGTCGTGCACGTGATAGGCGGTGAGACGCAGGGTGCCGGCAATGATGGCCAGGTCGGGTTCCTTTGGCGGCCACAGGAGTGGGGTCGCAAACCCGCGCCGGGCGGCGGGACGTTCCACCCGCCAGACGTCGCGCCCGGTGCGTTTGTCGACCGCCAGCAGATGAGACCCGAGGTCCTGGTCGCAATTGAGGAGGACGAGATCCCCCGTGATCACCGGGGAGGTTCCGGCCCCATGTTGGGTCACCGGCACGGGCAGGGGGCGCCGCCAGAGTTCCGTGCCGTCGGTCTGGAAGCAGGCCAGGCCGAAGGGACCGAAATACACGGCGACCCGTGCGCCGTCGGTGGCCGCGGTGCCGGTGGCGGGGCTGCCCAATTGGGCGCCGTGCTCGATGGGGCCGGGTGGGAGGGCGCGCCGCCAAAGCTCCCGACCCGTGGCGCGATCGTAGGCGAGGACCAGCAGCTCATGGTTTTCGAAACCGGTGAGAAAAACCCGGTCACCGGCGAGGACCGGGGAGGAGTTTCCGCCCGGCACCGCGGTTTTCCAAACGACGTTGGTGTCCGGCCCGAACCGGGTGGGGAAGCCGCCGGGAACGGAGCCGGAAGCCCCGGGGCCGCGGAACTGGGGCCAGTCCGTGGCGAGGACGGGCAGGAAAACCGTGAGGGAGGCAAGGAGCAGGGGGAAGCGCACAGGGAGAATAGGCCGGGGATGATTGGCGGGAGCGCGTGTCTTGGCAACGGGCGCATCGCCGGATTGTGGATGGGAAAGACGCCGGGAGTTTGAACAACAAAGGGTGCCAAGGGAGAGGGAGAGACGATGCGTGCACCCGGGCCGGGTTAGGGGCAGAATGCCAGCATGGGCCCTGCGCCTTCCCACGCGGATGACGGATTCTATGCGGCGTTGCCGGCGTTCGAGCGCTTCGAGGACATTGCCGAAGCCGGGGTCTATTCCCGGGTCCCGGACAGCTGGCATGTGCTCATCACCGACGTGCGCGGCAGCACCCAGGCCATCGAGGCTGGCCGGTATAAGGAGGTGAACGCCATGGGGGTTTCCACCATCACCGCCGTGGTGAACCAGATCCCGGACCTGGCGTTCCCTTATGTGTTTGGCGGCGATGGGGCCACGGTGCTGATCCCGCCGAGTCGCCGGGATGCCGCCCTCCACGCCTCCCGCCATGCGGTCGCATTGGCGCGGGATGCCTTCGGCCTCGAATTACGGGCGGGCCTGGTGCCGGTGCGGGATCTGACCGGTGCGGGAAGCGAGGTCCGGGTGGCCAAGTATCGCATGTCCCCGCACGTGACGCTGGGGATGTTCGAGGGCGGCGGCCTGTCATTGGCGGAACGGTTGGTCAAGGACCCGGATCGGGGCCGGTCCTATATGCTGGCCGCGGCAGAGAGCCCCGACCGCTCCCTTTTCCGGGGCTTTGAGTGCCGATGGCTGCCGATCAAAACCCGGAAGGACCGGGTGGTGTCGTTGCTGGTGGCGGCGACCTCCCGGGATCAGGACACGCAACGTCGCGTCTACCGCCGGGTCATGGAGGGGATCGCCGCGGCCGCGCACCTGGGCATGGACGGAATGCGGCCCGTCGAGGTCTCGGGCCTTTCGTTCGGACCGCGTGCCAGCCTCCGGGTGGAGGCCTCCATCCAAAGTGCCGCGCCTGGCGGTTGGCGGTTCTGGTGGTCCACCACCACGGCTTATATCACCGTCCGCTTCGGCTGGCTGCTCATGCGGCACGGACTGAAGCTGGGCGGCTTCGACGGCGCCACCTATAAGAGGGACCTCATTGCCCAGACGGATTTCCGCAAGTTCGATGACATGTTGCGCATGGTGCTGGACGTGTCCGGCGCGGAATTGGAGGGCATCCTGCGCTATCTGGAGACCGAGCGGACGGCGGGGGAAGTGGTCTATGGGCTGCACGAATCCGACTCCGCATTGATGACGTGTTTCATCCAGGATTTCGCCGGGCACCACATCCATTTTGTCGACGGCAGCAACGGCGGTTACACCCTTGCCGCCCGGCAGCTCAAGGAACAGTTGCGCGCCCGGAATGAGACCGTCCCCCGATCGGGTTAACGCCAGCCTCGTTGAGACAGGTTAGGAAGTCGCGGAAGTCGCGGAAGTCGGCGCTGAGATACGTCGGGTCCATAGGCGTGTTGCCGACTCAATTCAAGTTGCCGAAGGCGCTCCAGCGGCGTCAGTGATCGCCACCAAGTCCGGTCCCTTGCCTCGGCCTCCGCGAAGGAATCAAAGCGCGTGACGACCGGTTGGATCTCACGGGGGCGCACTTCACTCATCGGGGGGATCATCGATCAATTGGTGGCCGGATTCAATGTTCCAAGATCCACCGGATCGCCGCACCTCACGCAAACACCGAAGTGATCGGCACGCCCTTGCCATCCTCGGTCGCATAAAAGGGGCGCTGCTCGATATTGAAGACGGTCTTCGGGCTCACCCCCATCGCCGTGAAAATCGTCGCGTGCAGGTCGCGGATCGTCACCGGATCCTTCACCGCGATCAACGGTCGTTCCTCCGCCGTCGCCCCATGGATATGTCCGCGTTTCATCCCGCCCCCGAACATCACCACGCTCGTGCCCCCCGTGAAATGCCGGTGCAATCCATAATGCTTGGCTTCCTGCAGGGTATCCGAGGGCGCCGTGGCCTGGTCGGCCGCCTTCGAACCCGGCACGCCCTCGATCAAGGCATCGCGGCTGAACTCGCTCGCCACGATCACCAATGTCCGGTCCAGCATCCCGCGCGCCTCCAGGTCCAGGATCAGTCGGGCGATCGGACGGTCGATCTCACGGTGCATCCGGTCCGTCGTCGAGTGGCCGTCGGCGTGGGTGTCCCAATGGAAGAACGGCACATATTCGGTGGTCACCTCCACGAAGCGCGCCCCGTTCTCCACGAGACGGCGGGCCAGGAGACAGCCGCGGCCGAAATGGCTGACGTCATAGGCATCACGCGCCTCCTGGGGTTCCAGCGCGAGATCGAAGGCGGCGCGTTCCTTGGAACTCAGCAGACGGTGCGCGTTGTCCATCGCCCGCAGCATCGATTCCTGCTGGTGATCGCTGAGATACTCGCGGCGCGGGTTGCGGTCGATGAGTTCGCGGTAGAATTTATAGCGGTCGCCAAACCGGCCGGGGGTCATCCCCTTGGGCGGTTGGACGGCGGCGGCGGCCCCGGCGGGATCGGGGAGGTTCATCGGGCCGAATTCGTTGCCGAAGAAGCCGGCGGTGGTGAAGGCCTTGAGTTCCTCGGATTCGCCGTGCCCCTCGAGGCGTTGTCCGACGTTGATGAACGCCGGCATGACCGGATTGCGCGGGCCGAGCACGCGCGCGAGCCAGGCGCCCAGGTGCGGGCACGCGACCGTCTGGGGCGGCACATAACCCGTGTGCCAATGGTATTGGTGGCGCGAATGCAGGATGCTCCCGAGATCCGGTTGGATGGCCGACCGGATCAGCGTCGCGCGATCCATCACTTTCGCGACGTTTTCCAATCCCTGGCAGATGCGCAACCCGTCGACCGAGGTGTTGATCGCCGGGAACGTGCTGAGCATTTTCGAGACGGGCAGCCCCTTTTCAAAGGCACTGTAGCGCTTCGGGTCGAACGTTTCCGGTGCGGCCATGCCCCCGCCCATCCACAGCAGGATGCAGGCGTCGGCACGGGCACGGGGCGCGGTCACCGGTTCGCCGTCCGGGTCGGCGGCGAGCAGGCGCGGGGCGGGGGACATCAACGCGGCAAGGCTGGCGGCGGACAGCTTCTTGAGGAAGTCACGCCGGGGTTGCGCCGGATCGAGGGCGAGCGGTTTCATGATCAATGGACGTGGTCAGCTTAGCGCACCATCTGGAATTCCGGAAGCAGGCAGACGACCCACAATAGATCCTCAATCCCCTCCGCGTCGGGTTTTTCTCCCAAGGCCTTGCGGGCGAGTTCCAACTCGGATTTTGCGGGCGATCGGGAGAGCGCCGACCGATAGAGCCAGTCGATCAAGGCGTCGCTGGAGGCCCATGGGCGCTCGGCCAGGTGTTTCGCGCCCTCTGCCAACCGGTTGGACAGCAGCGGCCCATTGCTCAGGTCCATGGCTTCCAAGGTGCTCAGGTCGCTGGGGCGCACACTGACGATCTGTTCGCGGTTGGGCCGTCCGAGGGTGCGTTGGAGGAGGTCGCTCTTCAGCAGCGAGACCCGGACCCGCGGGCGTTCGGCCAGCAGCGCCTGCGCCAGTGCCGTGCTGATCCCCGCCGCCGTGCGGTCACGCCACGTCGCCGAATCCAAGACCGCGGCCGGTTGCCAGTCGGCACCCGCATCCTCCACGCGACCTTCATCATTGGGCTTGGCGTGGGTCCACGACCAGGTGCCATCCGTCCCGATCGAACCGGTATGGCCATCGGGCAGGCGCCACCGGGCCTCAAAATAAGCGGCGGCCGGGTTCGGTGCGTCCCCCCCGTTCTTCGCCCGCAGCACCACCTCATTGATGCCGGGATGCAGCGCGGTCGAAAGGTCGATGAACTCGACGGTCTCCCAATTGTCATCGGAGCGCAGTTTCCGGCCGTTGACATACAGGGTGTAAGAATTGTCCACGGTGACGGCGGCGCCGGCCGTCGTGGGCTGGGATGGCAGGCTGAAAACGCGCCGGAGCGTGACGGTTTCGCCGGCCGCGGGCAGGGACCCGTTGGTGACGGGCGCCCAGACCCATTGGGCGGCGGCTTTTGCGGTGGGATCGAGATGGCCGCGGACGACCGGGGCATCGTAGCGGGCCGGCGCGGTGTCGGTGATCTGCCAGAGGGCGTCGAGAAACTCCTCCGCCGTCAGGCGCTTGGCCCGGGGCCCGGCATAATTATATCCCTTGTCGTCCTGTCCCGGGCGCAACAGTTCCGTCCGCGATTGGTAGGCCGCGGAGGTGCAGATCAATTCGAGGGTGGCCTTCAGGTCATAGCCGTGGTCCGCAAAGTGGACGGCCAGGTAATCAAGCAGGTCGGAATTCCACGGCGCGGTCTGCATGGCGTCGGTGGGATGGACGATCCCGCGGCCCATGAGGCGGTGCCAGAACCGGTTGACGATCGTGCGGGAAAACCGGCCGTTTTCGGGGTTCGTGAGCAATCCGGCGAGCTGCCGGAGCCGCTCGGCCGAGGGCTTCGAGGGATCGACCTGCCCGAGTTCCGGGAAGAGCCACCCCGGCGTTGCCATCGTGCCGGTCGGTTTGTCACACCGATATAATTCCATCGGTTCGTCCGCATAGATCGCGGCCAGGCCATAGGATTCCTTCAACGTCCAGCGATCGATGAAACTGTCGTGGCACGAGGCGCACTTGAGGTTGATGCCGAGGAAGGCCTGCCCGACGGATTGCGCAAACTGGACCGGGACGGCCTGGCCCGCGCTGACCACGCCGCGCCAACGGATGCCGCGGGAGAATCCCTCGCTGTCGGCCGTGGGTGCGATGAGTTCCCGGGCGAACTGGTCGTAGCGTTTGTTGTCGAGCAGGGCCCGGTACAACCACGACGAGATCTGGCGGCGGCCGTCGTCGATATAACCGGTCCCAGCATAATCATTGCGCAACAAATCATTCCAGAACGACAGCCATTGCTCGGCATAGGCGATGTCGTTGGTCAGGAGCCGGTGCACCAGCCGGGTCCGCTTGTCGGCCCGACGGTCGTGAAGAAAGGTGTCGAGGGCGTCGGGCTCCGGCAGCAGTCCCACCAAGTCCAGATGGACGCGCCGGCAGAAGGTGGAGTCATCAACCGGCGCGGGGCGGGTCCGGTGCTGGGTGGCGAGTTGCGCGTCGAGGATGCGGTCGATGCCGTTGGTGCGGCCGCCGCGGGTGGGCGGAAGTTGCGGACGGCGCGGTCTGAGGGCCGGTTCATAGGCCGGTTTCTTGAAGGCGAATCCATCGGTCCAAACCACCCCGCCCCCGATCCAGGCCCGGACCTTGGCCACTTCGGCCTCGGTGAGGCGATCGCCCTTCGGGGGCATCTGTTCGTCGGGATCGCGGGAAAGGATCGCCTTGAGGAGCAGGCTGCCGGTGGCGTCGCCGGGCTTCACCACCGGGCCGTCTTCACCGCCGCGCAGGAGGGATTCGCGCGTGTTGAACGACAGGCCGCCCTTCTTTTTGTCGCCCGTGTGACATTCGGCGCAGTGCTGGCGCAGGATCGGGACGATGTCGTGGTCGAAGTCGACCGGCGTGGCGGCCCGGGTAGCGAGGGCACCGGTGACGAGGAGGAGGACGGCGAGGCGGCGCATGCGATGTTGTGGAATCTGCCTTTTTCCGGGACGGCCGGCAAACAAGTCTCGCCGCCGCGGGGGGTTGACGGCAAAGAACGCAGGAAGTCGCAAAAAAAGACGTCGGACACTCGCCTGAGCCGGCACGATGCAATCGGGACGGAAGGGGAACTCACGCGAAGCCGCGAAGCCGCGAAGAAGATTGAAAATGATCCCGCCCGGACCGTTCACTTTTTGGTGAGTCACGCCGGCACCTCCGACTCTTCCGAAAATCCGCTTGTCGCATCGCGGCTTTGCGTCTTCGCGTGAGCCTCCTGCTGCAGGGATACGGCTGAGATACTTGGATGAAGTCGGCTCCGGCCCTTTCCACCTTGGCATTTTCGTGTGTTGCTTGC
>JANYCC010000090.1 GCA_025360495.1 Verrucomicrobiota bacterium | reverse complement strand
TGACGGTGTTCTTCAGCTCGAGGATTTCTCCGCGGGCATCGACGGTGATCTTCTGCGAGAGGTCGCCGTTGGCGACGGCGGTCGTCACCAGCGCGATGTTTCGCACCTGGGCGGTGAGGTTTCCGGCCAGCAGGTTGACGTTGTCGGTGAGGTCCTTCCAGGTGCCGCTGAGGTCGAGCACGTCGGCCTGGCCGCCGAGCTTTCCTTCGGTGCCGACCTCGCGGGCGACGCGGGTGACCTCGGCCGCGAACGAACGGAGCTGATCGACCATGACATTGATGGCCTCCTTGAGTTGGAGGATCTCGCCGCGGACATCGACGGTGATCTTCTTGGACAGGTCGCCATTGGCGACGGCGATGGTCACCTCGGCGATGTTGCGGACCTGGGCCGTGAGGTTGCCGGCCATCTGGTTGACGGACTCGGTGAGTTCCTTCCAGACGCCGGACACGCCCTTGACCTGGGCTTGTCCGCCGAGTTTGCCCTCGGTGCCGACTTCGCGCGCGACGCGGATCACCTCCACGGAAAAGGCGCCCAATTGCCCCACCATGGCGTTGACCAGCTTGGCGGTGCGGAGGTATTCGCCCTTGAGCGGGCGGCCCTCGAGTTCCAGGGGCATGGCTTGGGACAGGTCCCCTTTGGCGACCGCCCCGATGACCCGGCCCATGTCGACGGTGGGCTGGGACAATTCGTCGACGAGATCATTGATGGCTTCGACCCGTTCCGCCCAACCCCCGATGGAATCGCCCAGGCTCAGGCGTTCGCTGATCCGGCCTTCCTGGCCGACCTGGCGACGCACTCGCAAGAGACTGGCGAGGGAACGTTCCAAACGCGCGGCGATCAGGTTCACGCGTTCGGCGACCTTCCCCTCCATTCCGTTCCAATCCGAGGGCAGGCGGGCGGAGAAGTCGCCGCTCTCGATGGCGCCGAGGGCGATGACCAACTGTCTCATCATTTCGCCATGTTCCAGAGCGCCGGACTCTGCCTCGTTGGATGACATCTTGGACTTTTTCATGGGGGCGTTGATCCGTCATGATGCTGTCGGGGTGTTTGCCGAAGGGCGTTGCAGCTCGCAATCCCTGACGCGCTACAACCGGCCGGCCCCCCGATCAACGCTGCTGCGTCTTTCAAGGGGCCGGACCGGTCGCGGGCGGGTATAAGGTAGGGGATGTTTCCCAGGTGATCTCCGCCGATTCACCCGGACACGTGTTGATTATTTTTATCAGATCCGACCGTCGGATGAAGGGGTTGTCAGCGTCCGAACCTTCGCGGGATCATTCTTCCTCCAAGGCGACGGACCTCGTCGCGTTTGGTGGGGCCGCGTCCGGCGGTCGCACCGGGATGTTCCCGTCGATGGGCCTCCCGATGGGAACCGCCGCCCTGATCCGCGGCGGGCCCATCGGTGGGGGATCCTCCCTGGGGATTCCCCACCGCAGCGGGGTTCCCCAGGGATTGTGCGCGAAGCCGGGATTCCGCCTCGAGCCAATGTTCCAGCGCCTGGCCCGGCGCGCCGCCGCGTTCCTGGTAGATTGCGTAGGCCCGGGCCGCAATCTCGTCGTGGTTGATCCGGGGATCCGGCGGGTCTGAAGCGTTCATGACATGACATGATCCTGGTTGAGACTGGCCGGTCCCCGGGGTCGGCTTATTCGAGCACGACAACCCGGTAGAACCGCCGCTGGGTCGGTCCCACCTCATCGGTCTTGTTGCACGTGGAGCCGTTGGCGGTCACGTCGCCCGGGATGTCGATCCAGATCGGATCGTTGAGGATGCCCTTGCATTGGAGGCGATAGGAAACCCCGGGGATCGCGTCCCAAGCCACGGTCGACACGCCCTGGATCATGGTGATCGAGCGGATGACGGGCACGGACTGGCCGACGGGGCCGGAGCAGTTGGCCTTGGCCGTGACTGTGCGGGCCTGGCAGGTGTCCATGCCGGTGGCGAGCACGATGTCGCCCGAGGTGTTGCCGCCGATGGGGACGACATAACTGCCGGTGAAACTGGCCGTTTCACCCGGTGCGAGTTCGACCGGTCCGAGGACCTTGGTCTGGATGCCACCCGGCCGGCTGCTGAAAACCATGACGTTGGTCAGGTTGACATCGCCGACATTGGAGACGGTGCCGTGGAACTCGAAGGTTCCGCCGCCGCTCACGGGGTTCGGAGGGCAGACTTCGGTCACCGCAATCTGCGGGGTGGTGAGCAAGGGACAGACGGCCGAGGCCGAGGAGGTCACCTGGGTGGTGGCGCAACGGTCCTGGCCGCGCGCGGTGAGGGTGTCGGTGGTCTGGCAGCAATCCAGCGGCGCGGTGTAGCTGCCGCTGAAGCTGGCGGAGGCTCCCGGTGCGAGGGTGATGGGACCGATCACGGGGGTGTTGTTGGTGGGCTGGTTGTTCACAACGAACACATTCACCAGCGTCACGTTGCCCGGGTTGCTGACCGAGCCGGTGAAGACATAAAGTCCTCCACGCGGGGTGGGATTCGCCGGGCAGACCTTGGTGACGGCGATCTGCGGGGTGGTCAGTATCGGGCAGGTGGTGGTCGCCGCGTTGGAAACGGCCACACCCGTGCAGGAGTCAAAGCCGTGGGCCGTGACCGTGTCGGTGCCGCAGAAGTCGAGGGGAACCGTATAGGCTCCGAAGAACTTGACGGATTCACCGGGGGCCAGGGTGATGGGTCCGAGCACCGTGGTGTTCGGGGCGGGTTGATCGTCCACCACGGTCACGTTGGTGAGCGTGATGTTGCCGGTGTTGACCACGGTTCCCGTGTATTTCAGACGGTCGCCGGGCTCCAACGGAAGCGGCGGGCAGGACTTGGTGACGCTGATGGCCGGCGAGGTGACCACCGGGCAGGTTGCCGTGGCGGTGTCGGAGACCAGGGTTCCGGTGCAGATGTCGTTGCCGGTGGCCGACAGGGTGCTGGAAACCGTGCAGCAATTGAGGGGAACCACATACGAACCGGTGAAGTTCGCCGAAGCACCCGGGACCATCGTCGCAGCGGTGAAGACCGGTGTGGGTCCGACGCGATCATCCAGCACGATCACATTGGTCAGGGTGATGTTGCCCGTGTTGCGCACCGTTCCGGAGAAGGTGAGCGTGCCACCCTGGATCCCCGGATTGTCGGGGCAGTTCTGCGTCACCTCGATGGCCGGGGAGGTCACCAGCGGACAGGTGGAGGTCGTGCTCCCGGAGACGGCGACACCCGTGCACTTGTCATTGCCGGTGGCGGTCAGGGAAGTGGTGATGGAACAACCGGAATCAGCGGGCAGCGTGAAGCTGCCGGTGAAGCTGGCGACCTGACCCGGGGCCAGCGTGGCGGCCGTGAACACCGGGGTGGTCGGGTCGGAAGCGGCCAGGGCGGCATCATGGTGCGGTCCCGAGGATCCCGGCATGCGTCCGGCGGCATCCCAGGTGGCCCGGCCACCATAAAGGGTGAAGGCCATGCCGCGGAGGGAATGCCCGTCCAAGCCCACGGCGACGGCCGGCACGGCCAGTTGCACCCATTGGCCGGCCGCCGGGATCTGGCCCATGAAGAGGCGGCTGGCGGTGCCATCCGTTCCGAAATTGAGGAGATTGGCACCCCAATAGGCACGGTGTTCGAAGGATCCATCGCTCCATTGCAGCATCACTTCATCAGGAACGTGCACGGGATCGATATAAATATAGGCCACCAGGAGATCCCCGGTGCCGATTGGGAACGGGAAGGCCCCGGTGAAGTAGTGCTGATGCTGCCCGGCCTTGAGGTTGGACTGGTGGGAGAAGTGGCCGGAGAACGGCGGGGGATTGTTGCTGATGAAGTTCCAGGAATCGCCGCCATCAGTGGCTCCCAACGCGCCGGGCGGGAGGGAATCCTCCACCCAGATCGCGCCCGTCGACACGGGAGGGTTGGTGATCGGAGGCACAATGGGCACCGCGTTGTTCAGCACGACCACATTGGTGAGCGTGACGTTGCCCGTGTTCCGGACGGTGCCGCTGAAGGTGAAGAGGCCGCCGGGACTGGTCGGGGCGACCGGACAGTTTTCAGTGACGGCGATGCCGGGCGCCGTGACCAACGGACAGGTCGCGGAAGCCGTGTTGGAGATGACCTTCGAGGCGCAGTTGTCGGTTCCACTGGCGCTGACCGAGGCGCTGACCGAGCAGGCGTCCAACGGCGTCGTGAAACTCACGGTGAAGTTGGCCGAACCACCCGGCGCCAGGGTCGGCACCGTCAACACCGTGGCCGGTGAAGCCTGGCTGCTGGTGACGGTGACATTGTTCAGGGTCACATTGCCGGGATTGCTGACCGTGCCGGTATAAGTGATCAGTCCGCCGGGGACCGAGGACGTGTTCGGGCAGGAGAGGGTGACCGCGACCTGCGGGGCCGTGGTGACCGGGCAGGTGGATGTCGCCGACTGGGTCACGGCGGCGCCGGTGCAGTTGTCATTGCCGGTGGCGTTGACCGTTGTGCTGACCGAACACGCGTTGGCGGGGACCGTGAAGGTGCCGGTGAAATTGGCGGAGGCGCCGGGTGCGAGCGTTCCCGCCGTGAACACCGTCGTGTTCGGCGCGGGTTGGTCACTCACCACGATGACGTTCTTCAGGGTGATGTTGCCGCCGTTGTGCACGGTGCCCGTGAAGGTCAATGAGCCTCCGGGCACGACGGGCCCGGTCGGACAGGCGATGGTCACGGAGATCTGGGGTGCGGTCAGGATCGTGCAGGTGGAACTGGCTGAATCGCTGACCGCCACACCGCAGATGCTGGTGGCCTGGGCGCTCGACGTGCTGCTGATGGAGCAGACATCGGCAGCCACCGGGAAGCTTCCCGTGAAACTGGCGGAGGCGCCCGGGGCCAGGCTTGCCACCGTCAGGAGCGGGGTCGTCCCGGTGTGGTCATTCAGCACGACCACGTTGGTGACGGTGACGTCGCCCGTGTTCTTGACAGTGCCGGTGAAGGTCAGGGAACCGCCCGGCCCGACCGAGGCCGTCGGGCAGTTCTGGGTGACCGCAATGTGCGGCGAGGTCAGGAGCGGGCAGGTGGCGGAAGCACTGTTGGAAACCGCAACCGCACTGCACGCATCACTGCCGGTGGCCGTCACGGTGCTGCTGATCGAACACGCATTGGCCGAGGCATTGAACGTCGCACTGAAATTGGCGGAGGCACCCGGGGCCAGGGTCGCCACGGTGAACACCGTCGCGGGGGACGCCTGCGTATCGACGACGGTCACATTGTTCAGCGTGACGTCGCCGGTGTTGCTGACGGTGCCGGTGTAAGTGATCGGTCCGCCCGCCGCCGACGGAGTTCCCGGACACACCAAGGTCACCGCGATGTGCGGGTTGGTGGTGACGGGGCAGGTGATGGTCGTGGTGTCCGAGGTCGCGTTGGCGGAACAGATGTCATGGCCCGTCGCCCCCAGGGTGGTGGTGACGGAACAGGCGTTGGCCGGGACGGTATAGGTCCCGGTGAAACTCGCGGTCGCTCCCGGGGCCAGGGTGCCCACCGTGAACACCGTGGTGTTCGCCGACGGCCGGTCGCTGACCACCGTGATGTTGTTCAGGGCGATATTGCCGGTGTTACTCACGGTGCCCGAATAGGTCACCGTGGAACCGGGCGTCACGGTCCCGGGCGGGCAGGCCGCGGTCACCTTGATCTTGGGCGCGGTCAGGATCGGGCAGGTCGAACTGGCCGTGCTCGTGACCTGGACCCCGCAGACGCTGGTGCCGGTGGCGGTCACGCTGCTGGTGGTGGAGCAATCGACCGGGGCGGTATAATTTGCGGTGAAGGAGGCCCCCGCGCCGGGCGCGAGGGAGGCAATGGTGAACACCGTGGTGTTGGCGGCCGGTTGGTCGCTGACCACGATCACGTTCGTCAGGGTCACATCACCGATATTGGTGACCGTGCCGGAATAGACCAGCAACTGGCCCGGAGCCACCGGTCCCGGCGGGCAGGCCTTGGTCACCCGGATCGCCGGCGTCAGCGTGTTCTGGCACGTGGTGCTGCTCGTCGAGGTCACCGTGCGCGGAAGGGTCAGGTTGTCCGTGCCGGTGGCGACGAATGTGGCCGTGCTCGGCAGGCAGGGATTCGCCGGAACCCAACTGCCGCTGAACGACTTCGACTGCCCGATGGCCAGGTTGATCGGCCCGATGACCCGGACCGCCCCGCCATTCACCTGGTTGGTGACCATGACGTTGTCCAACGGGGCATTGCCGCAGTTGAGGACCGTCCCGGTGAAGGTGATCGCCCCTTTCTCTCCGACACTGCCCACGCACACTGCGTTGACCAGGATGCAGGGTTGGATCACTTCCGAATTGAGGCCCTGGTCGCCGCCGCCACGGCTGTCGGTGTCATTTTGATGGATGTCGCCATCATCAAAGGCCGTCGCCCGCACCGTGCCGTCCGGCAGGATGTCCTGGGCCCGCACGATATAGGTGACGATGTTGGGATAGAAATCCGACTGACCCTGGCTCAGGGCCGTCCGGATCAGGGTCAGCTTGTTGGTGACGCCGTCCGGTGTGACGACGCCCGCCACGATTCCCGTGGCGTCGCAGGCGATTCTCGGGCTGCCGGGCAACCCGTTGAACACCGTCACGCTATAGGTGATGGACTCCCCGATGTGCACGTCCTTGGAATCGGTGAAAAGGTTGATCCCCAAGGCACTTCCGGTGCAGCCCACCGGACTTTCGTGTGCGGTCACCGCGGTGCTTCCCAGGAGCATGAGTGCCAGTGCCAGCACCAGCGTCACGGGCCACCGGTGTGGTTGGGACCAACTTCCCTTATACCTGTGAACCAGGAACAGTTGTTGGATCAGGGTCAGCCGGTTGGGGCCATTCTCATGACCGGAACTGGAATGTAAGACGGGTATGGTTTTCATCTGGGAAGGCAGGTGGTATGCATGTACAGGTTCCAGAGTCTTGCGGCACCCCTTCCCACGGTCTATGGGGTGTTCACCTGAAGTGCGATTGGCGATTGGCGGGTGCGATGCGGAGACTCTTGCGATTGCCGGATGCCGCATGCCTCTAGCTGATCAAATGCCAAGGATCGCATCCGTCCCGGTCCGAAAATGCACCGGGATCTAAGGGGTTACTGAAGGGGGGGAACCCAACGCCATGCCAAGGCAGTGCAGAATGGAACAGGCATCCCCGATGTCCGTTGCATAATGCGACACCCTTTGGGAATGCATCAGCCCGACTTTCCCGGGCCTGATCGTCTGCCATCGGTCTGGCGATCCGTCGCCGGCCTAGGGCACCGGAACCGCACGGTAGAGACGTCCCCGGCGCAACGGTCCCGGGGTGTCAATCCAGAGGTAGGGACTGATGTCCAGCGTCACGGTCGCCAACAACTCCCAGTTGGTGTCAGTGGCGTTTTCCACCGCTTCAATCTGGAAACTCCGCCCGACCTGTCCGGTGATCAGGATGCCGGCATAAAGTGCGACGCTCAGGACCGCGGGTTCCAGGTTCTTGGGCTGCACTTCCAGCATCGCCTCATCGCTGGTGACGCTGCCAAACGGGTTGGTGACCACCACCCGGTAACCGCCCGCATCGAGGGCCGATGCGTGGGCCAATACATAGGTGCTGGCAGTCGCCCCGGGCAGATTGGTCCCCGCGTGACGCCACTGATAGCTGAGGGGGATCGCCCCGGTGGCCCCCACGACCAGGCGGACGCTATCTCCCACGAAGGCCCGGCTGCCGGCGGGCGGAACCGTGATGGACGGCGGCACATTGTCGGAGACGGGTTTCAAGAGATAGGAATGCTGGGCCCCATCCTTTTTCCCCTCCCCCACGATCAGCCCGTTGTCGTTGATCGCATTGGCCGATGACAGCACCCACCCGAAAGCCCCGGTGACCAGCTGATTCAGGTCGGTGATCGTGCCCCCCTCATAGACGAAAGCGTGGAGGGACTCGTCGGCAAG
Organism: Verrucomicrobiota bacterium; assembly: GCA_025360495.1. GTDB lineage: Bacteria > Verrucomicrobiota > Verrucomicrobiia > Limisphaerales > UBA9464 > UBA6176. Next base: position 15,183 of record JANYCC010000090.1, on the reverse strand, counting down.
GGTCGAACTGCCAACAACGACCCCATTGTTATTGATGTCCTGCGCGGAGACGAAAGCCCCTCCGAGCGTATCCAATCGGGTCGCCTTGTTGCCCTTGAAAAGGAACGCCCATCCGGGCGTGGGAGCGGGTGGGTTGGACTTCAGCGTCACATTCCCCACGATCTGACCCGCGTCGTTCACCGCGGTGGCGATGCTCTGGTAGTCGGCCGGGTTGCCCGTGTCCGGCAGGGACAGGGCCTGCAGTTTCAGTTGGGAGAAGCTGTTGCCGGAGAAGCTGGCGGCCACGGCCACCCCGTCCGGGGCCACCGAGCCCACGGACAGTCCGTTTTCGTTCACGGAATTCAGCCGCGTCAGAATTCCGGCCGGCGCGCCCAGGCTGGCGCCGTCCAGAATGAAGGCCGGATCGCCTCCCACGACCAACCCGGCCTCGTTCAATCCGGTGGCATCCCCCAGGTCGATCAGCGTCGCCACCCCGTTGCCATCCGTAAAAAAGGCCCTTCGCGATTCCGGATGCAGGGGGATGAAAACCACCGACCCGACGATCCGACCGTGGTCATTGATCGCATTGGCGGTGGCGGCCGTGAAAAAAAGCCCCTGGTTCGTCGAACCGCCCAGGAAATGGGCGGAGATCTTCAGGGTGGCACGGTTGGTGCCGTCATACTGCCAGGCGCCCGTGTTGGCATTGCCGACCACGTGGCCGCTGGCATTGATGTCCCTGGCAACCCCATCCCCCAGATCGACCAGGGTGTAATGGCTGGCGGAAAGGTTGGCGGAAAGGCTGACGAAAAGCCCCAGAGACGCGACCGCCAGAACCCCTTGGCCCGAAAGGCGACGGCAAGATTTCAAAATGTCCACAGGTTGGCCCGAAAAAAGTGGCGTTACTCGGGCGCATCCTACCGGAATGAACCGGATGATCTACAAGTTAATGACCGGTGGACGGAGGATATAATTCTAATCCCGGTGCGGGGTCGGGGTGGAGGAGGACAGGCCCATTCTCCGGCATTTGCGATATAAGGTGGCCCGGTTGATCCCGAGAATCGCGGCGGCTTCAACCAGGCTGGTCGTGTTGTGCAGGATTTTCCGGATGTGCAATTCCTCGAGTTTTTCCAAGGAAAGCAGGTGTCCCGACTGGGCGGAGGCAAGACTGGTGTCGTCGGGTTTGGCGCCCGTGTGCAGTTCGGCGGGCAGGTCGTCGGGAATGATCAACTCTTTCTTGGCGAGAATCACGGCGCGTTCGATGGCATTGCGGAGTTCGCGCAGGTTCCCGGGCCACGGGTAACCCAGAAGGGCGGAACTGGCTTCCCCGGTGAAACCCTTGATCGGACGGGCACACTGGGCCGCAAAGTGTTGGGCATAATGTTCGGCGAAACGGATCAGGTCTCCCGGACGGGCGCGCAACGCCGGGAGTTCGACGGCGATCACATTGAGGCGGAAAAACAGATCTTCCCGGAAACTCCCCTCGGCGATGCGCTTCTTCAGGTCGCGATTGGTGGCGGCAATGATCCGCACATCGGCCTGGCGCGTGACATTTTCACCGATCCGCTCGTATTCCCGTTCCTGGAGCAAGCGTAACAACTTGGGTTGGATCTCCATCGGCAGATCACCGATCTCATCCAGAAAAAGGGTGCCACCCGAAGCCGCCTTCACCTTTCCCCAATGGTCTTTGACGGCTCCGGTGAAGGCCCCTTTGACATGACCGAAGAGATCACTTTGCAACAGTTCCTTGGAGAGGCTCGGGCAACTCACCGTGATGAACGGCTTGTCGACCAGGTGGCTCCGTTGGTGGATGGTGCGCGCCAGCACGCTTTTGCCCGTCCCGCTCTCGCCCAGGAGCAGGATGGAGGCGGGACTCTTGGCGGCGCGCAACAGGATCTCCATGGTTTCCTGCATCACCGGGGCGGAGAAATCGAACATCGCCTCCGGCCCCTGCGCCTTGATCTCCTTCACCTCCTGTTGCAGGTCCTCGATCCGACGGCCCATCTGCTGGAATCTCTGGATCCGTGCGAGCACCGTCAGGAATTGTTCCCGGTTGAACGGTTTTTCCAGGAAATCCACGGCTCCCCGACGCATCGCTTCCACGGCGATCTTCACGCTGCCCTGTCCGGTGAACATCACCACGGGGAGACTGGGATGGGACTTTTGAATCTGGGCCAGCACGTCCAACCCGTTCTCCCGTCCGAGGTTCACATCCAATAATACCGCGTCGAAATTATCCTCCTTGAGGCAGGCCAGCCCCTGTTCTCCGGAGGCCACACCCTCCGCATAATGGCTGAGCTCCTCGATCAGGAAGCAGGTCGCCTCGCGGAAGGTCCTCTCATCATCGATCACCAGGAATTCCATAGGGTTCAGGGCTTTTCGGTCGCTTTCGGGAGCCGGACGGAGAAGGTCGCCCCCTCACCCCGGCTGCTGACGCATTCCAAGTGTCCACCCATCGACTCGACCAGTTTCTTCACGATGCTCAGCCCCAGGCCGGTGGACGGCTCACCGCCGGTCGGACGTGCCGAAAGCCGGGTGTATCGCCGGAACATCTGTGCCTTGTCGGTCTCCGAAAAACCCGGTCCCTGGTCCTGGACATAACACTCGGCCTTCGGTCCGGCATCCCGGATTCCGAGGCTGATCAGTTTCCCCAAGGGTGAGAACTTGATGGCATTGGACAACAGGTTGTCGAGGACCTGGTCCAATGCCGCAGGGTCGGCCAGCACGGTCGGGGACAGGTCCGGCAAGTCGAGTCGGAGCGTCAACTGTTTCCGTCGGGCACTTTCCTGATGACGCTGAACGACGCCGGCCAGGGCCTTGTTCAGGGAGAGGCTCTTGGAGTCGGTGACCAAGCCATGTTCCGCCGCGGCATTGGCCAGGAATTCCTTCATGAAGACCAGCATCAGCCCGCTCGCCTGCTCAATGCTCTCCGCCATCTGTTGCAACCGCAGGTCCCCCGACGCCTGGGCGCGGTCGCGGATCAATTGCGCGGTCATCCGGATTCCGCCGACATGGTTGTTGCAATCGTGCGCCAGGATCCCGAGCAACTCGTCCTTGTCCTCGGCCAACTGCTTCATCCGGTCGCGCGCGAACTTGAGCGCCAGTTGGGTGCGCACCCGGGAAACCAATTCCGCCCGGTTGAACGGCTTGGTGACATAATCCGTGCCTCCCGCTTCGAAGGCGCGGAGCGTGAATTCCTTGTCGTCGGCCGCCGAGAGAAAGATGATGGGAAGATCCGCCCATTCCGGCTCGGACCGGATGCGGCGGCAGACTTCGAAGCCGTCCAATCCATCCATCAGGACATCCAGCAGGATGAGATCCGGGCGGCAGATGCCGACCCGCTTCAAGGCCTGGTCTCCATCGAGGGCGGGGATGATTTCGAAGCCCAGTTTGCCCAACAGACCCCCGAGCGCCCGGATGTTCGCCGGTTGGTCATCCACGACCAGAAGGCGTGCCCCCGAGGTCAGTCTGGTTTGGAAGGTGTCCATGGTGAAGTCAGGCCGATTGTTGGAGCGGGTGCGGGCCCTGGATCTCCCGGATCAACATTGGGAACCGCAGCAGTTCCTGCTCCAATGCGCAGACATCATAGCCCTCGGCATGGAGGGTCAGCTTCTCGGCATAAGCCACCAGTTGGGGACATTGCCCCGCTTCCCCAATCGTGCGCAGGGTGTTCGCGAATGCTTGGGTCTCATTCACCGCCAGACTATCCCGCACTGCCGGCCATGGGGCAATGAGCAATCGGTTCAGCTCCGGGGCCAGGTGGGACCACGTTGACAAGGCTTCGGGAAAGCCGGTGGGGTCCGCAGGGTCCGGTTCCGTCGTGTCCGTCGGTTCCGTGTTCTGATGGAGCTCCGATGACCGCTTGAACCGGACGAGGAATTGGGCCAGTTGATCGAACAGTTCCTTCCGCGAGAAGGGCTTGAGCAGATGACCGTTGAAACCCTCGTTCAGGCCGGTTTGTTCATCCTGCAGGCTGGACGCCGTCACCGCGATGACCGGCAGAAGTTCCAACCCGGGGGTTTTGCGGATTTCCCGCAGCGCCTCCCGCCCATCCATGCCGGACATCCGGATATCGAGCAGCACCAATTGTGGAGTCAGGGCCCGCGCCAGTTCCACCGCCTGGCGGCCGTCGGTCGCGAAGATCAACTTGTGGTGGGTGTCGCCGAAAATGCCCGCCAGCAGTTGGAGGTTGGTCTCGTTGTCATCCACCGCCAACAGCGTCGAAGGTTGGAACTCGTTGAAATTCACCACCGATTCCAACTCGACCTGCTCGGAGACTGCGAGTTGGGCGGAGACCGGGATGTCGGGGAAACGAAGCTCCAACCGTGTGCCTTCCCCGACCACGCTGCCGATCGTGATCGTGCCGCCCATCATTTCGGTGATCCGCAGGACGATCGACAGACCGAGCCCGGTGCCCTGACGTTCCTTCTCCCGGTCCCCGCCGGCTTGGACGAACGGCTGGAAGATCGTCTGCAGCTTCTCCTCCGGAATCCCCACCCCGGTGTCCTGGACCACCAGGATCAGGGCGATGCGACTGTGACTGTCCTCCTTTTCCCAACTGATCCGCGTTTCAATGCTTCCCTGGTCGGTGAACTTCACCGAGTTGCCGACCAGGTTGACCAGGATCTGCCGGAACCGCAACCGGTCCAGCAGCAAGGCACGCGGGAGGTCGGGGGCGATGTGGCATTCCAGGCGGATCCCTTTCCGGGCCGCCTGTTCCTTGAAAACGGTTTTTATAAAGTCACAGATCTCCGCGGGGTCGGTTGGCTCGATCTGCAGTTTCAGCACCCCGGCTTCGATCTTGGAGATCTCCAACACGTCATTGATGAGCCGCAGCAGTGAGGTGGCACTGGTCCTTATGGAATGCAGATATTGACGATGCCTCGGCTCGCGCAACTCCCCGCCGAGCAATTCGCTGAATCCCAGGATCGCGTTCATCGGCGTGCGGATCTCGTGGCTCATGTTCGCCAGGAACGTGCTTTTTTCCGCACTGTTGCGCTCCGCCTGCAGCTTGGCCTCCAGCAGGTCCTTCTCCTGCCGCTGATGTTTCAAGGCCACCCTCGATATATAAACCGCCAGGAAGCCCGCCCCGATCCCGATAATCCCCGCCACCAGGCTGGTCAGGCTCGCCCGCATCAACTGGCGGCGCGACGCCTCCGTCACCCCCGCATCCAGGAAAACCGTCGATCGCGATATCATCTTCCCCACCTGGCGCCGGATGTTGTCCATGATCTGGAGGCCTTCGCCCTCCTTGATGATCGCCGCCGCGGTGACCAATCCCTGCTCCCGTCGCGTCTGGACCGCTTTCATGTGATAGGCCAGCGACAACTCCGACTGCACCCGGAGTTCGATGACCTGCCGCAGCAGCTCGGGGTCGCCGCGGGTCAATTCCACCAGGCGATCGAACCGGCCTGGCAGATGGGTGATCGCCGCCTGCAGCGGTTCCAGAAAGGGATCTTCCCCGGTGATGATGTATCCCTGTTGCCCCGTCTCGGCATCGAGCAACAATTTCAAAACCCCGTCGGTCTCCTCCCGGATGGCCGTGCCGTGGTCGGAGGCGGCAATCTGTCGCGACAACACATGCCAATTCACGGCCGCCACGATGACGCTGGCGATTGACAGGGTGAGCCAGACCGTCAGCACCACCGTGTAGATCGAATTATGGGAACGGTCACCCAACCAGGTCCGGAATTGCCGGACGGCGGCCCGTATTTTGTTCCAAACGGCGATCATCGGGGCGGGCGGAAGGGCCAGCCTCTTTCCAATGACCTCCTCGAACCAGGCGCGCATGGGCGGCAAATCGGCGGTCATCCCCCGCGGCAGACGGTTCGCATCATGCGGGTCCGAGCATCGGACGGTTGCCCCGGATGATTCGCAGCAGGATGACGATGATGGCGATCGCCAGGAGGACATGGATGAAGCCGCCCAAGGTATAGGACGAGACCAGGCCCAATCCCCAGAGCAGCAACAGGACAATGGCAATGGTTTCGAGCATAGTCTTGAAAACGTGAAGGTTATGTCGCGATACGATGCGCCCGACGGGGTGTGGCACCGGCAACCCAGCCGAAGGTTACCCGCCAAGATGCATCTTTCTCAGCCGAAGCTATGCCGGACCAAGCAACCAAGGCTAAATCACTGATGCCCATGCCCCGGGCTGGGACCCCGGTCCCGGTCTCAAGGAGAGCCTGGTGCAGAATGCATCATACTCCGGATCAGACGGTGCGAATTGGGGGCGCACAGACAGAAAGGGAGTCGGGTCCGCGACGCCGACAAGTCGGGCTATCCGGATTATCTGCCGTGGGCGCTCCGGCTGTCCCGGCGCGGGACGCTGATCATTGCGGACAATGTGGTGCGCAAGGGGGCCGTCATCAATGCGACCGATCCCGATCCGAGTGTCCGGGGGGTTCGCCGTTTCCTGGAGATGCTCGCGGCGGAACCACGGGTCAGTGCCACGGCGATCCAGACCGTCGGCAGCAAGGGCTACGACGGTTTCGCCTTCGCGCTCGTCACCGCGGAAATATGAAGTATGGGCCAGGCCGTAACGAATCAACAGAAACCCGGGCATTTCACGCAAAGAACGCCAAGCACGCCAAGATCAGAGAGCATCTTATGGCCAAGAACCACTCACCAAACAGTGTGTGGTGATCCGTCCCGTGGATCAGAACTTCTGTGTCGTTCTTTGCGGCCTTGGCGTTCTTGGCGTGAAATTCCTTCTGCATGGACACGGCTAAGGCCCGCGTTGGATCAACCGGATGGAGTCCAGCCGCAGACGGGCCCCGCCCAGATATTGGTCCAGGTCACGCTTCTGCCCGGCCAGCAATTCGATCTCCTCGGGGCGGACGCTGCGGTTGACCTTCTGCAATTCCCGGAGGCGCACCATCTCCGGGTCCAATTGTGCGGCCATCTCCCGGCGGGCTCGGGCGACCAGGGATGGGACCCGGCCGGCGGCAATCGTCTGCGCCTTCTCCAGGAGCATCGGAAGCAGATCCTCGCGCATTTCCGGTCGGTCCAACAAGGCATGCCCGTTTCCATTCTTCAACAGTCGCCCCAAGCGTGCGGGGGTGATGGCTTCGCCCACGTCGTCGCCCCGCAGGTCCACCAGCACGCGCAACGGGGTCGGGGGCAGGAACCGATCGACGTGCAGTTGCGCCGGCGCGATGCATTCGAGCAGATGGATGGTTTCCAGATATAATCCCGTGGTCGTGGCATCCGGCCACCGGGCAAAACAACTGTTCCCTTTTTCCGATCCCACCAGCAGATCCAGCGCACCGGTGACCAAGGGATGATCCCAGGTCAGGAACTGAATCTCCTCACGCGAAAGGGCGCGCTGGCGATCGCAGGTGACGCTGAATCCCCCGGTCGGCAGTCCCGGAAAGGTGTCCGCAAACACCCCGGCCGACCCCAGCCTATAGGTGCGCGGGGCCAACTCCTCGACATGGATGTTGAAGTGGTCGAACACCGAGACAATGAAGCCGTCCAGGGTCTGGTCCCCGTCTTGGGACTGGATCTCATGGACGATGGTCGCGGCGGTTTCCGGTCGGAACGAATTCAACTCCAACAACCGGTCCCGGCCCTGTTCGAGTCGCAGGGTCAGGGCCTTCCGTGCGGTCTGGGTTTCCACGAGCAACCGGTCCAGTCCCCTCCGCGATCCCGGCTGGGTTTCGTGAAAATCCCGGGCCAGTTCGTGGATTCGCTCCCCGAACTGTTCCAGGAGTTCGTGGCCGCCGTGCAGGTTCTTTTCAATCGAGCCGAGCCCCTCATGGTGGTACCAGCGCACCAAGACCTCCTGGGAGCTTCCGGTGACGAACGGGATATGGATCGTGATCTCCGAGGTCTGACCGATCCGATCGAGCCGGCCGATGCGTTGTTCCAACAGTTCGGGATCCAGCGGGAGATCGAACATCACCAGGTGCTGGGCGAACTGGAAATTCCGGCCTTCGCTCCCGATCTCCGAGCAGATCAGCAGCCGCGCCCCGTCCTCCTCGGCGAACCACGCCGCGTTGCGATCCCGTTGCACGACGGAAAGTCCCTCGTGAAAAACCCCGATTTTCACATTGAGACACCGGCGCAGGGCCGCCTCGATGGCCCCGACTTTCGTCTGGGTGCGACAGATGAGCAGGACCTTCCGCGGATCCGGTTTTCGTAGCAACGCCGCGAGCCAACCGATGCGCGGATCATTCGAAAAAGCCGGGGTGAAATGCGGGGCCAGGCTGTCGTCGGTGTCGGCCGCGAATTCCTCGGCCAAGGCATCCAGCCGCGCGGAGGGATCCGGGCCCGCATCCATCGGGCAGAGGTGCGCTCTCCGTCGGGGAAACCCGGCGATCGTGGCGCGCGTGTTGCGGAACATCACCCGCCCGGTGCCGTGTTGGTCGAGCAGGGCGTTGAGGATGCCGTCCCGTTCCTCCGCCGATCCAAGCCTCGACCGGACCTGATCCTCCGTCTCCGCCAGAATCCCGGCCAACAGGGTGACATCGCTTGGGAGTAGCGGCGACGTCTTCTCCACGGTGGCGGCCGGCGGAGGCAATGGGGCGGCATTGGCATTCGCCGCCCTGCCGGAAGTCAGCGGACCCAGCCCCGCGATCTTGTCGGAAAGGCGTGCGATTCCGGGATATTGTCCCGCTTCATTGAGGAATTCGGCGAGATCATGGAACCGGTCCGGGTCCAACATCCGGAGCCGCGCGAAGTGACCGGTCAGGCCGAGTTGTTCGGGCGTGGCGGTCAGGAGCAGAAGCCCGGGCGTCTGACGGCCCAGTGCATCGATGGCCGCATATTCCGGGCTGACGGTTTCCGGTGACCATCCCAAATGATGCGCCTCGTCCACGACCAACAGGTCCCAGCCCGCATCCAACGCCTGGCGCGCGCGCGAACCGGCGCCGGTGAAAAGCCGGATGCTGGCGAGCACGAGTTGGTCTTCGAGAAAGGGATTGGTCCCGGGACTCTCCGTCTCGATGGCATCGCAGCGTTCCTCGTCGAAGATGTGGAACCAAAGGTTGAAGCGTCGGAGCAATTCCACGAACCACTGGTGGACCAGCGAATCGGGCACGAGGATCAGGACGCGTTGGGCGCGGCCGGTGAGGATCAGCCGGTGCAGGATCAGGCAGGCCTCGATCGTCTTCCCCAACCCCACTTCATCGGCCAGCAGGACCCGCGGCACCAGTCGCGCCGCCGTTTCGGATGCGATATGAAGCTGGTGCGGCAGCAGGTCGATCCGGCCGCCCACGAAGCCCCGGACCTTCGACTTGCGACGACGATGCTGGTGTCCGAGCGCGGCCACGCGAAGGTCGAAAAGCTCGGTCGGATCCGAACGGCCGGCGAGGAGGCGTTCGTCCGGTTGGCTGAAACTGAGGGTCTCGCAAAGATCGGTTTCGCACCACTCGCGCCGGTCGTCGCGATAGAAGATAAGACCGTGTCGTTCGGCGAGGGACCGCACGACCAAGGCATCGCCTTCCCCATTCCGGACGGATTCACCGGGACGGAAACGCACGCGTCGGAGGGGTGCGCCTTCCCGGGCGTATTCACGGGTCTCGTTGCTGGCCCCGAACCGGAGTGTGACGGTCCGGGGCGAGGTGTGCAGGACCGAACCCAAGCCCAGTTCGGGTTCGCTCTCGCTGATCCAGCGCTGCCCGGGATGATAAGGATGTGTCATGCGGCTATCAGATCCTATCCGGAGTCCAAGGGATCAGACCGCGCATATCATGGATCTCACGGGGGGGCAATCGTCGGGAGGAACTGTTTTATCCGCCCCGTTTGAATCATTGATATTTGTGCACATTCCTGATAATAGAATGTGATGAGATTCCCCAAGTCCTCATTCCTGCTGGCCCTGGCCTTTCTTCTCCCCCTGGTCTCCAGCCGCCTTTCCGGCGCCCCGCTCGATACGAACCGGCTCGAACGACTCACCGGCCTCAAAGGCACCTATAACGCGGTGGAAGGGGTCTTCAAGATCAGCGTCCCGCGCACCGACGTGAAGGTTTCCGTGGATGGATGGAACATGCCCCCGTTCATGGGTCTGACGACCTGGGCGGCCTTTGTGGATGGCAAAAGATCGGAGGCGATGGTCATGGGCGACCTCGTGCTGTTCCCGGACGAGGTGAACCCGGTGATGAGCGCCCTGTTTGAGAACGGGGTGGGTGTCACCGCCCTCCATAACCACTTCTTTTTCGATGAACCGAAGGTGTTCTTCATGCACATCTCGGGGGAAGGCACCTTGGAAAAGCTCGCCGGAGGGGTGAAGGCGGCGTTGGCGAAGCAGAAGGAAATCCGCGCCGCGAACCCGACCCCGGGGAAACTTTTTGCGACCGGTTTCTCGCCGGAGAAAAATGCCGTTTCCAGCGCGGCACTGGAACAAGTCTTCGGAACGAAGGCCCAGACGAAGGACGGCATGGCGAAGTTTGTGTTTGGGCGGGCGGCGAAGATGGCCTGCGGTTGCGAGGTGAACCAGGAGATGGGTGTGAACACCTGGGCCGCCTTCGCCGGCACCGATGAGAATGCGCTCGTCGATGGGGATTTCGTCACCACCGAGGACGAATTGCAAACCGTGCTCCGGAGCCTGCGGGCGTCGGGCATCAACATTGTCGCGATCCACTCCCACATGACCGGCGAGACGCCGCGTCTGCTCTTCCTTCACTATTGGGGAAAGGGCGGTGCCTCCTCACTCGCCGCCAGCCTCAGGCAGGCCTTGGATGCGCAAAAGGCCCTCAAATGAATCCCCAAAACCCGTGCGCATAAAATCATTCGGCTCCTTTTTCCTCGTGAGCCAGTTGATCTCCGCCGTTGCGCTGACCGAAACCGTCTCGTTCGATGATTTCAAATATGGGGGGAAGCCCTCGCAACCGTGAAACTCCTCGAGCCCGCCCTCGCGTTCGCGTTCGCACTCGCCGGTTCCCTGACGTCGTGTTCCGCCGGCGAACCCGCCACCCTCAAGCTCACCCGTACGATCCCGCTGCCCGGTGTCAAAGGCCGCTTCGATCACTTCGCCGCGGACGTGCAGGGACAGCGTATCTTCGTCGCTGCACTCGGCAATGACACGCTCGAGGTGGTGGATGTGGCAGCGGGCAAGCGTCTCCAAAGCATCACCGGTCTGCATAAGCCGACGGGTGTCATCTATTATGGTGCGGCCAATGAAGTTGGCGTGGCCAGCGGGGATGACGGCGCATTCCGGATCTTCAAGGGAACATCCTATGCGCCGGCCCGGAGACTCGGGTCCTTGGAGGATGCGGACAATGTGCGGTCCGATGCGGTGAGCGGGTTGACTTATGTGGGCTTTGGCTCGGGCGCATTGGCCGTCGTGAACGCCGCCACGATGAGGCGTTCGGCCACGATCCGGTTGGCGGCGCATCCCGAATCCTTCCAGTTGGAAGCGGCGGGCAATCGGATCTATGTGAATGTGCCGGATGCGAAGCAGGTGGCGGTCATCGATCGGGAGAAACAGAGGGTCATCGCCACCTGGTCGATGACGGGGTTCCAATCCAATTTTCCCATGGCCTTGGATGAGGCCCATCACCGGCTTTTCGTGGGTTGCCGCCAACCCGCGCGGTTGGTCGTCCTGGACACCGCCGCCGGTATGCGCGTCGCTGACCTCGGAATCTCCGGCGACACCGATGACCTGTTCCATGATGCTCGACGAAAGCGGCTTTATGTTTCCTGCGGCGAGGGCTTCCTGGACGTCATCGGGCAGGTCGATGCCGACCATTATGGGTTGTTGGAACGGATCCCGACACGTTCCGGCGCCCGGACCTCCTTCCTTTCCACCGGATTGGATGGGCTCTTTCTCGCCGTGCCTGAACGCGGGGCACAGGAGGCGGAGATCCGGGTTTTCCAACCGCAGGATTAGATGGGTTCACGGCCTCTCGGGCGGCGACGACTTGGGATGCCCGTGCCGGTGATGGATGTCGGGATAATGCGGGTGGGTGTGCACCAGGGCTTCATGCCGGTGCGGATGTGAATGCGGTTCACCGGGGGGATCGCCCGGGGCGTGGGCATGTTGGTGATGCGCGTCGTGGGTGTGCCAATGGTCATGCTCCATGGGTTCGTGGCGGTGTTCATGCTCGTGACGTTCGGTGAGGTGCAGCCAGACCCCGCCGGCCATCAACAACCCCGCGATGATCAGGCCGTCCGTCATCGGGTCGCGGAGGAAGAGCACCGAGATCAGCGCCCCCACGAATGGCGCCAGCGCGAAATAAGCCCCCGTGCGCGCCGTGCCCAGATGACGCAGCCCGAGGACGAACAGGACCAGGCTCACCCCATAGCCAAACAGGCCGACCAACCCGATCGCGGCGACCACACCCAACGGCGGCATCCGCGCACCCAACGCCAGCGCCACGCCGGTGTTGGCGGCGCCGGCACAGAGCCCTTTCAACATCGCGATTTGCACCGGGTCGGATGCCGAGACCTGGCGCGTCAGGTTATTGTCCGCCGCCCACATGAGACACGCTCCCGCGATGGCCAATGCGCCCCACGGCGGCCCGATGTCCGGTCGGCCCATCCACGAAAGGGTCGCGGCCCCGGCGGTGATGAGCGCCATGCCCAAGGCGATGCGGCGGTCGAAGTTCTCCTTGAAAATGAACCACGCCAGCAACGCGGTGAAAACGCCTTCCAGATTGAGAAGCAAGGATGCCGTGGATGCCGAGGTGTGGGTCAGTCCGACCATGAGCAACACCGGTCCGACCACGCCGCCGCAGAGGATGGCTCCGGCCAGCCACGGGGCATCACGACGGGTGAGGCCGGCTTCGTGGGCAAGGTCTGTCTGCTGCCGTCGCAAAGCGCGCCAGGCGGCGAGGCCGAGGCCGGAACCCAGATAAAGCAAACCGGCCATCAACATCGGTTCCACCGAGGGCAGCAACCGCTTGGCCAACGGGGTGCTGGCGCCGAAGAGCGCCGCGGCCGCCATCGCGCAGACGATGCCGGAACGACGGTCCGTCCTGGTCGGGGCAGTGTTCATGGACTACGTGGGAAGCAAAAATCAACGGCGACGGAAGCATCGCGCGTCGGTCGCGGCCCCGCAACCGCCGGGGCAGTGGATGGTCGCAACCCTTTGAAAATGTCCCCAGGGCGACCCGATGGAAAGGGTCCCTTTTCCGTCCAGCGCCTGGTCCGGTCCGTCCGGCCTGATTCTGGCTGACGAACCCACCGCGGAATCGGACAGTGCCAGCGACGCGATCATGGATGCCGGAACCACAGCATCATGCCGACCGATGAGGAAGGCCCCGTTGAATCGGCATTTGTGGGACGTCGTGAGGCCCGGTTTGGCCATCGGTTTGGCACTCCGGTTGGCGTCTCTTGCGTCCGGTGGTGAATTCATCCTGCCCCTGGACCGCACGAACGGCTGGCAATTCCTGAGTTATCGGAAAATCCCCCCCAATACGTTCCGCACCGGCCCCGCGGGCTTGGAAGTCGGCATCACCCATTCCGCGGCACCCGCTGTGTTCCCGCTGACCAACGAATTGCAGGTGACTGAATTGAGGGTGAGCGGAAGCATCACCGGTACGTTCAAAGTCCCTCCCGGCCGGCAGGGGCAGGAGGGATATGATGATTACGCGGTCCGTGTGGGCGTGGTGGAGTCCGGATCGCGCACCCTCAACTGGCGCGAGAAGTTGGTCGCCGCGGACTGGGTGAAGAGGCTTTTCGCCCTCGCGCCGCGCGGCTCCGGCATCCGCCGCATCCGCTTTTTCAACGTCGGCACCGATACGAGCCAGGTGGGGCACACGCGGACGCATCCCCTGAGCGATTTGATGGAGGAAACGGTGGTCACCGTGCCGGACGCCGCCGGACACTTTGCGTTCACCAACCGCTTCGCCCAACCGATCAGCGTGCTGGCCATCTGGATTGCCTGCGACGGGGACGATACCAAGTCATCCTTTGCCGTGACCCTGGGGAAAGTGGTGCTGGAAACCCGCGACGCCCCGGCGACCCGATGAGGGTGGACGGTCCCTCCGACGCTCCAGCCATTCATAAAGTGTCGGAAGCAAAACGAGCGTGAGGAAGGTCGAGGAGAGGATGCCGCCGATGACGACGGTGGCGAGCGGACGTTGCACCTCCGCGCCCGCGCCGGAAGCGAGGGCCATCGGCACAAAACCAAGGGACGCCACGAGGGCCGTCATCAGCACGGGGCGCAGGCGGGTCAGCGCACCTTCCCGGACGGCGTCGGCGATGGTGCGGCCCTGTTCGCGCAGTTGGTTGAAACAGGTCAGCAGGAGGAGGCCGTTGAGCACGGCGACGCCGCTCAGGGCGATGAAACCCACGCCGGCACTGATGGTGAATGGCATCCCGCGCAGCCAGATCGCGAGGATGCCGCCGGTGATGGCGAGCGGAATCCCGGTGGAGACCAGCAGGACTTGCCGCACGCTGCCCAACGCGGCGAAGATGAGGACGAAAATGAGCACCAGCGCCATCGGCACGACCACGGCCAGGCGCTTCCTCGCCTCGATCAGGTTCTTGAACTGGCCGCCGAACTCGAAGTAATAGCCATCCGGGAACTTCATCTGCGCGCGGATCGCGGCCTGTGCCTCCGCCACGAACCCACCCGTGTCGCGTCCGCGCACGTTGATGAGGATGCCCACGTGCCGCTGGGCATTCTCGCGGGTGATGGAACCGACCTGCTCGCGGTGGGTGATGGTGGCGACGCGGCCCAGCATGAGCACTCCGCCACGGTCGGTGCCGACGGGCAACCGCGCCAGGGAGGGGATGTCCCCACGCCGTTCCTCCGCGAGGCGCACCACGATGGGGAAGCGGCGGTTGCCCTCCTGCATGAAACCCACGGGCGCACCCGCCAGTGCGGCTTCGATGGTGTTGTTCACGTCCTCCGCGTGCAGGTTGTACCGTTCGAGCGCATCGCGGTCGGGGAGTATCTCCAACTGCGGGGTGCGACCGAGCTTGTCGGGTTCCACATCGCCTGCGCCGGGGATTTTCCCGAGGATGTCGCGGGCCTGGCCGGCGAGCTTTTCGAGCATTTCAAAGTCGTCGCCATGGATTTTGCAGACGAGTTCCGCACGGGCGCCGGCCATGATTTCGTCGAAACGCATGGCGATGGGTTGGTTGATCAGCGCGGCCTCTTCGGGGACCTTCATGGCCAGGGTCTGCTGCATCAGTTCCATCAGGTGTTCCTTGGTGATGGGCCGGCCGTTTTCCTTCCGCCAGTCCCCGGTCGGTTTGAGCATGACATAGGTGTCGGCGTCACCGGGGTCCATCGGGTCGGTGGCGATTTCCGCC
>JANYCC010000063.1 GCA_025360495.1 Verrucomicrobiota bacterium | reverse complement strand
TCGGGACTGGGTGGTTCGCGCCCACAATTCCGATCTGCCCTTCAATGAATTTGTCCGGTACCAGGTCGCCGGCGACCTCCTGCAACCCGACCGGGCCGACGCCATCAACGAGGACGGGTTGGTGGCCACCGGATTGCTCGCGCTGGCCGACTTTGTGCCGGGTGACGTCGACAAGGACCGGATGATCGCGGATTATGTGAATGACCAGATCGACGTGGTGGGACGGGCCTTTCTGGGCCTGACCGTGGCCTGTGCCAGGTGCCATGACCATAAGTTCGACCCGATCACGATGGAGGATTACTACGGGTTGGCCGGCATCTTTTTCAGCACCCGCCTGATCCCGGGACCGGTGAAAGGGAACACGCCGTTGGTACGCGTGCCGTTGTTGTGCCGCGCCGAATTGGACCGGTTGGCGCAGCTTCGCCAACGTGCCGGCGAACTGGAGATTGAGCGCCAGCAACTCGACCGGGAACGGGAGGAGGAATACTTCGCCGGGATGGAACGGTTGGCGAAGGAGCAATCCGGGCGGTATCTGCTGGCCCTGGCAGAATTCCGACGCGCGGCAGGCACTTCCGATGACACGCGTCTGGAGGCCTTTGCCAGCGCCCGGGGATTGGACCCCCGATTCTTCGTGCGCTGGGCCCGCCGCGTCGAGGCCGGATCGAAGGCGACCAATGCCCCTGCGACTTTCACGAATGTGCCGGGATGGAATACCCTGTTGAAATCGGCCGCGGAGGGGACGGGGGATGCCGCCGCAATGGAACGGGCCGCCCGGGAATTGGAATCATTCCTGGCCGGATTGGGGCCGAAGGAGCCTCCCTCGGGAACGTCCGTCCCGGGAAAGAATGGCATCTCGCAATCCGAGATCTGCCGGTTGCGGGCGGGTGATTCCCGGATGGGCGTCAGCCCGGAGGGACGGGTGACCCATTGGCCGAACCGGGTCCGCGGCCGCCGCAATCTCGCGACGCCCGTGTCCGGAATCGCCGGACCGGTGTCGACGAATGTCGTGATCGGCGGCCATGCCCGGCCGGTCCTCCGTTTTTCGGGAAGTGAATCGATGGAGATCGGCCTGACCGTGCCGCCGGCGGGAAGCCTTTTCGCCGTCTTCAAAAGGGCGGATCGCAATGCCGCGGGCCAGCGGTTGGTCGGTTGGGAAGATTCCGACAGCGGCCGGCATGGGCTGGGCCTGATGCTGACGGCGGGCGGGGGATTGCACGCCATCCTGCGGGCGGACGGCGTGGCGGGCGACATCGTGGCCGGGGTGACGACGAATGAGGCCTTTGAGATCGTGGGGATCACCTGGGGACCCGGGGGTTCCACGTTGCGACGGCAGGGACAACGGGAGGGGGCCAACACAGGCATCACGCAGGTTTCGCCGGATCCTGCAATCAAGGCGCTGAAGATCGGCGGCCCCGGCTCCGGCGCCAGCGCACGATTTGCCGGGGATATCGCCGAATTACGAATTTACGATGCGCCGCTGGACGACATCGCCGTTGCGGGGATCGAGGGAGAGTTGATGGAGACCTGGTCCGGCGCCTCGGACATTCCCCTCGCGCCGTCGAATCCCGGGGAACGGTTGCTGGAGGAACTCACCTCGCGGGACGGGCCGTTCTGGGTGCCGGAGGACCAGCGGGATCCATTGATATCCAATTCGCTGAAGACGCGGTTGCAGAAGGTCGGGGACGCCCTTGCCGCGTCGAAAGCGGGGATTCCCGCCGAGATTCCCCAGGCGGTGGTGGTGCAGGACGGGGGCCCGGCGGACACCCGGCACGCGGGATTCAAGGACGCCAGCCTTTATATAAGAGGCGACCCCAAGCGGCCGGGGAAACCGATCCCGCGGGGATTTCCCTCGGCCATTGCCGGGGGAGTGCAACCCCTCGCTGCGAGTCTCACGAACCAGAGTGGCCGCCGGCAGCTCGCCGACTGGCTGACGGCACCCGACAATCCGTTGACGGCGCGCGTGGCGGTGAACCGGATCTGGCAACATCATTTCGGCGAAGGGTTGGTCCGCACCCCGACCAACTTCGGTGCGCGCGGCGAAAGACCCACCCATCCGGAACTGCTCGATTATCTCGCCGGCCGGTTCGTGGAATCCGGCGGGTCCACCAAGGCGATGCACCGGTTGCTGATGTTGTCGGCGACCTACCAGCAGGGCAGCGCCATTCCTCCGGATGCCGCAGCGGTGGATCCGGAGAACCGTCTGCTCTCCCACATGAACCGTCACCGACTCGAAGCCGAGGCAATCCGGGACACCCTGCTCGCGGTCGCCGGCCGGCTCACACCGTCCCCCGGGGGGATGGCGGTCCAGGACCTCTCGGCGCCGTGCCGTTCCCTTCACCTGATGGCGGTGCGCACGGGCACCAAGACGGGTTTCTCCTCGCTCTTTGATGCACCGGATTGTGGCGCCATCGTTGACCGCAGAACGGTCTCCACGATCGCCCCGCAGGCACTGTTCCTGATGAACGACACCTTCACCGCGGAACAGGCCCGCCATCTCGCCGCGCGGGTGAGGCGGGCGCTGGCCAAAGATCCGCCCGATGACCTCCTCCGCGAGGTCTACCGCCAGGTGTTCGGGCGGGTCCCCACGGCCGGCGAGATCGCCATCGGGCAGGATCTGCTCCGGAGTGCGACCGAAGGGGATTCCCTTGAGCGATATTGCCAGGTGCTTTTCGGGACCAATGAATTCATCTATATCGACTGACCCGTGAATGTGAGCTCGCCACCGGATTCACCGAGACCCTTCCGCGACGGACCCTGGAGCGGGGCTCTCAGCCGGCGCCAGATGTTGCGCGTGATGGGGGGCGGATTCGGGACCGTGGCCCTGGCCGGATTGATGGCGGAAACGCGGGCGGAGACGGGAGCGGCCGCTTCTTTGGGGAACACCGGGATTTCAGAAGCCGCCCTCGCGAGCCGGGCCCCGCATTTTCCGGCCCGCGCCAAACGCGTCATTTTCCTCTTCATGCCGGGGGGTCCCTCACAGGTCGACACCTTCGACCCGAAACCGCGGTTGCAGTCGGACAGTGGCAAGCCTTCGCCCCGGCTCTACCTGGGCCAGCAACGCAATCTGCTGGGGTCGCCGTGGCAATTCCAGAGGCACGGCCAGTCCGGGATCGAGGTCAGCGAACTTTTCCCGCAGGTCGGGGCATGCGTCGATGACCTTTGTGTGATCCGTTCGATGGTGACCGATGACCCGAATCATCCGGGCGGGTGTCTCCTGATGAACACGGGCGAACGGGTCCTTTCCCGGCCGAGCATGGGATCCTGGGTGACCTATGGGCTGGGGACCGAGAATCAGAGTCTCCCGGGATTCGTGGCGATCGGCCCCGGTCCGCTCATTGAGGGCGCCCGGCAATACGGCGCCAGTTTCCTTCCGGCCGGATTCCAAGGCACTTTCGTTTCCGACCTCGATCACCCGATCCGCAACCTGAAGAATTCCACGGTTGGGCTGGCCCAGCAGCGGCGGGAACTGGATGCGCTCCGGCACCTGAACCAACTGCATGCCGCCCAGCGGGAGAACGACCCCCAGCTCAACGCGCGGATCGAGTCTTTTGAACTGGCTTTCCGCATGCAGATGGAAGCCCCCGAGGCCTTCGACCTGGCGCGGGAATCGGACTCGACCCGGAAATTATATGGGATGGACCAGGAACCCACGGCGGTCTTCGGGAAGCAGTGTCTGCTCGCGCGCCGGCTCGTGGAACGGGGCGTGCGGTTCGTTCAATTATATCACACCAGCGGCGGCTTCCAGCCGTGGGACCAACACAGCGATCTCAAGGGCGGGCACGCCAAAAATGCCCATGCCACCGACGCGCCGATCGCCGGACTCCTGAAGGATCTGAAGGGCCGCGGGTTGTTGCAGGACACGCTGGTCCTCTGGGGTGGTGAATTCGGGCGCACGCCCGCGGCGGAGGGCAAGGACGGACGCGATCATCATCCCTATGGGTTCACGATGTGGATGGCGGGTGGCGGGGTGCGTCCGGGGATGATCCATGGCGCGACCGACGAGTTTGGCTGGGATGCCGTGGACAAGCCCGTGCATGTCCATGATCTGCATGCGACGATCCTCCATCTTCTCGGGCTTGATCACGAGAAGTTGACCTACCGGTACGCCGGGCGGGATTTCCGGCTCACCGATGTCGCCGGCAATCTGGTTCACGACATCATTGCGTGACCCGGCAATCGGAGGGACGAGTTACACGAGTCCCCGACTGGGGCCGATGGGACTGGGACTCTCAGAGCCCGTCCCTCCGAGGGGTGGGAGCACCGGCGAGGTCCGCAGGAATTTCTCGAGACTGAGGTGCATCGGTTGGAATTGCGCCCCGCCCGTGCCGACCACCGGTCCGAACGGGACGAAGCCCAGATGGGAATAAAGGCGGAGTTGCCTCAACGTGCCGGAGATGATCGCCAGGGTGAAGCCATGGCGGGTGAAGTGTTCGGTCAACTGCAGCAGCAATCCGCGGAAGACCGGCCCGTGTCGACGGCCTTTCTCAACCGCCAACAGCCGGATTTCGCAGATCCGATGCCCCGGAGGCAGATACGAATCCAAGTCCGGAAGTTTGAGGTCGAGTGAGAATGGCCGGTTCCCGCGCAAGGCGACCATGCCGATCACCCGGTCCTCTTCCAGGCCTATCGCATAACTATTTTCGTGATGGAACTTGTCCACCAACCGCGCCTCTCCATTGCCCGGGTGCTGGGGGATTTCCTCGACGAACGTCCGGTAATTGAGCCGGTGAATCTGTTCGAATTCATCCGGTTCGGTGGCCATCTTGAACCGGAGTGATGGGGGCGCTGTCATGGTGCGGATCAGGTGGGTGAAGTCCGGTCGTTTCCTGGTTTTGCGGTCTTGGTTACCAGTCGTTGGGAATCGCGCCTGAGATTGCCCCGGTGAGCGACCCAGACCACGCACGCGAGCGCGGCCGTGCAGACCACGCTGCAAAGTGGAGCCCGGGACAACCATAGGGCCAGAGGGCAAAGCGCATAACCGATCAGGCCACCCAAGGTGAACCGACGACAGACGACGAAGGCCGCCAGGAACACGCCCACCAACACCCCCAAGGCCCGGGCATCATAAACCATGAGAGCCCCGAGCGAGGTGGCGATGCCCTTTCCCCCGCGGAAGCCCAATTGTAGGGGCCACACGTGACCGGCCGTCACCGCCACGGCCACCAAGGCGAGCGCCCAGGGTCCGAGTCCCAATGCGCCCGCGATGGCGACCACCGCTCCGCCCTTGAGAAGATCGACCAGGAACACCAGCACGAAGGCCTGCTTTCCCAGCAATCGTCCGACATTGGTGGCGCCGGCCGTGCCCGTGCCGGTGGACCGGATGTCCGTCCCCAGGCGCCAGCGCACGAAATAATAGGCGGCCGTGAATCCACCGAGCAGATACGCCCCTAAGATCGACGCCCCAACGATCGCCGGGCCCAGGGCACCCGTCGCGGAACTGCCCATCCATGGATTCCCAGAATCACTCATCCGGGCGAATTCAAAGATCATGGGATCGGATCCTCCCGGGCGACATCGGGGGGATGCAATGCCTCAAACGCCCCCGACGACCGCCGCCGGGGACAGGGTCGGGTTTCGCGTCTGGACTTAGGTTCCATCCGGACGGAGACTGTCATACCGGCGACGGCGCGCCAGCCTTTCAACGGCGTCCCAGGACGTGCCCCGCGGTCCCGATCACCGCCCCCAATCCTGCCGCCGTTAAGTGGAGCAGGTATAATCCAAACCCCGTCACAGCGAATCCCATTCCTCCCTGGCGTGCCAGAAAACCGAGAAACCCGCGATTCAATGCCCAGACCCAACCCCACGCCAACCCCGCAACGCCGATCCCGATCACGGCCCAAGCCCCCGCCCCGACCATTCCCGCCAGCGCCCCGACCATCCAACCCGCCCAGCCCATTCCCGCCAGCATCACACTCCGCCGCGCCCGACCGCCGACGGCCAGATCCTGCGGCAGGGTCCGACCCGAAAGGGTCAGCCGGGTCCAGGGCACCGCCCTCCGCGCAAAGTCCGTCCGCAGCATTCCGACCAGGGTCCATCGCTTGAGATGACATCCCTGCAGGTCCTTCACCAATCGCACCCGATGACCGCCGGACCGGAGCCGGTATCCCAATTCCACATCCTCAATCGACGGGACCCCATAATGTTCATCGAATCCGCCGATGTCATGGAACACGTCCCGGCGCACCGCACCGAGCCCCGCCCAGAAAGTCGACGCCTCCTCGCTCCCCTGCTGGTGCGTATAGTGGTGAAGCAGGTTGCGAAACCGGCTCGACCACCCGGATGCGGCCGGCCGGTCATCATAGCTTCCGAACCACGCCGCCACGCCGGGATCAGCGATGGCGAGGGCCCGCACACGTCCGACAGTTTCCGGCGGCACCACGACATCGGCGTCGATGAACAGCACCACGGCGCCGGTGGCCAACCGCACGCCGGCATTCCGCGCCCGGGCGGGTCCGGCGCGCCAGGGAACCTCGCCCCGGATCACGCCGTCCGGCCAACCGGGTCCGACGATTGACCCGGGTGAATCCACCACCACGACGACCTCATCGGGGGGAGGGGCCAACCGAGCGAGGGCCGCCAGGCATTCCGCGGCCGCAGCGGGTCCGCCGTGCACCGGGACCACGATGCTCACGCGGAGGCCCGCCTTCATGCCACCTGTCCGACCTCCTGTCGGGCCACCACCACATCCTCGTGATAACTCCGCTCCAGGTTCACCTCCCAGGGATCCGCTGTTCCGCCGGCCAACCGGTCGACTGCGGCGATTCCCGCCATCATGGAGTGGTCCTGGTTGTTATAACGGTGCAGCGCGTTCCGACCGGCCGGGCGCAGATTGCCCAACCCATTCAGCCAGGCCCGGATCCGGTCCAATCGTTCCCGATAACCATCGTCATACACCGGGTAAGCCTTGGGTTGCCGGATCACGACGGTCCAGAGCACATCTTCACGTCGTCCCAACCCGAGCGCCTCGAGTTCCCGCGACGCCAGATCCCCCAGTTCGCCCTCGTCCATTTCCCAGAGATCCTCCCCGCGCCGGCAGAAATACTCCATGCCGAGGGACGTGGTGCCCGGATCCGGCACCAGGTCGGGGCTCCAGTTTCCGAAGTTCTGGATCCTTCCCACGCGGACCCCGGGATGGTGCACGTAAATCCAATTGTCCGCGAAGAGCGCCGGCTTTCGCAGGACCACCCCCACCAACAGGAGGTCCCGGTGCCGCAATCCCCCGGCCGCCATCCGCACGGGTGCCGGTGCCGCGGGTTGGGCGGTCTGGACGAGTTCGTCGAGGGACATCGTGCTCACCACGCGGTCCACCGTCATCTCCCGAAGGCCCGTCGGACCCGCCGCCACCACGGAGCGAACCTGTCCGTGCTCATGGCGCCAGGAGACGACCTCCCAACCCGTCGCGACCCGTCCCCCGGCCGCGGTGATCCGTTCGCGAAAGCGGTCCCACATCTGGCCCGGGCCGAGCCGCGGGTATTGGAATTCGCGGATCAGGGTCTTCGATGCGGCTTCCGCAGCCGGCCGGAGCGCCTGCCACACCGCGATCCCCAAGGTCAGGTTCTGGATCCGTTGTGCGGCCCATTCGGCCCGGATTTCGTGGCAGGGGAGGCCCCAGACTTTTTCGGTGTACGACCGGAAAAAGGTTTCATAGAGCCGTTGCCCGAACCGGTTCACAACCCAGTCCTCAAACGTCACATCCGGGCGGGCGGGCCGCAACCGGGCCGCGACATAACTCATTCCGGCCGCGAAGCTCCGGCGCCATCCCAGGTTTCCGAGCGTCTCCGGCAACCGCAGCGGATAGGAATAATATTTGTTGTCGTAATAGATGCGGGACATCCGGGGCGTGGTCCGGAACTGCTCCCCCAACATCTCCTTCCAAAGGCTCTCCACCTCGGGCTCCTTGGTGAAAAACCGGTGCCCGCCGATGTCGAATCGATATCCCCGGTGTTCCTCCGTCCGGGCGATCCCACCCATCCTGCGGCCACGCTCCAGCACGAAGGGGAGCCAACCCCTCCGACACGCCGCCCAAGCCGCCGTCAGGCCGGCGGGTCCGGCGCCGATCACCAAGAACGGGCTGTGGGCAGGCAGTGATGAAGAATCCATGCGTCCGAAAGTGTCATGCTATGGGCCATTTTGGGCGCACCGCAAGCCGACGGTGTCGCGATTTTCCACCTTCGGCTTCACCCTCATTCCCGATTCTGACAGCCTTCCTTCGGTGGAAAACGTCGTCATCCGCTGGTTCCCCTGGCGCACCTGGAGCTCCGTGGTGCTCCTGCTCCTGGCCTCCGCCTCGGGTCGGGTGGGCGTGTCCGACGCCGGTGTGATGCTGGAATTGACCCGCGCCCTGCTCCGCGGCGAGGTCCACATCGATTCGAACAACCGCAAGCTCCCCCGGGACACCGCCGGCCGCCCCACCAGTCCCTATGGGGTTCTCACCTCCGCCCTCTGGGTCCCGGCCGTCGTCGCCGGCCGCGCCACCCAGGCCGTTGCGCCCCGGGCCGACCCGACGCAGTGGGAGGAGTTTTATGTCAGTTTCGTCAACACCGGCTTGGTCGCGGTGCTGCTGGCCCTGCTGGCCCGCGTTTGGCACGAACGGGGCACGCCACCCCACCGCGTGCGTCTCGGGCTCTGGCTTTGGGGATTGGGGACCCTGCTCCTTCCCTATTCCAAATGGCCGTTCAGCGACACCCCCATGGCCCTCGCGCTCTTCCTGTCCTGGGAACTTCCGCTGCGCACCCACGCCACCCTCCGGCACGCGCTGCTTTCCGGTGTCGCCGCGGGTCTCGCCCTCCTGGCCCGCAGGCAGGCCGATGCCATCGTTCCCTTCATCGCCCTCGCCGTTGTCCTCGCCACGCCCTGCCGACCCCGGCTGCGGTTCGCCCTCGCCTGGTTCGCCGGGTTGTTCCCCCTGCTGGTCCTGCGCGGGGCTTATAACATGGGCCGCTTTGGCAATGCTTTCACCGAAACCCGGCATGACTTCCACAACATCCCGACCTTGCGCCCGGCCCATGTCTGGGAGCGCATCACCGCGGTCGTCACGAGTGAGGAGGAGGGCTGGGTGTATTATCTGGCGATCCCTTTGCTCGTCGCCGTTCTGGCCTTCCCGGCTTGGCGCCGCCGTCAGCCCGCCGAACTGGCCGGGATCGTCCTCCTCGCCGTCACCGGTTGGATGCTCCTGGTCTGGCTCCCCGTCGGACCCTCGGTCAGCCTCGGCGCACGTTACGCCCTTTATCTGGTGCCGCTCCTGGGCGTCGGTTGGGCTTATCTGCCCGATCCCCTGCCCACGGTTCAGCGCTTTCTCCTCGCCCCGGTCGCCGCCCTGTCCCTGGTGCTGATGGTGGCCGGCACCGCGATCGATCCCGTGCCGGTCTCACTCCGGGCCCCGACCTTGCCCCCGGGTCCTTTCCCGCACTTTCGCGCTTATCTGGCCGAAGCCCGCCGCCAATGGGTCCCGGGACTCGACCCCGCCCCGCCCGGAATCGTCGATCCCGTGGCGTGGAACCATCCGGCGTTCCGGCACCCCGACTTTTGGTGGCTGCATCTCGCCACGTCCTTCAGGCCGGTCCCTGCCGCGCCAGAGCCTCGATAAGGTGGCGCATCTCGGCCTCGGGATCGTCGCCGGCCGGAAGGGTCTGCGCGATTTCGGAACGGACCGATTCGCGGAACCGGCGCCGCAACCGGTGCACCGCGACCTTGATCGCGCCCTCGTTCACACCCAACCGGGCCGATGCCTCCGCCTGCGAACCCGGGTCGGCATCGAAGGACAACCACGCCTTCAGTTCCGCATACTGGCGACCGTTGCCGGCCTCGACGGCCTCACTTTCCACTGCCGCCAAGGCCCGTTCGACCACCGCCACCGCCCATTCGTGGTCGAATATCTCCTCCGGTTTCGGTGAATCGTCGGCGAGCGGAAGCTCCACCGTCGTGTCGGTGCCGGATTGGAGTGGCAGATGTTCCGCCGTCCCGCCGCGCTTCTCGCGACCCGCATGCCGGCACCGGTTGGCGATGTGATGTTTGACGGCGCCGAGCAGATACGAGCGAAAACGCCCCCGGGCCGGCTCAGCGCCCCCAAGGCCATCGCGTCGCAGCAGGCTGGCGAAGAACTCGTGCGCCACCTCGCGAGGTTCCTCGTCCCCGCATCCCGTGTGCGTGAGGAACGCCACAACCGGTCCGTAGTAGGCGGAACACAGCTCGCTCAACGCCGCCCGCGCCGTCTCCGAATCGCCCCGGGCGGCGAGCACCTGCGTCCAGCGGGTGGTGACAAAAATGGGACCATCCGATGGGCTCATCATATATTATATAAAATCAGCGGGGTGGCTCGGTCTGCAGCATGACCGGCTGCGGAAGTGGGGGTTGCTTCATGGAAAGATAACCCGCGAACAAACCCACACCCAGGATCACCACCAACAGCAGCAGCAAACCCACGACCCATCCCAGGGGACTGGTGCCGGATCCGGCCGGAGGGCGCCGGCGCAGGAACGATCGGACCAAATGTTGGCCGATATGGACACCCCCCAGGATCAGAACCACACCCACGGCGACCTGCCAGGCGTTGGGATATCCAATCCCCGCACCGGCGCGCGCCGCGCTGAAGACCAGGAACAGGAACACCGTCGGCAGTGCCATGGCCGCCACCATGAGCAGCCGAAGGCCCATGAAACTCGCCGGTATGCCAAGCTGGTCCGCCGGCGTGCAGGTCGGCATCCGCCCACTGGCCCGGACGACGGCATTCCCAATGGTTTCGAACCAGTCCGCGACCCGGGCGTTCTGGGTCGACGGCCATCCGAACCAACCTTCCATCGGCCAGAGATAAACGCGCCGGGTTTGTCCCTGCTCCTCATAGGCCACGCTGAGCAGGTCGAGTCCCGCGGGATTCATCGCGCGGGGGAATTGGCCGATGCTCAGGTCGCGAATCGACGCCAGCGGAATGACCGTGACGACGCCCTGGGCGGAGTGAGTGAGCTGTTGTTCGTCCAAGAGCAGTTGCCCACGGGTCCGGGATACAAATGCCTGCCCGGCGAAGGTGGCCAGGCTGTCCGGGGTCGTGAGCACGCCGTTGCTCGATTTGAGCAACCTCGGAATCGGAGACGGTGACCGTCCTCCGGTGACAGAACCTTCCTCTCGCAACGACCCGTGAGGTGACCCGCGCAGTTCGGCAAGTTGAGTGCGGAATTCCGTCGCCGTCGCATAACGGAGTTCCGGCTGCACCGCCAGTGCCCGCAGCACGATGGCATCGAGGCGCACGTCGATTTGGACGCGATGGGAAGGGGCCTCCAACGGGGTGCCGGGAAGTTCGCCCGTGAGCAATTCATAGATGACCACGCCGAGGGAATAAATGTCGGCGCGATGATCGACCTGTTGGGGGGAGGTGCGTTGTTCGGGGGCCATATAGCCGGGGGTGCCGGCGGCCGTCTGCAGGGTTGGCGACGGATGCGGCCCGGTGCCGGTGACCGCACTTTCGCGGGTCGGCCCGGCTGGCGACGGAGACCTGATTCCGCCGGGCTCGGCCGCGAGGAGCTTGGCGATGCCGAAGTCGGCGATCTTGATGCGGCCCTCTTTGTCGAGCAGCAGGTTCTCCGGCTTGATGTCGCGGTGC
Organism: Verrucomicrobiota bacterium; assembly: GCA_025360495.1. GTDB lineage: Bacteria > Verrucomicrobiota > Verrucomicrobiia > Limisphaerales > UBA9464 > UBA6176. The sequence continues at coordinate 7,005 of JANYCC010000063.1, read as the reverse complement.
ACGATGCCGCGGTCGTGGGCGAACTGCAGCGCCGCGCACACCGGGGGCACAATGGACAGGGCCTGTTCCGGGGTGAACCGACCCGCCTTCATGGCCTGCCGCAGATTGACCCCATCGACGTGCTCCATCAGCAGGAAATAGAAACCTTCGGCCGGGTTTCCGGTTGGCGACGCGGCGAAACCGAAATCGTGGACGGTGACGATGTGGGGATGGTTCAGTGCGGCCAGGGCCCGGGCTTCCCGGGCGAAGCGTTCGGCGAAGGCGGGATCCCGCTCCCGACCGGGAGCCAGCAATTTGAGGGCGACCACGCGGTCCAACGATTTCTGTCGGGCGCGATAAACGATCCCCATGCCTCCACGGCCGATGAGTTCGATGACCTCGAGTTGGGGGAAAGCCGCGGCAACGGCCTCCAAGGCGGGAATGGGTGGCGGCGGGCCCGCGGGTTCCGCCTCCGTGGCAAACGCGGCCCGGGCCAGCAGGCAACGCGGGCAAAGGCCTTGCGCGCGGCCCGGCTCGAGCGGTCGCTGGCAGCCCGGACACCGAAGGGACGACGAGGAGGATTCCATACACCCTTTCCTGAAACGTCGGAGACCCGACGTTACGGGAAAGGTTGAAGGTTGAGGGATGAATTATGAAGGGTTGGATTTGGCATTGGGTCGGATGGGGGAGTTCTTGGAACTTTGCACTCTCGTGCGGCGTCTGGACCATGGCGAAGGCGCCTCCCGTGTTTCTTCAAGTTCCCACCTTCAACCTCAATCCGGGGATAAGGTTACGGGAAAGGGTGAAGCACGAGGGATGAGGGATGAAGGGTTTGAGCCTTCATAATTCATCCTTCACCCTTCAACCTTCGATAAACCTCCTCCACGCCCCCGATGTGTTGTCCCAGTTCGTGTCGCGCCAAAAGCCCGGCGGCGCAGGATTCCGACCCGAGCTGATTGGGAAACACTTCCCGACGGGCCACGGCGACCAGGTGACGGGCCAATCCGTTCTCATCGCCGTTCTCGAACAGCAGGCCGCTCTCGCCGGGAACGATGGATTCGCCCAGGCCGCCGGTGGCGCTGGCGATCACCGGCACCCGGCGCAGCACGGCCTCCGGTGCCACCAAACCAAAAGGTTCGGCCCACAATGAGGGCGCCACCAGGGCCCAGGTCTCCGCCAACTGCCGTTCGATCTGCACGGGATCCTGCCAGCCCAGAAACTCCACCGTGTCTCCCACTCCCAATTCGCCAGCCAAACGCAGGAGCGCGGCGTGCAACGAACCCGCACCACAGAGCCGAAGCCGGCAACCCGGCACTTCGGGGATCAGACGCGCCCAGGCCTGCAGCAGCAACCCGACGCCCTTTTCCGGTTCCAAGCGCCCACAATAAAGGAACAGCGGGGTGGATGCCGGCACCCGGACAAATCCCGGCCCGGGCGGCGGCAACGGCAACGGCAGGTATTCGACGGCCAAGCCTTCCGCCGTCATCGCCTTCTCCATCGTGCGGCTATAGACCAGGATGCGGGAGGCCCGGCCAATCCCGGCCCGGATCAGCGGGTAACGCACGAGATCCCGCACCCAATGGGGCAGGCTCACGCATCCGTTTCCACAACAAACCCAGCCGGCCCGCACGGTGCAAAGACGTCCGTCCGGAAGCAATTTCCGACCCGTCGGACAAATGTTTTTATAATCATGCAGGGTCATGACGAAGGGCACGCCGTCCAGGGCGAACAGAATGGCCGGGGACAGGTGATAGGCGAACAGGTGGACATGGACGACATCCGGGCGGAACGTTGCAATCGTCTTGCGCACCCGGGCGACCGCGAAGGGATTGAGGATCTGGAGAGCCACTTGGGCCGCAACATTGCGGGTGCCGAACGCCACCTGATCCGCCCGGCCGTCACCCGCGGTGCCGGCGCTGCTGGTGAGCAGGCACACCTCGTTCCCCGCCGCCTTCAGCCCCGAATGAAGCCACGCCACATAGGCCTCCGCACCGCCCCGGCCCGGGTTCCAATCCGTGATGAGCAGCACTCTCATACCCATTCTTATACCCGTGAATCAGAGGGGTTCGACCCCCACCCGGTCGCCGGAGACCGCCGCGGCTTCGGCGGCCAGGACGGTTGCCAGGCTCGCCGCGCCATCGGCCAGGATGGCACTGTCGTTGGCGACGCCGCGCACCCGGTCGACAAACGCCGATAATGCGAGGCGATAGGACGGATCCAGGCCCGGCCTCAGCCAATGCTCCAGATGGCGCGCCACGTCCCCGAGGTTTCGCGTCAGTCCCACGCGGCGAATGCCATATCCCCGGGTCTGTTGCCGTCGCAATTCCGGCGCGGCTTGGTGGCGATCCACCCGCAACGTTCCCTTCTCACCGATGAACTCGAAGACGTCCGCCGGTCCCGCACCAAAGGAGAAATGGCTCTGGACTCCGACGCCGCCGCGCAGGATCAGGTTCACACCGGCGACATCGCCCTCGGAGTGTTCGGAACTCACGCCGGCTTCGACGGTGGCCACCTCGTCCTTCAGGAACCATCGGACCAGGTCAAAATGGTGTGAACCCAGGTCGAGCAACACCCCACCGCCAGTCGGACGCTGCCGTTTCCAAGCCGGCAATCCCCCGGGGTCGACCGGTTCGCAAAAGACGCTTTGCACGGCACGGACGCGCCCGATGCAACCCGAGGCGAGAAGACGCCGCGCCTCCACATGCACCGGATGAAAGCGCCGGTTGAACCCCACCGTGGCGATGATGCCGTCCGGCGCGAGGGCGGACCGGACTGCCCGGGCACCGGCGGCATCCATGGCCAGGGGTTTTTCGAGATAGAAATGCTTTCCCGCCTGCGCCGCCGCGACCGCCAGTCCGGCATGAAGATGGGTCGGTGCGGCGATGATCACCGCCTCCACATCCTCGCGCTGCAGGAGATCCTCCGCCCGTTCCAACAACGGAACCCGGGTCCGGGTGGCGAAGCGGGCACGCGCGGCCGGATCGGGATCCGCGGCGGCCACGAGCACGGCGGACGACATGCGCTGAAGACTTCGCAAGTGCGCCCAGTACGCGATGGTGCCGCAGCCGATCAGGCCGATTCGCAACGGGCTTCGGTGGGTGTCCATCACGGGCGGGTGGGGAGACTGAGTCGCAGGCGATGCACCTCGATTTCCGATTCCGCCGCCTCCACCCAGGCCGGTGTCCCGGCGAGATACGCGAACATCTCACCCGCCGCCTTGGCAGTGCTGGCGAGCAGCATGAAGGGCACGGTTCCCCAGGGGAGGGGATTCCGCCGATGAAAACGGAGGACCACCGGGAACTCGCGCAGAACGAGGACGGCCGGGATGAGGGGTGAACCCAGGAAATAAAGGAGCCGTCGGAAGAGCGACCAGCGCGCCGCCCGGTCGCCACCGATCATGAGGCCGATCATGAACTTCTCCTTCAGGCAGGGGGTGGGCCGGCCGGGGCTGAGATGACGGATCCGGGCCGTCGGCTCATAACAGGCCTTCATTCCGCTGGCGGCCAACGAATGGGCGACGATCTCCGAATGGGGATTCAGGGCGAATTCAAGCCGGTCTCCCATCCCCAGCAGGAAGTCGCGCTTATAAGATGCGTTATAAACGAGCGGATGGAGAGTTTCTCCGCGCGGTCGTCCGGGGCCCCACCGCGCATAATCCAGGAGATAACTGCCCCAACTCACCCCGTCCCGGCGTCCGGCATTCGCCACCTGGGGCACCACCGCCGCCCAAGGTCCCGCGTGGGTCCGGATCAGGGTTTCCGCACAGCCCGGCTGTACAAACGAATGGGTCTCGCCGATGAAGACCAACGGCGCGGTGGCTGCCCGAACGCCGGCAGCCCGGGCCGCGGTGAGATTGGAAATCGACGCCAATTCGACCCGGCGCACGGCGGCGAAACCCCGCATCGCCTTGGAATCCAGGTCTTGCAACCCGCCCACGGGGGTCACCAACACCACTTCCAACTGCCCGGACACATCCTGTCGTCGCAGACATGAAATCACCCCCCGCACCGTATGATAGCAATCGGTCGCCAGGATGACGGAAAGTCGCGGTCCCGGCGGGTCCGCAGCGCAGTTCGGATTCAAGGTGGGGAGGATGGATTGGGACAACGGGGGGATGGGTTGCCGGCCCGGGTTGCCGACCCATTGGCAGGAGACTCAGCCGCCACGTCCCTGGCCGTGGCGCGGCGTCGGGTCAGGCGCCGCCAAAGCCGCATGCCCCAGGGCTCCAGCCAACGCAAGGCACCCCGGAAGCGGGAAACCTCGTACCAGGCGGCCCACCGTCCGGGTCGTCCCTCCGGACGCCAGCCCCGCCAGGGCGTGTGGTCCAGGTGGTCATAATATAAGGTGTGCCAGGGCGTGCGACCCGGGTAACGCCACGGCTTGAGGTTCCCGCTGAAATGCAGCAGCGCCGGGAGGGCGGGTTTTCTTATCCGCCCCGGCTCGGAGCTTCCCTCGCAGCCGGCCGGCTCCGGTGTTTCGGGACCCTGCGGAGTCACGGGTGAGTCCCGGCCGGGACTCCAATTCCATTTGGATTCCAAGGGCCCCCAACAACCCGCCAGCACCGCGTTGAGCGCCTCCTGGTCCCAGAAATAAACCCCGTCGTGATACCGCTGTAGATATTGCAGTGCCCGCTCGGTGACGTGGTCCCGGCGCCAGACGGTCAGGTTCATCAGCATCACGCCGGAATTGAAATAGGCGGCCCCGGGATCGGAAGCGGCCTCGCGATGCCCGCAGACTCCGAACGCGGAGGAAACGTGCGGCACCAAGGAATCCTGGACCGCGAGCAGGGGGTGATCGCCCAGGTCACGGTCCCAAAGTTCCGCGACGTTTCCCAGAGCCAGGATGTCGGCATCCAGCCAGAGGGCCCTGCCCACCGGGGCGGGAAGCAATTGCGGGACGGTGAGCTTGTCATAGGCTGCGATGGTCATGCGGCCCCAGAGCGGCAGGCCCACGAAGCCCGACCGTTGCGGCGCCAGCCAGTGCAGCACGCTGCGCGCGGGATCCAGAACCTCCGCAATCCGCGCCTTCAGTTCCGGCCCGAGACCCCCATCGATCACGTGGAACTCCACCGTGCGCCCCGCCGGCAGATGGGCCAGCACGGATTGCAACAGCACGGCCAGGGGGCACGCATAACGGGCGTCCACGGCGCAGACGATCAGGATCGGATCCATCCGGGGAAGGTTCCGGCCCTTCATGATCTTATTTTCCAGCAAAGTGTGATGATTGGCAAGAACCCCCCGCCGGATCGCCGGATCGCGCCCACAACTTGGGGATTGCCCACACTGTGATTGGGGACTTAATTGGGATGGCCGTTGCCACACGACGGTCCTTCGTATGAAACCGCCTGCCGCCTTCCCGATCCGTTCCGAAAGCCGTGCGTTCACGCTGATCGAGCTCCTCGTGGTCATTGCGATCATCGCCATCCTCGCCGGGATGCTCCTGCCCGCCCTGGCCAAGGCGAAGGAGCAGGGCCAGCGCACCGTCTGCACCAACAACCAGAAGCAGATCATGCTCGCGGCGCAGATCTACGTGACTGACAACAACGACTTCTTCCCGCACCCCAACTGGGACAACCAGCCCGGATACGCCGGCTGGCTGTACCGGCCCACCGCCGCCACGGCACCTCCGGCCATCACCAACCGCCTCTTCGTCGAGCAGGGACTCCTCCGCAAGACGATCGTCGAGGACAAACCGTTCTTCTGCCCGCTCGACAAGACGAACACGCCGGCCTTCCGCTCCCGCGCCATGAAACTCTCGAGCTACATCATGAATGGCGCCATCTGCGGCTACAAAATCCGCCCGAATGTTTATAAACAGAGCCAGTTCAAGGCCGATGCCATCGTCATGTGGCAGGCGGATGAACGGTCACCGGGTGATTTCAACGATGGTTCCAGCACCCCGAACGAGAACATCACCCACATCCACAACCAGGGCACCACGGTCGGGATCGTCACCGGGAGCGTGGAATACCTGAAACTCAAGAAATTTTATCTGGAGGTGAACAACCATCCCGGACGGTTGTGGTGCGATCCCGGCAGCAACCGGGGGGATGGATCTTAACCCCACGTTGAACCCCGTTTTCCACCTGACATGAACCCCCGAATTCCCGCCCTCCTGTTGCTGGCGGGTCTGTTTGCGATCGGCTGCAAAAAGGGCCCGGATGCCGACGTGGCACCCTTGGAGAAGGCCTTTCCCACCGCGGCCGCCGCCGGCAATCCCGAGCAACAAGCGGTGGCGGACCTGGTGGCCAATGCGACGGCCGCCGCCCGGGCCAACGACTATCCGAAGGCCGCCGCCTCGCTCACGGCACTCCGCAACCAACCCGTTCTCACCCCGGATCAGCGGGCCGCGGTTCAGGACGCGATGGGCAACATCCAGATGGAACTTGCCCGCCGGGCGGAGGCCGGGGATGCCGCCGCCTCCGCCGCGCTTGGCGACGTACGCCGGTTGCAGGCCCGGTGAGCCCCTGCCTCAGTGGGCCGTTCTCAGGAACGCCAGGATCTGCCGGGATTCGTTGGCCGTGAGGTTGGCCCGGATGCGCATGTGCAACATCGCGACGTCCCACTGGGCGTTGCTATAGCTGTCGGCCGGGCGGATGTTATGACAGTGGCCGCAGTTTTGCGTCCAAAGCTGGGCGCCCTGCTGTGCAACCGGCGCCTTGCCGGATGCCGGGGGCGCGGCGCCGGTGGCGGTGGCGGGGGGGGTGGCGCCGGACGTGGCGCATCCCGCCGTGATGACGGCGGAGATCAGGGCCACGGCGAGCGCGGCGGCGACGGATCGGGACTTCCCTGGGATCGGGTGCATAAGCGGGTGGGGTTGGGGGTCAGAAGCCGGTGGCGAATTGGACCAGCACGCCGCTGGTGGCCGCTGCGTTGGGCCCGGTTTGGTGATCAAACTCATAGGCGATCTTCACGACCGACACCGGTCCGACCCAGTAATTGAGGCCGATGGTGGACCGCCGTTCATTGGTTCCCGTGAGGGTGCTTTTCTGGTTCAACAGGTCGTAGCGGAACACGAATTCGAGGT
>JANYCC010000036.1 GCA_025360495.1 Verrucomicrobiota bacterium | reverse complement strand
TGTCGCGACCGCCCTGGGAGGGCGGGTTTTCCTACCCGCCCCCCGTGTCCCATGGCCCGGCTTCCCACGACGCCCAGATGCGCTGAGCCTGCTCAACGCAGGATCGAGGTCCGGTCCTGCAGCCAATGGAGATCGCCACTGTTCGGGGAACTGAGGTTGTGCTGGATGCGCACGCCGAGCGGGGAGTTCTGAAAGAGTTTGTGATCCAGCCACCGGTGGGGCTCGGCATGGCCGTCGGTGTAGGAGACCACGCCACCGCGGTTGTGATGGGTGGCGGGGATATGGAAGAACCGGTCGAGGCCCCCGTCCAGGCCCGGCATGAGGACGATGAACGCCGGGGTGCACAGGCTTTGCGGCGTGAGGTCTTGGAAAAGGAAGATTCCCGACGGGTTCTGGAGGTCGGTGGATTTGTGGAAGACCTGGTACCGCGGGGAGAGACGGTCGGACATCGAATTGTCGGTGCCGACATAGACATTCAACGCATAGCTGCGGACCTGCGGGATCGGTTTGCCCTGGCTGACGATGATGGTCGTCTTGTCCGAAGGGCACTGGTAGGTCTTGGCCGCGGCGATATAAGGGGCGAAAAGGGCGTATTTGCGCCCGGTCAGGAAGGCGGTGTTGGTGAAGGCCTGGAGGTAATTGTGGTATCCGCCCAACACCCAGAGCCGGGCCACCGTGTCACCGGGTTGTTCGGATCCGTTCGGTGCGAGCCGGTCGTTGTTGTCGCCGGTGTACAGCATCCAGGCGGTGGCGAGCTGTTTTTCGTTGTTGATGCATTTCACCCGCTGGGCGCTGGATTTGGCATGCACCAAGGCCGGGAGCAGCAGACCGGCCAGGATGGCGATGATGGCGATCACCACCAAGAGTTCGATCAGGGTGAAGGCCCGGATCAGGCGGGGTGGGGACTCGGAATGCATGTGCGGGCCTTGGAGGATCCGAGCCCAGCACAGAGGCCCGGACAACGCAAGGGTGCCGAGATGGTGGGTGCCGAGATGGTGGCGGTGGGCATCCTGCCCGCCGGTAAGCCGGGCTTCCAGCCCGGCAGGATCGGACCGTGGTTACCGTTTCATTCCGCACTGGCCCGGATTGAACGCCCGGCGCTAGGCTGGGTCTGGGGAAGGGGAATCACTCCCGACGGCAAAAGACAAAACCACATGAAACTTCACGGACGATGGATGGCGGCACTGCTGGGTCTGGCATTGGCCGGCGGCATGGCGCGGGCGGAGGAGGCGAAAAAGGATGCGGCAAAACCGGAAACGGTGACGCCGGACCCCGCGAAGACCGCCAAGATGGGCCCGAAAAAGGTGTTGGAAGAATTCGACAAGAACGGCGACGGCAAGATCACCGGTGCCGAGGCTGAGGCGTTGCGCAAGGCGTTCGCCGGTGCCCGCAAGGCGCAATTGGAACGGTACGACAAAGACGGCAACGGCAAGCTGGATGACTCCGAGATCGCCGCGATCAAGAGCAAGAAGGCGACCAAGAAAGCCGCCGCCGACGCCAAGGAAAGCCCCGCCAAGACGACGAAATAGCGGCGCCCGTCGGGGCCTTTGAGCCCTTGCCGTCGGGCGCTCCCCGGCCCTGCCGGATGCCCGGCGGGGCGGGGTCGTCGACCGACCGCCTCAGGAATCTGCTTCCGCCAGCGGGTCGGTTCCGGTTTGCTGCCGGGTGTGGACCCGCTCTTGAAACTCTTGCGTCAGGACGCCTCGCTGACGCCGCTCCAAATGTCGGCCCTGCTCGGGCGCACCGAGGCGGAGGTCCGGACCCAGTTGCAGCAATGGTCGGACACCGGGGTGTTGCTCGGTTACCGCGCCGTCCTCAATGAGGAAAAGCTCGGTCGCGAGATGGTGCGCGCCGTGATCGAGGTTCGCATCACGCCTGAGCGCGGCGGGGGCTTCGACAAACTCGCCGAACGGATTTCGCGCTACGACGAGGTGCGTTCCTGTCACCTGATGTCCGGCGGCTACGATTTGCTGGTCGAGGTGGAAGGGGGAAGCCTGCGTGAGGTGGCCACCTTCGTATCGGAAAAGCTCTCGACCTTGCAGGGGGTCCTGTCGACGGCGACCCACTTCGTGCTGCGCGCCTACAAGGAGCAAGGCGTGATGATGAAGCGCGAAACGGCGGACGAAAGGCTGGCGGTGACGCCGTGAACGGCGCTGGTATCGGATCCCGTCGCCCGGATGAGCCCCGGATGGTGATCACCTTGGAACGGGGATAGCCCGACGGGCGGCCGACGGAGATTGATTCCTCGAGTCCGCATACTGCATGTCGAAATCCCCTTCCTCATTTTGTCGCAATGCCAACCGTGGTTTTGACCAGGCCACGGGGCTCCTGCTGTTGATCCTGGTCGTTTTCGCGCCCTGGGCCTTCGGGTCCGCCGCCGTGTGGTCGGCCTGGACCACCACCGGCCTGATGTATGCGGTCGGATTGGCCGCCGTGGGACGGCGGGTGCTGGGGCGGTTGACCGGATTCAAAGACCCGCGCTGGGATGTGCCGGGTCGCGGCGGCCACTGGTTGTGGGCGCTGGCGATGTTGTCCGTCCTGTTTCTGGGATACGTCGGCATCAGTCTGTTCAACGCCCGGGCCTTGGTGCGCTGGAACATTGACGGGTTCGAATTTGTTTATCGCGAGGCGGTGGCGTGGCTTCCCACCACGTACGACTTGGAAGGCACCCGACGGGGTTGGATCCGCTATGTGGCCCTGGCGCTGGCGTTCTGGGGGGCGCGGGAATGGCTGCAAGGGATGTCGCGCAGTGAACGGCACCGGGTGGAGGACGGGCGGATGGACCGGGAATCAGGCCGGGTTCCCCGACGATTGCAGAGGCTGTTGTGGACCCTGGCATTGAGCACCGCATTGATGAGCCTCGTCGGCATGGTGCATCGATTGGACGGGTCCCGCGAACTGCTGTGGTTGAAGAAGGTGCGGATGTACTATGGCAGCGGGATGTTCGGGCCCTACGCGTACCGGGCCAATGGCGCCCAGTACCTCAACCTGATCTGGCCCTTGGTGGTGGGTTTTTGGTGGGTTCTCCGTCGCGAAGCCAAACGCACCCTGGGCCGGACCATGCGGGCCGGTGCGAGTCCCCATATCCTGCTCCTCCCCTGCGCCGGCCTGATCCTTCTCGGGACCCTCGTTGCCGCGAGTCGCGGGGGGATCTTCATCGCGATGGCCGAATTGCTGGCGGTTCTCCTCGTGCTGGGCGTCCGGGGCCGGCGCCAGGCGGGAATCGGATGGTTCCTGGGCGGCACGGTGCTCGTGACCCTGGCCGTCGGTTGGATGTTGTCCGGCGAGGTCCTGAAGAAACGGTTCGAAACGGTCCTCACCGACGAAGGCATGTCGGGTCGGACCGAGATCTACGAGAACGCCCGGAAGATTGCGGCGGATTTCCCGTTGTTCGGGACCGGCGCGGAGTCGTTCATGGCGATCGCGGGGCTCTATCGGGCCGAACCCCGGGGCGACTGGCCGGCCTATGTGCACAACGACTGGCTGGAGACCCGGGTCACTTTCGGCTGGATCGGGTTCGGCTTGGTCGTGGCCCTGTTACTGATGTTGCCCGTCGTTCATTGGAGGCACGGCGTGCTCCGGATGGCCGCTGAATTCCGGGCGACGGTCTGGATCGCCCTGGGCGGGATGCTCGTGCACGCGCGGTTTGATTTTCCCTTCCAGATGCTTTCGTTGATCCTCTCGTTCCTGGTGGTGGCGGCCGTCGCGTCGGTGCTGGCGCCATTTGAAGAGGAGCCACCGTCCCTGTGAAACCCACCGGCCAACCGTCGATCGCCGTGCGTTGTCTGGCGACGCTTGCCCGCGGCATCTGCCAGCGCCCGGGATGGTTTCTCTGGCCGCAATTCCTCCTGTTTGCCGTCTGTGTGCTGATCACGATCACGCACCTGGATTTCGACATGGACCGGAATTCGCTGGTCGGCGAGGACAAGCCGTCGCACCGCAATTTCCTGGCGTTCAAAAAGGAGTTTCCCGGGCAGGACGACATGGTGGTGGTGGTGGAGAGCGACAATCACGAACGGAACCGGCAATTTGTCGAACGGTTGGGGGCGCGATTGGATTTGGAGTCGGTTTCGCGAAACCCGACGAACCTCTTCAGCGATGTTTTTCTGAAGGGAGACCTGCGGTTGATGGGGAACAAGGCGCTGCTGTTTTTCTCCGAGACCAACCTGGTGGAGTTCACGCAGGCGCTGAAGGATTACCAACCCTTCCTGCAGCAGTTCACGGGCGCGACCAACCTGGCGACCTTGTTCCGCCAGGTGAACACCCTGATCCGGACCAGCGGACGCGAACGCACCGCCAAGACGGATTCGTTCATCCAGGCGTTGCCCGCCATGGAGCGTCTGATCCGCATGGCGACGGCAACCTTGGGCGGACCGGAGTCGCCGCCCTCCCCGGGCGTGGAGGCGCTTTTCGGCGGAGGCGAGGAGGCGGAACGGGAAAAATACATCACGTTCGCCGCCGGCCGGATCTATCTGGTTTCGGCCAAACCCCGTGCCGTCGTCCTCACTGCGGCGGACCTGCAGCCACGATGGTACGAACGCCTGCTCGGGAGGAAGCCGGACGCCGGCCCCAAGCGGTTGGAGGAGGCCCGGTTCGCCCGCCAGGACGAGGTGAACGCGGCGGCCATCGACCGGTTGCGCGCCTTGGTCGCCGAGGTGCGCGGCGATGTCCCCGGATTGAACATCGGCGTCACCGGGGAACAGGTGCTCGACTATGACGAGATGCTCCAGTCCCAGCACGATTCCACCCTCGCGACCCTCGTGTCGTTGGTTCTGTGTGCGTTGATTTTCGTGATCGCCTACCGGCAGACCGGGCGTCCGCTCAAGGCGGTGCTCTGCCTGATCATCGGGTTGGGTTATACGATGGGCTACACGACCCTCGTGGTGGGACACCTGAACATCCTGACGATCACCTTCGTGCCGATGCTCATCGGGTTGGCGATCGATTTCGGGGTGCATCTGGTCACGCGTTATGAGGAGGAATTGCGACGCGGACGGACGGAGCACGAGGCCATGTACAAGGCCATTGTGTACACCGGGCAGGGGATCATCACCGGTTGCCTCACGACGGCGGGCGCGTTCTTTGCGATGGCCCTGACCGATTTCAAGGGGATCCGTGAGATGGGTTTGATCACCGGGGGCGGGATGCTGTTGTGCCTGGTGCCGATGATCACCGTCCTGCCCGTGCTGTTGCTGCGCGGACGGCGACAGAACCGGGTCGATGAGATTGCGGGTGCCCGGGAACTGCGCGAGGAGGCACTGGAATCCTTCGAGGTGGGTGCGGAGGCGATGGCGCGGCGCGAACGGTTGGAGCGGATCTGGCTCGACCGCCCGTGGATCGTGTTGTCGGTGGTCGCGGCGGTGTGCGTGCTGGCGCTGGTGCGGTGGCCGCGGGTGCATTTCGATTACAACCTGCTCCACATGCAAAGCGAGGGCCTTCCCTCCGTGGTGTTCGAGCACAAGTTGGTGGAGTCGGCCGAGAAATCCGTCCTCTACGGGGCGCTGGTGACCGACACGTTGGAGCAGGCGGCGGCGCTGGCGAGGAAGGCGACGAACCTGCCCACGGTCGCGACCACCGAGTCCATGGCGCGGTTTCTCGCCGAGGACCAGATCCACAAGTTGGAGCTGGTGCGGGGCGTGACGCAGTCCCTCGCCGGATTGGAATTCCAGCCGGTGGATCCCGCCCCGGCCGACCTGCACGCCCTGGCCATCCGTCTCCGGGCCTTCAAGGGCTATCTGTGGTTGGCGGAGGACGAGGTGGCCAAGACCGACGAAAAGGAATTGGGCCAGCGGTTGCACTCGCTGCGCGATGCGGTTTCTGAATTCCTCAGCGCGATGTTCCGGGGGGATCGGAAGGCCAATGCCGAGCAGATCGGCGCGTTCCAGCGGGCCTTTCTCCAGGATGTCCAGGACACCTTCGCCGCGGTGAAAACCCAGGATGCCTCCGGCCCACTGCGGGTGGAGGATCTCCCGACCACCCTGCGTAACCGGTTCGTCGGTCAGAACGGCCGGCACTTGGTCCAGGTTTACCCACGGAGCAACGTTTGGGACCGCATCCCCCAGGAGGCGTTCGTCCGGGATCTGAAGTCGCTCGACAAGAACGTGACCGGGACACCCGTGCAGTTGCTCGAATACACCACGTTGCTCAAGGATTCCTATGTCCAGGCCGCCTGGTATGCGCTGGGGGCGATCATCCTCCTGGTTTTCCTCCATTTCCGTGCGGTGACACCCGTGGTCCTGGCGCTCTTGCCGGTGGCGATCGGGGCGACTTGGATGGTGGGTTTCATGGGCTGGGCCGGCATCCCCTTCAACCCGGCCAACATCATGACCCTGCCATTGGTCATCGGAATCGGGGTCACCAATGGCATCCAAATCCTGAATCGGTTCGCGGAGGATCAGAATCCCGGAATCCTGGCGAAGAGCACGGGCAAGGCGGTGTTGGTGAGCGGCCTGAACACCATCGCGGGCTTCGGCAGCCTGACCCTCGCCGATCATCGCGGGATCCAAAGCCTCGGTTGGGTGATGTCCGTGGGCACCGCCACCTGCATGATCGCCGGTCTCACGTTCCTGCCCGCGGTGCTCACGATTCGTGAACGCTGGCGCAAGGCGAAGCGGACGCCGGTGGTCCCCCCAGGCGCCTGAACCGGGACCATCATCCGGATTGAGTCGCCGGCGTCCCCAAGCTCACACTCACCGCATGTTCCCCGCGTTCCGCCTCGGGTCGGTGTGCATCCTTCTCCTGGCAATCCTGCCCGCCCGTGCCGGCCTCGAACTCGCCGTCTTCGATGCCGACGCCACCCCCGCCACCGGGATGTCCCTGGCCTATGACCCGATGATCGCCGTGGGTGAGCTCACCCTGCGCTGCCGCGGGGTCGTGCTCACCGGGGCGGGCGACCCGATCGTGCTGTGTGCGGTGGATTGGATCGGGATCGCCAACGAGGCCCGGGATGCGTTCCGCGACCAGCTTGCGGCCGCCGCCGGCACAACGCGCGACCGTGTGGCCCTCCACACGCTCCATCAGCACGACGCGCCCGTGGCCGATTTCACGGCGGCCCGGATCCTGGCCTCGCACCACCTGGCCCCGGGTGTTTTCGATCCGGCGATCGTGCAACCGGCCATGGCGAGGGCCGGCAATGCCGTCCGCATCGCGATGACCAACCGTCAACCGGTCACCCAGGTGGGCTGGGGTCGGGCGACGGTCCATCAGGTCGCGTCCAACCGGCGGATCCCCGGACCCGACGGACGGATCCGGGGCGTCCGTTACACGGCGTGTCCGGATCCGGAATTGCGGGCCGCACCCGAGGGGACCGTGGATCCCGTGGTGGTGATGCTGAGTTTCTGGGACGGGGAGAAGCCGTTGGCGGCCCTCAGTTATTATGCCACCCATCCGCAGAGTTATTATCGGACCGGGATTGCGAATCCGGACTTCCCGGGAATCGCACGGTTCCTGGCCGACCAGGCGCATCCCGGATTGCCGCACATCCATTTCAACGGGGCGGGCGGGAACATCGGGGCCGGCAAATACAACGATGGCGCCCACACCAATCGGGCGGTCCTGGCGGGGCGTTTGGCCGACGGTCTGGAGCGGGCCTGGGCGGCCACGGTGCGGCAGCGATTGGATGCGGCCGACGTGGGTTGGAACGTGGAAAAAGTGCGCCTGCCGGTCGCGGCCCATCTGGACCGGGCGAAGGACGAGGCAACCTTGGCCCGGCCCGATCCCACGCTCTATGTTCACGTGGCCAAGCTGGCGTGGCTCGATCAATCCACGGCGGGGCGCATCAGTGAAGTTGCCTGCCTCCGGTTGGGCAGCCTTCGCGTGCTCCATCTCCCCGGGGAATTGTTCGTGGAATATCAACTGGCCGCCCAACAGATGCGCCCGGACCTGGGCGTGGCCATGGCTGCCTATGGCGACTATGGCCCCGGCTATATCGGGACCGAGATCGCTTATCGGCAGGGCGGCTATGAGACCGAACCGAACTCCTCCTTCGTGGATCCCGCGGTGCAGGGGATCCTGATGGGGGCGATCGGCCGGCTGTTGGGGTCAGGCGGGGCGAACGAAAACCGCTGAAGGACGCGGATGCAACGTCCGCCGGGGTGGTCGCGGATTTCAGAGACCGGCAAGCGCGACGTGCGCGACCGTGTCGCGTCGGGGCGAGCCCGGTTGGAAGCGGCGCACTTCAAAGACTGTGCCGGGCAGAAGATTCAGGGGGTGGAAACCGACGGGTTCAAGGCTTCGGCCGGTCAGGCAACCCGCTTCCGGAAAGCTTCCCACCGCGATGATCGTGCCGTTTTTGTCGAGCAGGACCGGTTCAAACCAACCGCCGGGGGCCAGCGTGTTGGTGAGATTCCATTCGCACCAAACCTGCAATTCCTCGGCCCCGCTCTGCGACGTCCACACAATCCCCCGGTACCCCATCTGGCGGGCGAGCGGCTTGCGCCAGTCGGTCGGCAGCCAGAGGAGCATCCCCGGCCGCCCTGGAGCGTCGTGCTGGCGGCCCTCGGTGAGTCCCAACACCCGCAGTTCTCCCAGGCCCGTGAGGGGGCCCGAACCCACGTCCGAATCGCGCATCAACCAGAACAACGCCGCGACCGCCACCGTGGCAAAGACCCCACGGCCCAACCAATGACGGTAAGAGCGTATCGGCTCCGGATATAAGATGCGTCGCATAATCCCAAGGATGCAAAATCAGCAGTCTGTGGGGGCAATGAGACGATGGTACGCCGTGAAGCGAACTTCTGACCCTGTCGTTTCCCCCCTGACTCAGACCTACCAATATCGGCCTCCATATTGGGCTTCCCAAGCGACCTTATCTGCAACTGCTTTATCTAAGTATTTTCCCTACATAAGGGTGGCAGAAACCCCTACATCGGGCGCATGGCTGCGATGCGGATACCCACGTCACGGCACCCACCGGCATGGGGGGAGATTGGGAGTCGGAGTCAGGGTCAGGGGTCATTGGTCATTGGTCATTGGTCATTCGTCATTGGTCATTCGTCATTGGTCATTCGTCATTCGTCATTCGCCCGGGTCACGGTTCCACGCTCACGGGCATCCCGATCCAGGCCATCTGGCGCAATAGCTCCGCGTTCCAATTCGCCAGGCGGAAACAACCGTGGCTTTCGGTCCGACCGACCTGTTCCGGACCCGGGGTGCCGTGGATTCCGTATCCGGGTCGGTCCAAGCCCAGCCACGCAACGCCCACCGGGTTGTTGGGTCCGGGAGGGATGACCAAGCGTCGTCCCAAAGCCCGTCCCTCGGTCGATTCCGGGAAGACTTTCGGGTCAAAGGTGTAATTCGGATCCTTCGCCATGACCACCACGTGGAGGCCGCCAATCGGTCTCTTTTCGGCGATCCGCCCGATGCTGCACGGGAAGTGACCCAGCAATTCCCCGCGCTCGTCAAACGCCCGGAGATAACGTCCCGACAGGCTCACTCGCATGCGTGCCGCCCGACGGGGATTCGGATATCCGGCATCGGGCACCGTGAGGACCGTGCCGGCGGCGATCCGGCCCCAATCCAACTCCGGGTTGAGACGACGCAGAAGCGAGGGATGGCTGTGGGCCTGTTCGGCGGCCAGTTCGAGCACCGACTCATATCCCAGCTCCGGGAGCTCCGATTTGCCCAACCAGGTCGGTGGGATCCGCACCAGACGGGCGATGTGTTCCGCGGTCACCGTGAAGGTCGTGAACGGCGGTCGCTCGAGACGCAGTCGACGGAGCGTTTCCTGGTCCAGCCGGCCGGTCTGTTCGAGTCCGTGTTGCAATTGAAACGCGCGCAAGGCGGCCGCCGTCTGGGCACCGCCCGCACCGTCGATCGAACCTCCGCTGATGCCGTGGGTGGCAAGGGCGATTTGGGCTTCCAACACATTGGTCACGCTGCGGGGACTCCACGTCCCCGGCTCCGGCATGGGCGGTCCGGGAGACGGCGTGATCTCCGGCCGTTGTCGATTGGTCGCGACCTGGGTGGGGCGCGGGACGGTTTCGTCGGTCCGCGGTTCGGCGGGCCCATGGAGGGACCCGGTGTTGGTGACCTTCGACCCGGGGATCGCGGGCCGGGGGGACGGGGCACGATGAAGCCACACCCAGATGCCGGCACCGACGGCCACCCCCAGGATGAGGATCAGGGGCCAAGGCCACCCGGGGCCACCGCGCCTGCGGGGTTGCCTCGGGAGACGAAAGCGGCGTGACCGTCCGGCGGACATGACACGAGCCTAGTGAGAAACCGCCGTGGGGCCTGACTGAAAACTGCCCGGACCCGGTGAATTGGCGGGCCGGCGCCTAGACATCGATCACGGGTCCTTTGCCCGGGGGATCGCCTGCGGAGACCGAGCGGCGTCCACCGCGTCGTTCACTGCCCTGAACGGTGACTGCGGGACCCCGTCCTAGGAAAAGATTGGCGACAAAGGAGACGACGCTGATCACCAGGCCTCCCCAGAAAGCGGGCCAGAAACCATCGACGCGGAAGCCGATTCCGATGGACCCGACGGCCCACAGGAGAAGGGCATTGATGACGAAGTAGCCGAAGCCGAGGGTGGCGACGAGGAGGGAGATCGAGACGAGCACGAGGACGGGCCGGACGAAAGCATTGAGCAATCCGAGTCCCAAAGACGCGAGGAGCAGTGCCGTCAGGTCGGAATAGTGGATGCCCTTCACCACCTTGGCGGCCACGACCACGGCCAGGGTCATCACCAGCCAGCGCTGGAAGAACTGGCTCCATTTTGATTTCACGCCCTCAATTGGGCAGACCGGAGGCGCCGGGGAAAGGGGGAAGTTTGAAGGTCCTTCCTCAAAGGTAGGAGCCGACGGCAGGAGGCTCACTTATCCCATGCCGGTTTCCCTCGGGCTCGTTGGCTGGGATTGGAGCGTCCTGCCGTCCGCTCCTACGGCTTCCCCGGGTGATGCGGGTCACGGCGCCGGCCCAGACATGACACCATCACGCCCCCCGCACTCAAGAGGGTCCAGGTGGATGGCTCCGGAACCACGGTGGTCGATGAGAATCTTATGTTATCGAGCCGCACTCCTGTCCGCGGAGAGTTGAATTCCATCTTCACCTCCTGCCCAGCCCACGAGGATACATCCACCCCAAAGGTGGTGTCGGGCGTGGAAAGTGAGGGGTCGGGACCGAGTTGAAACACCGGTGCCGGCATGTCATTGAAACTGATTCCCGGGGCCCTCCACCCTCGAACAGCAGAGACTTGCTGCCCGGAGGGATCATTCCGGTCTGGAAAATGGCCGCGAAGCTGGCGATGGGGGAGCCATTGAACCGGTTCTGCAGCCCGACAGAAAAATGTCCTTCAATTACATGGGAAAAGTCCGCCCGCGGTGGAAACGAGCCAAACAAATCCACGCTCCCCGCACCTAGAGTCAGATTGTTATAGAGACATTGGGTCTGCACCACTCCCCCCAGCAACACGGTCCAGCCTGGAAGTGCATCAGCCGTCGACACCAAATGTCCATTGGGTCCGTCCAGCAGACGGACGGGGTGGCGGGCCTGCTCAAAATCGAGGTTGGTGAATTCCGCGGCAATCATCCCTGGGACGGAGCCCAAGCATATTAAGGATGCGAGTGTTGCGGATTTCATAGGTTTGAGAGGGGGACTGTGGGTCGGCCGACGACAGATAAGTACTTGGGTTTGCCGGCTTAACCAAGCAGCGAAAAAGGCCGACGGACCCCTCTCCCCAACCCTCTCCCCGCTCGTTCCTCGCGGGGCGAG
>JANYCC010000019.1 GCA_025360495.1 Verrucomicrobiota bacterium | reverse complement strand
CGCCTCTGGGCATCGTGGGAAGGCGGGTGGGACAGCCCGTCCCCCCGGAGCTGTCGCGACCGCGCTGGGAGGGCGGGTTTTCCTACCCGCCCCGCTTCTTCAATGGGCCGGCTTCCCACGATGCCCAGAGGCGCCCCTCCGGACCAGGACATGGGATTCTGCTGGCCTAGGAGGGGCGAAACGGGCCTCAATCAGGGGTTCCCTTTGTTGAATGAGCGTCGCCACGCCCGACTTCCTGTCCCGTGAAGCCTCGGTGGCCCAACCCGGATTCTCCCGTTGGTTGGTGCCGCCGGCGGCGATCGCGGTCCACATGTGCATTGGTGAAGTTTACGGATTCAGCGTCTTCAATGAGCCCCTGACCCGCCTGCTCGGGGTCAGCGTCCGGGATCCGGAGCGCGACTGGACGATCCCGCAGGTGGGTTGGATCTACCAGATCGCCTTGGTGTTGCTCGGCCTGTCCGCGGCGGTGTTCGGGAAATGGGTGGAAAAGAGCGGTCCCCGGAAGACGATGCTGGCCAGTGCGGCGTGTTTCTGCGGCGGCCTCCTGGTGGCGGCTTTGGGGGCGCATTGGCACCAATTGTGGATGCTGTATCTCGGTTACGGGGGTATCGGCGGGATCGGGTTGGGCCTGGGCTACATCGCGCCCGTATCCACCCTCATCAAGTGGTTTCCCGACCGCCCCGGGATGGCGACCGGGATGGCGATCATGGGCTTCGGTGGCGGCGCCCTGATCGGCGCGCCGCTCGGCGTGGAATTGATGGGACATTTCAAGACGCCCACCTCGGTCGGGGTGGCCCCGGCCTTTGTGACGATGGCGGGATTATACGCGGTATGGATCTGCTTCGGCGCGTTCCTGGTCCGGGTGCCGCCGCCGGATTGGGCTCCGAAGGGATTCGCGGCGGCGCAGGTCGGCAGTCGGGGTGCGGCGGGTCGGGGCGTGGGAGTGGACACCGCTTGGAAGACACCGCAGTTCTGGCTTTTGTGGACGGTGCTATGCCTGAATGTGAGCGCGGGCATCGGCGTGCTCGGGCAGGCGTCGCTGATGTGCCAGGACATGTTCGGCGTGGGCGCGGCGGTGGGCGGCGGGTTTGCGGGATTGCTCTCACTCTTCAACATGGGCGGGCGTTTCCTATGGTCGTCCGTCTCCGACCTCACCGGCCGGAAGATGGTTTACTCGATCTATTTCCTGTCCGGGGCGGTGCTGTACGCGCTGATCCCGCTGACGCAGAAACTCGGCAGCGAAGTGCTCTTCGTGACGGTGACCGCGCTGATCATCTCGATGTATGGCGGCGGCTTCGCGACCATGCCGGCCTACCTGCGGGACCTGTTCGGCAACCACCAGGTCGGCGCGATCCATGGGCGTCTGATCACCGCGTGGTCGTTGGCGGCGATTGTCGGCCCGATGCTGGTGAATTATATGTCGGACGCGAAAAAACGGGCGGGCGTCCCCAAGGCGGAGGTTTATAACGCCACGATGTATCTCATGGTCGGGTTGTTGCTGGCCGGATTCGTGGCCAACCTGCTCGTGCGCCCGGTGAACCCCCGGCACCATCTGCCGTTGCCGGCCTGACCCTGCCGCAGTGAACACCATGAAACTGATGCGACTCACCCTGGCCTGGCTGCTGGTCGCGCTCCCGTTGGCGTGGGGCGTGACCCGGTCGGTGCAGAAGGCGGTCCCCCTGTTCGGATCCAAACCGCCGGTCGCCGTTCCCAAATCCTGAGGGATGCAATTGTCTGACTTTTGACTTCCGACCCCCGATCACTGATTTCCGATCCCCAACGCAAACCCACGCACCGTTCCCCATCCATGAAAAAAGCATTTGCGCTCAGTCTGGCCGTCGCCGTCGCCGCGGCCCTCACGGTCCCGGCCGCCGAAGTCTCGCAACACAACACCGCCGTGGCCGGTGGCAAACTGCCCAAGCCCGTCAAGGTTGCCCTGGTGAAGGTCGCCGGCGGGTTTGTGGATCCGGTGCGGGTGTCGCTCGCGCCGGGCGACAACAACCGGTTGTTCGTGTGTGAACGGACCGGGGTGGTGCGCCTGATCAAGAACGGCAAGGTGGAGGCCAAACCGTTCCTCGACATCCACGACACGGTGGTGAGCTCGTTCCTGGAACAGGGGTTGTATGACTTGGAATTCCATCCCAAGTACGCCGAGAACGGCAAGTTCTACGTCCATTACTCGGACATGTGGTTCAACGGGTCCAGTTTCATCGTCGAATACCAGGTGTCCAAGACCAACCCGGACCGGGCCGACCCCGAGAGCGCCAGGGTGGTGTTCCAGATGCCGCGGCCTTATGCCAACCATAATGGCGGGGAGATCGCCTTCGGGCCCGACGGCTATCTTTATATCGGCAGCGGCGACGGCGGATGGGAGGGCGACGTGCTGGGCGCGGGCCAGGACCTGACGACGCTGCTGGCGAAGATCCTGCGCATCGACGTGAACCCGAGTTCCCCCGAACGCGGCTACTCGATCCCGAAGGACAACCCGTTCATCACGCCAGGCTCGCAGATGAAGCTGTTCGGGGTGAGCGAGGAGGCGTTCAACAAGCTGCATCCGAACGCGCGGCCGGAGATCTGGAGTTACGGCCTGCGGAACCCGTGGACGTTCCAGTTCGATCCCAAGACCGGGGACATGTACATCGCGGACATCGGCCAGAATCATTATGAGGAGATCGACTTCGAACCGAAGGGGAAGGCGGGGGTGAATTATGGGTGGAAGTTCATGTGCGCCACGCATCCGTTCCCGCTGCCGGTGGATGCCAATGGCAAGCCGATGCTGGACGCCGTGAAGGATGCGCCCCGGGTCGGGGAGATGCCGATCTGCGAATACAGCCATGTCGACCAGGGAAATTGCGTGATCGGCTTCGGCGTGTATCGCGGGTCGAAATTCCCCCAGATGGACGGCACCTATTTCTTCGGCGATTGGGGATCCGGCAAGGTCTGGGGCACGGCGCGCGACGGGCAGGGAAACTGGCAGATGCAGGAACTGCTCGACACGAAACTGATGTTCACCGGGGGCGGGCAGGCCTCCGACGGCACCTTATATGTCACGGATGCCCATGCGAATTATGGGGGTCCGGCGGATCCCGCCCAGAATGAGCGGGGCGCGGTCTGGATGCTGGTGCCCTCGGACAAGGTCCCGGCGGGTGCCGAGATCGCGCCGTTGGAATGACGGGTTCACCGGATGAATCCTTCTTTTATCAGGGTGAGCAGCCTGCTGGCCGGGCTCGCCTTGGCGGCCGCCGTCCGGACCCGTGCCGAGGAGGCGCCACCGCCGCCAGGGCATGAGGCGCACGCGGGCCCGGCGGCGGCCAACCCCGCGCAGGCGCCCGACCCCAAGCCGGAATCCTTCATCGCCCTCGATCCCGCCGCCGCGAAGACGGTGAACCTGGTGCTCATCTCGGCCTATAATGATGTGAATTATGGGATGAACTTCAACGGCTTTTGCAAGGGCCGGGCGAAGTATGTGATCCCGCAGGGTTGGACCGTGTCGGTGACGTTCACCAACAACAGCCCGGTGCCGCACAGTGCGATCGTCGTGGAACGGGCGATGGCCAAGCGGGTCCAGTTGGGCGACCCGGCCTTTGAGGGGGCGAGCACGCCGATGCCGCTCCGGGGGACCACCGGCAAGAAGGGGGTGGCTTTCCGGTTTGTGGCGGGGGAGGCGGGGGACTATGCGATCGCCTGCGGGTTTCCGGCGCATTCGGCGAACGGGCATTGGATCGCGCTGGAGGTGAGTGCGACGGCGGCAGTGCCAAGCCTGCAGTTCGCCGATCAGGCCGCCTATGTCGCCAAGTGATGGAGATGGATGGGCTCCCAAGTGGCTCGGGTGGAACCTCGCCCCACCACAACAGACCACGTCGGTGGGCACTTCGAATCGGTAGGGCGAGGCTCCGCCCGAGCCGCCCGGATGGCATCCTTTGAGGAAGTGCCAAAATCCGTCCCATTCCATTCGGGGGCTCTGGTCGTCTCGTCCTGATGCGTGCGGCGTTGCGTTACCCTCACGGTGACCGGCGCGATCGTAGGAAGATCCGGTCAGCGAATTGCGGCAGTGGCACGACGCGGTATTCCCCGGTCAGGGTGATGCCCTCAAACAGGGGTTGCCATTGGGGGGTTCCGTCCAGCGACGAGGTGGCGTCGATCGCATAAGTTTGTCCCGGCCGACCGAAGAGTAGGACGCCGGGCTGTGGGGTGGGTTCGGCCAGAAGGATTGGGGATTCCCCGACGACGACCACCAATCCCGAGGCACCGGAACCCCGCAGGATCCGGCCTTCCAGGTCCACCGCCTGTATCAAGGAAGGCACCAGGGGTGCGACGCCGCCAGCGCTACCCGCGGTCCCGAACGCGATGCGGAAGATGTCGGCGTCGGACGCCGGCAAACCACCCACTGCGAATGACAGGGAGGCTTTATATTCGCCCGGTTGGGTCGGTTGGAGCACCGCTGAATCGATACCGGCCAGCCCCGGGAGCAGTTGAAGATCGGACAGCAGATGGGGGTCCGCCTGGAGCTTGAATTCAAGGGATTCCAGATTGTCACCCGATTTCAAGTGGACTGCGAGGGACTGGTGGTCGCCGACGAACAGATTGGTGCGCCCGATCCGCAATTGGAAGTCAGCCAGGGTGTCCCGGACCACCACGGTGAAGTTCTGTGCCTGGCTCAGCGGCGGCGTTCCGTCATCCTGAACCACGAGGGTCAAGCGGTTCGTGCTTGGCCCTTGGGAATTCCCCGGTTTCCAAGTGAAAATGCCCGTGATGGGGTCGATCGTGGCACCCTGCGGCGCGCCCGGGGCGAGCGAAAATGCCAGTTTGTTCGGGGGCAGATCGGCATCGGTCGCACGGGCCGTAAAGGTATAAGTAACGCCCTCGCGAATGACCGCGTCGGGGACGTCCGCGAGGATGGGTGGTGAATTGATCTCGCGTACGATGACGCTGAACGTGCGGGTATCAGTCAGTGCGGGCGAGCCGCTGTCGCGAACGAGGACGGTGACCGGATTGGTGGAGGGTCCGTTGCCTTCGCCGGTCAGCCATTGAAGGACACCGGTCGCCGGATCCAAGGTCAGACCGGAAGGCGCTCCGGGCCCGAGAAGGAATTCCAGGTTTTGGGCCGGGACATCGGAGTCCGTGGCCGCCAGTCGAAGGGTGAAGAGTCCGCCCTCATCCACACTCTGATCCGAAATGACGGCGAACTTCGGCGGAGTGTTCGTGAGCGTGGTGCTCGTGGTGGCATCGGGTGCGGCAGGGACCGCCTCGCGATTCCCCGCGGTGTCCGTGGCGACACTATAAAAGGCGTAACGATGTCCCGGCGCGCCCGGATAGAATGCGCCGGTGAGCGTGGTGTCCCTCAGCCAAGGGGTGAAAGGCGCGTCGTCCACCGAGACATAAATGTCGAATGCGACCGGTCCGCCCAGGCCGCCCGCGCCGGTCCAGTTGACCGGGAAATCGGAGAAGGCCTGCGAGGGGAGCACGGTCACCTGGCTTGCTGGTGGCGCCGTGGTGGCCGGGGTGACCGTCTCATAGATCAGCGTGTAGATTCCGGTTGAACCGTGATCCAGCAGGTGAAGCAGGTTTTCACGGATCGGCTGCAGTCCCTGGCCGATGAAGGTGCGGTCCGTCTGCCAGAAGTTTTCCGACGGCACACTGAAGCCGTCCGAACGCAGCACGCGGGCGAGCCGGAACCGGCGTGGACCGGACGCCCCCTGCGGATCCGGGACGCGCACATAAGTCCAGCCTGCGGACGGCTCAAAGGAGAATTCGACCCTGAGATCGGCCGTAATGGGCACGCCGTCGGGGATGGCCTGCGTCACGACGGCGACGGGTTCGATGGCGCCGGTGCTGAGGTAAACGGAATCGGGTAGGGCCGCGTGATCGGTGGCGAAGTCCTCGTTGACGAGGAAGTCCGGGAGCGCGTCGGCCCCAGGTCGGGCATCGCGGACGAGGTGGGTCATCTCATGGATCTTCACGCCGTCGGGATCGACCAGGGAAAGGTTGCGTTGACCCAGTCCATCGAGGTGTTCAAAACGGGCCGAATAATCGATGAACAGGCCCTGGACCGAACTCTTGAGGAGCCAGCGGCCGATCTGGACGCCTCCTCCGGGAAGGTCGCCCAGGTCCGCGGTGAGGGAAGGGGTCAGTTCGCGAAGGCCGTCCGCCCCGAAGGTCTCGGTGCCGATCACCTGGAAATCCACCAACAGTCCCTTTTCGTTCTCGATGATTTTGGGTTGGGCACTGGTGATCCGGATGGCGTTTGCCGGGCCGGGCCCCACGTTGCGGAGCAGGACGGCCAGGGTATAAGGTTCGCTGGGCTCGATCTCCGGCGTGTGGGGATCGTCGCTGAACACGTCCCGTTGATGGAAATAATCCACCCGAAGCCGGGGTTGGGGCAGGACCTTGATCGGCGCGGGTTGGAGCGTGACGGTTATTATGCCGCTCGCGTCTTTATATTGGAGTTCGCCGCCGACGGTATAAGGGGTGTCGCCGTCGGGCGCGGCGTCGATGCCGGGGATCAGGGTGAACTCGGCGGAACCGCTGGTGCTCGGAGCCAGCGTGCCGGTGCCGTCGATGCCGGTCAGGCCGGAGAGCACGGGTGGAGGTCCGCCGAAGAGGCTGTTGACGATGCGCCCGCTCCGGTCGAAGAAATCGATGCGGAAAGCGACGGCCGAGAGGGGCGAGGCGAGGCGGTTATCCAGCCCGAGGGTGGCGCGGAATGCGGAGCGGGTGAGCACCAGATCCTGTTCGATGCGCAGTTTGACCTCGGCGCAGATGCCGTTGCCGGCCTGGGTGACGATGGGTTTCGGACCCCCTTTGGAGGCGGCCCTGACGATCTGGCCCGCGCTGCCGCCCCCGCCCCCGGTCGGGATGATCTTACAATTGCCATCGCCCCCAAACGGCGGCAGTCCCAGCGGTTGGAAGGCACCAAAAACCGCTCCGCCCGCACCTTCGAACGCTTCGCCGGGCGGGATCTCCGGGCAGAGGCATTCGGCAATGCCGGCGCCATCCAACCCGATGAAAGCGCAAAGACACTTGAGCTCGGGGGGCACGCTGCCACCCAGGCCGGCGGCGACGGACGAGGCACAATCGCAAATCGCCTTCGGCACGCCCGAGAGACCGGCGACCCCGCCGCTGGCGGCGGCTTTGCCCGCCGCCTCCGCGATGGCTTTGATGCACCCGTTCAGCTCCTTCAGCATGGTGACGGGCCGGATATCGACCGATACCACATGGAACACGCCGTCCGGGCCGCAAACGACGAAGTAGAGGATATCCAGGGAGGGCTTTTCACAGTCCTTTCCGCCGGGTGTAGCGGCGGGTCGGGCGATTCCGGCGGGGGCGGCGCGCCGGTTGGAAACGGCCGTCCGGTCGGCGAAGCGGGCCGGATGTGCCTCCATCCCACCGAAGACGACCGGTTGCACGCCGGCATCGGGCTGCGGCCAGCGACCCTGCTGCTGGAGGCGGTCGACAAAATCGGCATCCAATCCCGGTTGGAGTTGCACCCACACCGGCACCGTGATGCTGCTGTGGGCGGGGAGATCCCCGACATCGGTGAACAGCGGGGTGATGAGATAGGTCTGGGTGCTGCGCGGCTGGATTTTGACCCCCTTGGCGGCGATGAGGCCGTGGTTCGTCAACGTGATGGAGGTCTGCGTGATCTCGCCGGGAAACACCAACGGCACCAGGAACGGGTCCGTGGTCACCATCGGAAACGGCACGTTGGTCTCGAACTTCGCATCGATGGTGAACCGGTAGTTGTCGGGGATTTCGGTGGCTTGGACGGTCCAGTCATAGACCACGGTCTCGGCGGGCAGCAGGACCCGGGACTGTAGTGTGAGGCCGGGGGCGATGTTCACACGGAGCTCTCGGCGGGTGTGTTTCGGTGCGGTGACCCGGAGCACATAGACGCCTTCGGGCACGCCGTGGAGGGCCGCGAATCCGGAGGCATCGGTGGAAATTTCACGGACGACGTGGGACTGGTCGAAGGGATCGAGCAGGAGGACATGGGCGTTGGCCACGCGAGGCGCACCAGCCGTATAATAGGTGAATTCGTCCTCGGCGGTGATCTCGAGGTCCCCGACCGCTTCGCTGACCGCGCGGAATTCACACGGCACGCGGACCGTCTGCCCGGCTGAAACAACGCCGATTTCCCCGGTATAAACGGTCAGCGGCAGGTCCATCCCGGGGGTCAGCAGCAGGTGGAACACGGTCCCTTCCCCGGGGTTGAGCGAAGGCACGGGGAGAGCGGTGGCAGCGGTCAGCCACGGGATCGCGGGCAGCGCCAGCGAAAGCGGGCCGGCGGCGCCATAGCCGTTGTTGGTGACGGCAAATTCCACCTGGTTCTGCCGGCCGCGGACCATTCCGGCGATCACGGTCGTGGGCGTGACCGCCAGCAAGGGTCCGGAGGGGCGGACGTCCAGCGTGAAAGGGACGTCCAGCCGGGCGCCTTCCACACTGGTGAGGCGCAATGCGAACTGGAAATGCCCGGCCAGTTCCGGGGTCGTCGCCAGCGAATAGGAGACCGTGCCGCCTTCACCCGGTAGGAGGATCGGTGCGAATGTTTGCGCAGTTCCCGTCACCCCCGGAGGGAGGTTGATGAACGTCGCCTGGACCTCGGTCAGGGGTCGGGAACTCAGCCCGCCGATGTTCAGCCGCTTCTCGAAGGAGGTCCCCGCCTCGGTGGTCCAGGTCACGAAGCCCGGGCCTTCCGTGATGAAGCCGACCAGCGCGAATCGCGCCTGCACCGGTGGTTGAGCGACCGCCGGATGGCCCA